>NZ_AUJJ01000020.1:0-105591 GCF_000424165.1 Butyrivibrio sp. AE3006 | reverse complement strand
AACAGGGCGATACAGCAAAGCAAAGCGCTGAGGGTCAGCGATTCATCCCCCACCGACTATGTCGGAAGGAGTTTTCTCGCTGATACATCATAAAAATCATCAAGAATTACTTCATCAAATTGCTCGGCGCAGTATTCTGATACCTTTCTGATATGATCTCGCATCTTGGGATTCGTATAACAAAAGGTTCCAAAAAGACGCTGTCTCTTGGCATCCTCTTCATCAAGATCCGGCACGACCGCAGTGAAACCTCCTGCTACTTCCACGTTTTTCCCCTTAAAGAAATCGATAAATTCGCGCATTTTATCTTTCTCCACCCAGTGTCCCTCACGGAATGGCTCAAGATAAACCTTGTCAATTCCTACATATTTTTCAATGAAATCATACTGCTTCTTAAGGGTGTCTAAATCCATCCTCTCCAGTACCTGAGCTACACAATAAACCGTCAATTTGAAATTCTTGAAATGTGTCATGGTTACCTCCTACTGTCAGTAATGTTTTTGAGTTTTAGAGCATTTATGAGTAACAATTACATAATTATTCCAAGTTTAAGTATCCCGGCACCTTTGTCAAAGCTCAGTTTACCGACCTAATAGCAGAGCTGATTTACTCAGGAACAGAATGCTTTAAGATAAAAGAACCATCAACTTCCTTAAGTGTCAGTTCTCTTGGAACACCCATTGCTCCTGTTGTCTGATTTGCAACGCATTTTGTCCTAATCCATGGAATCTGTATAACTCTGTTTTTCGGATCTCCGGACCAGGTCTGTACTTCTGGCATGTCCCCAGGTCATATCGTCCCATTCAACTCCATTAGGATTAGTCTGATAAAAAAGCTCATAAATTCCGTCATGGTAAACCAGGCCGTTGGGGTCATTTAACCATCCGTAGGTCGGTGCGAAGTGCATGATTGGATAATTAAGATTATTTTCTCTGCTCATTGTGTTTGGTCTCCTTGTGAGTGATAAATGCAGATTTATTCTTAGGAATACTATAGTATAGAACGAAAGAATTACAACCAAAAAGATTGAGTTATTGAGTATTTTTTATTGTTTTTTCGTTTTGAGAAAAAATTGAAAAAAAGTATTGACAGATAAAAGTTCATACTGTATTATTTATTTTGCTGTCGCGAAAGCGACTTTACATATATGCGATAGTAGCTTAGTTGGTAAAGCGCCACCTTGCCAAGGTGGAGACCGCGGGTTCGAGCCCCGTCTATCGCTCTTCTTTTAAAGATACAGAAACCCTTGAAAATCAAGGATTTCTGTTTTTTTATTTCCAGAAAAAGTATCATTTTTCTGGTTAAGAGATTTGGTTAAGTGGTTAAAACCATTTCCTCTGTTCTAGTGCATCAATTGCTTGTTTTGTATCGATTCCAGTGAAGTAATTTTTTCTTATTACTTCCGGACTATTCCCGAATAACTCAGCAGCTAAAATGAGATTACCATTGGTTGAGTTAACTACGTCTGTAATAGCATTTCTTCTGAATGAATGTGTTCCCTTAATAATACCTTTTTCTTGCTTTATGCCTAATTTTTTAAACATTCGTCTGTAAAAATCATAGACAGTATTATTAGTAATCACACCATTCTCGCTATTAGAATAATAAACATCATGTACCTTTTTTAGTCTGTTCAATAAATCATCTATAGCCTTAGTACGCGGAAATACTCTATCCTTGTAGTTTTTGGTGTGGGGGACGATTACAAAATGCTCTTTTTCTGTCTCCGTTTTTTGACAGTTAGTTGCTCTGCTTCAATGTTAATACCATCTTCATTAACAGAAGTCCATTTAATAGGCGGTAATTCACCTCTTCTGCATCCCATATAGATTTGAAGTTCTAAGGCATAAGCTGGGATATACCATGGTTTCTTGGCTTGGTAATCATGCAAGTAGTCAATGATTTGAGGTGTGTCAACGCGAACTGCAAACGCACCTAGCGTTGATGGGTCAATAACATCGTATCTAACAGATACAACCTCATTAGATACACGTTTACCCTCTTCATCTGTCTTATAATTAAGACGAACACCTCTTAGTAACACCTTCAGTGGTATCAACCCAACGGGATTGACATTAAGGTCAGCTACCTTGACCTTATTTTCGTTAATCAATATCTTCATAAAAATACGTTTCTTCTCTCTACCAATGCAGGTAGGCGATTAATTAAAATGCTTCTATATATAGATAGAAAAATCTAAAATGAATTAATTTCTATCTAATAATTCTCTTTTTTAACTAAAATTATTTTTACAAATCTGAAGTACCTTCTTTTTAGCCTTCCGCCCTAGATACTAGAAAAAATTCACTTGGCACCTCTTACGGTGAAAAGTATAATTGAAGAGGAAAATCAGGAGGATTTCATGAAGAACAGAATAGTTAAGATACTGCTAGGAATTGCAATAGCGGTAGTTTTATGTGGAGTTGGCATTTATAAATTCCACCCACATAATTACAAGTTATTAGAAACCAAAGAACATACATGCACAGAGCAAGGTATTGAAAAATACAAATGTTGGTGTGGTTCCGAAAAAACGGAAATGTTTGATGCGATCGGACATGATTATCAAACAGAAACCATAGATGCTACTTGCATCGATGATGGGAAAACAATATATACTTGTGCAAATTGCGGTGATACTTACGAGGAAGTTATAAATGCCAAAGGTCATGATTACAAGGAAGAGGTAACAAAGGAACCTACATGTACCGAAGAAGGCATTGATACATTTACTTGCAATAACTGTGATGATACATACACTGAACCCATAGAACCATTAGGGCACTCTTACGTCGATGGTATCTGTGAACGATGCGGAGAGTTGTCTGAAGAGAAGAAGAAAGACGAAGAGGCAAAGAAGAAGGCCGAGGAACAAAAGAAGAAACAGGAAGAGGCAAAGAAGAACTCAGACAACGGAAATGCAAATAAGGGTGGCGGTTCAGGAAGTAACCCTAGCAATTCTGATAACTCAGGTAATCAAGGTACACCTTCAAATGACGTTTCTCAAGGACAAGCTGCTTGGGGATTCGGAAGTGGTGGCGGTGGCTATGACGCTTCCACTCCTGTAACATGCGGTATTGGTGGCGAATAATTTAATCAAGAGAACACTCAGAGATGGGTGTTCTCTTTTTATATTGGCACCACAAAATCGAAGAGTTAGACTAAGGATAGTGATCTCAAGGAGTATTATGATATGTCAAAGTGGAAGCACAGTTTTTATAATATAGACTTAAATGCAGAGGGCTACAAAAAAGCTAAAGAGAATGAGTATTACAACGTACTCATGGGAAAATTTGCGGTTATACCGAAAGATGTAGATTTAGATAGTCCCCCTGAAGAATTAAAGGGATTTTTGATACCAGCAGAAATAAATCAAGCAGAAATAATAAAAGGTCAACAGATTAACGCATTTGAAGAACAAGCTACTCATATGAGTTTGCTCATTACGGTATCAAGCAAGTGTAATTATCATTGTGAGTATTGTTTTCAAGGAAATCATGCTCACGGTATAAATATGGCCGAAGAAACGGTAGCTGATACTATCTCTTATATAAAGAGAGAAATAGATTCCAATGATAAGTTAAAGTCGCTAGGCGTAACATTCTTTGGTGGAGAGCCATTAATGGGTATGAATGCTATCAGAAAACTAAGTCGTTTTCTCTTAGAATACACCAAAGAAAAGGGCTTAACTTATAGAGCTGCCATAGATACCAATGGTTTCTTTTTAACAGCAGATATAAGCAAAGAACTTAAAGAGTTTGGTGTAGTAAAGGCACAGATAGCTTTTGATGGTTTCGAGGATTTTTATAACGCTACGAGAAAAGCACCCAAAGACGCTTATAAAAGAGTGTTAAAGAACATAGAAGATAGCGAGATACCAATAATCATAAGGGTAAACGTCACAAAGAAGAACCAAGATGAAGCAAAAGAACTTATAAGATACTTATATAGTTTAGACTCTGTAAAAGAGGGCAAAGATAAAGTAAGTATAATGAGGGTAAGTGTGTATGGTGGTGAATCTGATTGTAACTTTACTGATAAAGAGTGGTTACAGTTTAGAGAGGGTTTTACAGATTTTCTTGATGTTGCAGACGCTAGTACCTTATTTAAGCTACCAAGTGCTGCACCTTTTGGGTGTACTATGCTAAGAAAACATAACGTAGTAATAGGCGTAGATGGTAACTTATACCGATGTGATAGACAATCTGGTGAAAAAGGTAAAGAAATAGGCACTATACAAGAAGGTATAGATGAAAACTCTGATATAGACAAAGCATTTAGGTGTAGTGTCTTAGATGATAAGTGTATGAAATGTAAGTATATGCCTATATGCGGTGGAGATGGCGGTTGCCGATTAGATTATTTAGAGCAAGGTAAAAATTGTAGTGTAGTAGAGGGTGTTTTCAGGCAGAATATGCAAAATCATTTAACATTTTTAGCCTTCCGCCCTAGATACTAGAAAAAGTTCGCTTGGCACCTCTGGCGAAGGAACGTATAATTGTGGATGAGGAACAGGAGGGATTCATGAAGAATAAAGCTGTTAAGATATTACTTGGAATTACAATAGCGATAGTTATATGCGGTGTTGGTTATTACAAGTTTCATCCACATATCTTCAAGCAGATAGAATTTCAAGAACCCACATGCACAGAGCAAGGTATTGAAAAATACAAATGTTGGTGTGGTTCCGAAAAAACGGAAATGTTTGATGCGATCGGACATGATTATCAAACAGAAACCATAGATGCTACTTGCATCGATGATGGTAAAACAATATTTACTTGTGCAAATTGCGGTGATACTTACGAGGAAGTTATAAAAGCCAAAGGTCATGATTACAAGGAAGAGGTAACAAAGGAACCTACATGTACCGAAGAAGGCATTGATACATTTACTTGCAATAACTGTGATGATACATACACTGAACCCATAGAACCATTAGGGCACTCTTACGTCGATGGTATCTGTGAACGATGCGGAGAGTTGTCTGAAGAGAAGAAGAAAGACGAAGAGGCAAAGAAGAAGGCCGAGGAACAGAAGAAGAAACAGGAAGAGGCAAAGAAGAACTCAGACAACGGAAATGCAAATAAGGGTGACGGTTCAGGAAGTAACCCTAGCAATTCTGACAATACAGGAAGTCAAGGCTCAGGTGATTGGGGCGGTGCTTGGGGTGGCGCACAAGATTTGGGTGATTTAGGCTCAATAGATTGGGGTGGCATTGATGGTGGTGGCATCACAGGCGAATAATTTAACCAAGAGGACACTCAGAGATGGGTGTTCTCTTTTTATGTTGGCACCATAAATCCGAAGAGTTAATATATAAAAAGATTAAGTATTAGTTTTGTGTGAGTAGATAAACACAATAAATAGCTGTCTACCGGGCTATCTTTGAACAGTAATCTGAGTATATCTAGGATTATTAGCCCTAACGAGAGACTATGGGGTAAACGTCAGCGTAGCAAGTGCGTCTGTAGTACTCTTGGAAATCCTTGTTAATTGACCCTTTAAAAGGTAAGAAATAACAAGGATACAAAGTGCGGTAGATGTCGTTACGAAGAATTGTTGTATGGTTGTAAACCTTGTAATCTAATTAAAGGAACAACACGCCAAAATATCAATAATAGTTTGAAAAATGAAGATATAGCAATAATAAAAGTGTAATATTTAAGAAATAGCGAGATTGAAACTATGAAATTTTATTATATACCTTTACAGCAAGGCGAAAGCCTAACACATAGAGATTGGCAGATTAATTCAGAAGTACGAAATTCAATAAGATTAGAGTATGATGATTACCCAACACATAGACATAGTTCGAGTGGTGCGGTTTATATTATGTAACGATACCAGTAGCAGATAGTGAGACAGGACCTCCTAATACTATAGAACATCCTGCAAGTATGATAGGTTGGTTAAGATTTGGTTAATATTAAAAATAGAGAATGCTCGAAACTCCTTTCTTTTATATGGTTTGCAGTGTTTTGGACAAGGGGTTCGTGTCTCCGCTTCGCTCCGGTCGTTGCTAAACGCTCGTCCCCCGGACGAGCAGCAACCCGTCTATCGCTCTAAGAAGGAAGATCGAAAGATCTTCCTTTTTTCGCGCATATAACTCGAACCCGCTCCGCGTGTTCGCATCTCCGCTTCGCTCCGATCGTCGCAAAGCCGAGGTCCCCGGATGTGCACCGATCCGTCTATCGCTTGCATAGCGAATGGTTTTATTTACCTTCATTTCTTTCCCATTTTACATTTGTGTTGTTGTAAAAATAAATCTCGAACTTTGAACTACTACCTATACAAAGGACACGTATGATTCATGTTTTTATACGTGCTTTGTGAGACAGGTATATAAGATGTAAAAATACATAGAATTTATATACCTTTTTTTAAACCACTAAGTGAGACAGGTATATAAGATAGAAATATTATGGTCTATTATATACTTTTTCTGTGCTTAATAAGTACATGTGAGTGAATGCTACAGGAAATAAATATAAAAAAGTATATAAATTAAATTATTATATTCAATTTATATACCTTGCGGAGAAGTTACATGAGAAATAGGTATATAAATTTGGCTTAAGAGTTTTTCTTATATATGTTGTGTAAAAAGGAGCGTAATACATATATTAGGAACACTTTTGTAAAAAGGAAGTTATAGTTTCGAGCCCTGTCTAACGCTTAAATATAAAAGAAACCGGTTAACTTAAACCGGTTCTTTTTATTTAAGCGAAGCGGATCTACCCCCTCCATTACTATTAGTCGTTTGGGTCATATACTATGACTTTATCCGTGAACTTACGGCTCATTTCGTGTCTTGCCTTTCGGTTTTGCACTGTGTCAAAGACGATTGAGAAGTCGTAGTTCTCGGGGTATAGCTTGTCTGCTTTTACATGGAGCTTTACTCTCTTGTGGTTTATGTAGATTTTCTTGTTTGGCAGCTGTACTCTGAGGATTCCTTTTTTATCTATGGGTTCACATACAATTCCTATCTTTTTATCGGGATAGACCATTACGCTGTCACCGATGCTGAATTTCTGCTCAAGCTCTGCTGTTGAATGTATCTGCTTTGCCTTGACGATTTTGCTTCCGGTGCTTTTCTTTCTGGTTTCCTTTTTATCTGAGAAAACATAATCGTTAACTGCAGCGTCACCGTAGGCTGCCTTTGCTGCAACAGAAAGCATTTCCGCTGGCATTCCAAGTCTTTCAGCGATATAAAATGCACAGCTGTCTCCGGCTTCTCCAATTACCATCTCATAGGTGGGACGCAGAGTTTCCTTATCAAAAGCCATCCTTGCATTTACGATATGATCTGTTTTGGCAGCATAATCCTTGATCTCAGGATAGTGGGTTGTTACAAGGAAATTCGCATTACTTTTTCTAAGTTCTTCAAGAATGGCTACTGCAATTCCCATGCCCTCTGCAGGGTCAGTGCCTGATCCCAGCTCGTCCATGATAACAAGACTTTCATGGTTCACTTTTCCAAGGATATCAAGGACATTCTTTATATGGGCTGAAAAGGTCGACAGGTTCTCAGACAGGTTCTGTCCATCTCCGATATCTGAGAGGTAATTACTGTTCATGCAGATATCAGCTTCCCTGCAAGCTACGTGTAATCCGCACTGAGCCATGTAGCAGCTTAGCATGACCGTTTTGATGGATACTGTTTTTCCGCCGGTGTTAGGGCCCGTGATTACTATTCCTCTTATGTCGCCTTCTCCAAGTGTAAAATCAAGAGGCACGTTTACTTCCTTATCCATCAGAGGGTGTCTTGCTTTTACAAGATTAATTCGCCTGTCCAGATTAATTTCCGGTTCTATGCAATCAAGATCAATACTGAGCTTTCCCTTTGAAAAAACATAATCCAGCTTTTCAATCATCTGAACATTTTCTTCCATGATGGCCGCATAATCTGACACCATGGCTGTGAGAGTATAGAGGATTCTGTATACCTCATTTTCTTCATCGATGCGAATAAGCTCCAGCTCTTCGTAGCACTTTGAAAGGCCCTCGGGTTCAACAAAAAGCGTACTTCCCGTTGAAGATTTTCCTATAACGCTACCCGGGATCTTGGCTTTATATTCCTTCTTTACCGGAACGCATACTCTTCCATTCCTAACGGTATGGAATGAATCTGCCATGTAGGCTGCGTTTTTCCTGATTATCTGATCAGCCTTTTGCTTCATTGATTCTTCCATAGAAACAATGCGGTTTCTGAGTTCGTAAAGCTCCTTTGATGCTCTGTCATCCACCTCTTCATTTCTAATCTGCGTTACTATTTCTTCCTTAAGCTCAGAAAGCGGATTTAAGTTTTCATCATAGAAGGCAAGTGAATTGTCATACTGCCTTCCGCGGCTAAGATAGTCCATCATTCTCTCTACAGCCACCAGCGCCGTTTCAACTCTCTCAAGCTGATAGGGTGTAAGGCATTTTCCTTTATCAGCTATCGTCAAAATATCTCTTATCTCTGTGACATTCTGAAGGGGCGGATTACCCAGCTTTTCAATCATCTCACGGCTTTCTGTGGTATCCTTAATAGCTTTTCTAAGCTCACGTTCATTTAGAATAATCTCTGCCTCATTTATCTGTTCCTTTGCATAATCAGTGCATGCAAGCTCTGACCATATCTTTTTTATTTTATCGAATTCAATTTGTTTTTCTGTGTTCATTTTTCCCTCTCAATCTTCAAGAAGATTTTTGAACACCTTTGTGATCTTGGATTCGCCCTTATGATTCCAGCTAAACTGCACATCGCTTCCTACTTCCGGCTTTTTATCCAGGCCATCTGCAAGCTTTGTGGGGATTACAAGCTCCCAGTAGCGAACCATATATGTGTCATCCTCTATCTTCTCAACCACTCCAAGATGCTGCTCAAATATCTGCATAAAATCTTCCTGTACTTTAACTACGCGATATTTGGGAAACTCTTCATTGATCTTTGCAAGTCTTTCCTTGTCCTCAAGCTTTTCAAAGTCCCTGCTCTCAATGAGCTTTCCCTTGATCTGTGAAAAATCAGCATTCAGCGGAAGAACCATTAATTCATCAAAACTGTTACCCTGCTCATCAGTGATTCCATACTTTGAGCCCCGTTCAAATCCAAACCGTGGATAGTAATTGGGCTCTCCCATTAAAGCGATTCCCGCATAACCTGCTTCTTTAGCAAGCTTTATGGTTTCACGCATAAGTGCTCCGCCTATGTCGTTTCCCTCCAGGGTGGGCTCAACCGCCAGCGGTCCGAAGGTGACTATGTCATGAGTCACATCCCCATCCACTATCCATGCCTTTGTGTAATACACAGCTCCTACAATGCGTCCGTTCCATTCAGCAATCCTGCTTATTTCCGGAATGTAATCTTCCGATTCTCTTATTATCCTTATAAGAAAATGCTCGTCTGCTGCCGGCCTGTATTTATTGAAAAAGCTGCGCATGGTCATCAGTTCTGTATTTTTGTAATCAGCAGGTTCTTCTGCTCTTATAATTAAGTTTTCTAACATTCTTATTCTCCCTTTCGTCATAAAAGGATTTCATCCTCAAAATTCTGCACTAGTATTGTTTTTGACAAAAGAAAAACCATGATATCTTACGCAAAGATATCATGGTCCTAAATTTACACATATCAAAAAACAACCTCATAAAATGCGGCTTCTTTACCATAATATTATTAAGCGTAATCTAATAAGCCAGTGATACAAACCACTAACCCACAAATATTGATTCATTGAATCCTGTGCCCATTGCAATATCATGTAGCCGTATTGCAATGAAATTAATTCACCACGCTTAACATAAAGCTCCTCTTTTTGTAATATTATGGATAAGCACATTTTATGCTCTAACTTGAATATATTACCTGTATTTATATCTGTCAACCTTTTCGAGGGTACATGCTATTCATCAAGAGAAATTACGAAAATCAAGGAGATTTCCGCACTTATGACATTTATAGAAGCGCTAAAAAGCGAAAACATAGATCAGATTCGAAGCTTTCCCAAGGCAGATCTGCATAATCATTTTGTACTTGCCGATAGCAAAGCTCTATCGCAGCGGAGTTGATGTTACCATTAACTCTGATGATGTACTCATTTTTGATTCAGACGTTTCAAAAGAATATCTCAGGCTGTATCAATCGGGTTGCTTAACAGCTGAGGAGCTTGATGAAATCAGGCTAAAAGGTCTAGAAAAACTTTAAGCTATATCCTGCAATTCCAGTCCTTTATAAGTATTAATTCTATCGACTATTCTGTCTGTGCAAATATCTATAAACTCAAGCATCTGCTCAGCTGTGCAATACTTCCTCCCGTCTGCCATGAAAGCTTTTTACCATCATATATCGCAATGCCATCTGAAGGCTCCTGCCATATATCGATGAAAATCCTATCAAAACCATTTATTTCTTCAGGTAATTCATCTTTTCCGAAAAATCTGTGCTCAAAGACTTCTTCGGGATCATTTTTGATTTCGCCAAAAAACTCATTTGTCCAAAAGACAACGGCGGAAGTATAGCAGATATCCCCATTTGGATAGGTGATAAATCTGTCGGGTCCATTGCAGATAGCCCGCAGCCTAAGCTCCCCAAGCTCAATCCCGGCTTCTTCTCTGGCTTCCCGTCTTGCTACTTCCTCAAAGTTCTCACCAAGCTCCATTCCGCCGCCGACAATTCCCCACATACCATTGTCCTTTCGCTTCTGAAGCAGGATCTCGCCCTTATCATTTTCGATAATGGTGCCTACGCCAATTGTGATAAGCGGCGCATGTCCTACATGCTTACGAAGAGTCTTAATGTATCCACCTTCGTTTTTGTAACTCTCAACGTATTCCCCAATATTCATACCAGCGTATCCTTTCACATTTATTTTCTATACCTTAGTGAAAGGATAAAGCCTGCCCCAAGGGCAAAGTCAATATATCTTTTATTGCACGCTTAGTTTTTTATTAGACAGGCATTAAGTTATCAGTTATTAATAAAGGTCTGAACAACATGGTTGGAATAACCCATAAGATCAGGTCTCTCTGCAGTTGCAATAAGATACTGAATCCACTCATTATATGAGGCTTCAGACATATTGTTGACTGCCTCGCGAATAACCTGAGATAAGCCGTCCTGGGCAAAGCGTGGTCCTTTTGTAACAGACAGACTCGCGCATACCTTGTCTGTTAAATCATCTATCGTAGCTATGGTGTGAAGAAAAATTGATGATCCGGTGTTCTCCGTAACCTGAGCAGTTTCCCTTATATAACCGATTTCATTTATCTCCTCCGCAGGATTTTCACTCTGGAAAATATACTCAATAAGCGGAGCATCCTGAAGTACAAAGGCAACAAAAATCGGAGCGCCTTTCTTGGCAACTCTGGCAGCTTCCTTTATTGCTGCAACTCTGTCCTCAAATTTATGGAGGTGATAAACCGGGCCCATGAGCAGCACAAGGTCATAGCTATCATCCGTAAACTCATGCAGATCAAGGGCATTTCCCTGATAGACATTTACATTTTCAGAGTCTTTAAAAAGCTCTCTCATTCTCGAAACATTATCCTCGTGAAGGTCTATGGTATCCACAAAATAGCCTTCCTCAGAAATATCTTTAGTGTATGCACCGCAGCCAGCACCGATATCAATGACCCTTGCGCCTTCCTTGATGAATTTATGAATGTAATGCATCGTTAATATGAACTCAGTTTCATTTGCCTTGCTATAAGTAAGGCGTCCCTCCTCAAAACCACCTGCATACTGCCTCTGATAGATTTCGTCCAGTTCTTTTCCATTGATACACATTTTCAAAAACCTCCTCTTTTCATACGAAATAAAAAAGCACATCAGTTGGAATAGTATCCGTCCGGTGTGCTTTCATAATAGTCGTCCTTATGATAAACCTACACAGACAGATAAGACCTATCGGCTTATAGCTGTGTAAGTGACCTGTGCTATAAGCAAATATGTCTGTACATCATCTCCATGTAGTTAACCATGTAACGCTGTTTCATAAGTGCTCCTTAAAAATTTATTGTAGTAATGATAACGTGAGAGTATTTCCTTGTCAAAGGATTTATTTATAACAGTGAACAAAAGTAGAATCAATATCGACAACTATGTTGCCGTCTTTTTCGATCATTCTGTCGAAGCATTCCATCAATTTATCCTTAACAGAAAGAAGATATTTATTGCCCTCCTGATATTTTTTCAGGATTCTTTCAAACAAAAGCTCAGAGTCATCATAGGAAAGAGGACAGGGAAGATGTACCCGTTCTACCTTTGAAAAGTCGTCTGATATCAGCTTCAAAAAATCCTCTTCTCTGCCGATAAGATCCTTTTTTCTTTTGGTAACACAGGTCTTATCAAAACCGTTTTCATCAAAAAATCTTTCCCAATTATCGTGTTCTATGCCTGTACCGAAATAAGTAAATGAAAGTAGTCCCCCCGGTGCCAGAACTTCTGACGCCTTCTTAATAATGACCTCAGGATGCTCAAAATAGGTAAGAAGGTAATGAACTACGATTCTGTTGTAGCTATTTTTCCCGATCTCATCCCAGGTATCCCCTCGCTCAAGATCACTAAATATCATGTTTATCACAGTTCCTGCAGGAAGCGTCCCCTTCTGCTCTGTCAAAAACTCAGCAAAGTCATCAGCCCAGCTCTCGTGAATATCCACGCCATCCACAAGGAAGTTCTCTGGAATTCTGTCCCAGTTCTCCCGCCACAAAAGACCGTAACTGCAGCCAAGATCCAGAACCTTATCGCCCTCACTAAACTTAAGGGAGTCAAATATTTTGACATACCACTCTATGCCGTCAGCGGCATGACTTGATGCATACCACCTTCGCTCATCCTGTCCCTGTGCCATCTCCATCTTCCTGATAGTATCTGCAACATTATCCCAATCAGGATCCTCGTCCAGCCTTGCCAATGCTATTTTTATACAGTCAGCGGCTTTTTGCATCTCATATATTCTTTTTTCCATGAGCTGAAGCTGATTTTTTAAAGTCTCTTCAATAGATTCCTGTCCATCATTTTCAAGATTGCTCTTTATCTCATCAAGACTAAAGCCCACATGCTTAAGCGCAATGATCTTTTCCAGCACCATAAGCGAGTTCTTGTCATAGAGTTTGTAATTCCCCTCAGAATATCCAACTGGTCGTAGCAGGCCTTTTTCATCATAAATTCGAAGTGCCTTTTGTGAAACTCCCGCTATCCTGGCCATTTCCCCGGTTGTCATGGTCTCTTTCATAAAACGCCCTTATGCTCCCTGATTATTCGCCTGTGTATGT
Organism: Butyrivibrio sp. AE3006; assembly: GCF_000424165.1. Lineage (NCBI taxonomy): Bacteria > Bacillati > Bacillota > Clostridia > Lachnospirales > Lachnospiraceae > Butyrivibrio > Butyrivibrio sp. AE3006. Next base: position 92,334 of record NZ_AUJJ01000020.1, on the reverse strand, counting down.
TCTTGTGTAGTAAACTCTGCTGATAACCTTAATAACTGCCATTATTGACAGAGCGCCAATTATTGAAAGTGCTGCTTCTGTGCTGACAAAAACAGCGACTACTATAGATAATAAAGCAGCTAAAACAGTACCAAATTTAAGAGCAGCCTTGCCTGCAAGAGCTTCTATCTTAATCTCGCGCTCATCATTCATCTCATTGTAAAGACGCGCAAGCTTCTTCTCATCCTTAAGTGCTGCATAGTTCTTAACAAGAAGTGCCACAAGAAGAAGATCCATAGCGATCACAACTCCTGTAACAAATCCCTGTACGAAATCTCCCTGTGCCTGAGTTTTAGCCAGTGCAACAACGGAGTCTCTTCTCATAATTAAACCAAATGCATTTGTAAGGCAGATCATTCCTAAAAGTGCCTTATTTCTATTTGTTATTGTCTCTCTCATTTTCTCTACACGCTTATCCATAATCAATCCTCATCCTCCAAATTCTCAAAATCGAATACTTCTTCAATTGTCAGGTTAAAATGATGTGCAATCTTGTAGGCCAGAACCAGTGACGCTGTGTACTTCCCAACCTCTATGGAAGTGATGGTCTGTCTGGTGGTTCCGACGATGTCAGCCAGCTCTGATTGCGAGAGCTTGTTGGCCTTTCGCAGTTCCTTAATATTGTTTTTCATTGATCCCCTCTGATGTCTTTCTATTTTTTCGCTTTGTTTTTGCTAAGTTAACTTTGCAAATTCAGTATAGTAAACTTTGCAAAATGTGTCAAGCATACTTTGCAAAAAATGTAAAATAAACTTTGCAATAAAAAAGAAGGCCACTAGAGACCTTCTTTACACGCACCGTATTTTCTTATGGTAATCACTACAGCTGTGATGATATATTTATAGATAACGGAAACTAATTTTATTGCATCACGTAAACAGTAGGAGGAATATGGCTATGAATGAAAACATCGTAAAGAGAAATGACCTTCTGTCCACAAAAATTATCGAGGGTCTTAAATCAAGAAACATGTCAGGCTACTATGCCAAAACAAAAGAAGAAGCGCTGGAGCTGGCTCTTAAGCTCATCCCCAAGGGAAGCAGTATAACCATGGGCGGCGCCATGAGTGCTCACGAGATCGGTCTCGTTGATGCCCTTCAGACTCCTGATTATAACTTCATCGACAGAGATAAGGCTGAAGATAAGCGTGCTGCCATGCTTGCGGCATACGACGCAGATGTATTTTTATCAAGTGCCAACGCCATGACCGATGACGGCATTCTTATCAACATTGACGGCAACGCCAACAGAGTATCAGCCATCGCTCAGGGTCCTAAAAAGGTCATTTTCATCGTAGGCATGAACAAGGTTTGCCCCGATGTTGACAGCGCCATGAAAAGAGCACGAAATGTAGCTGCTCCCATAAACGCTCAGAGATTCGGCCTTGCTACTCCCTGCGCTAAAACAGGAAAGTGCATGGACTGCAAATCTCCCGACACCATCTGCTGTCAGTTCCTTATGACCAGATATTCAAGACACGAAGGAAGAATCCATGTAATCCTTGTGGATGACAATCTTGGATTCTAATCATTGAACCTGCGGGCGTAGTTTCCTTAAATTTCCTTGGCGTTCTTTTTCATTAAATATCCAAGTATCATGGGCTGGAAAATGAAGATAAGGAAAAAAGCGACAACTACGCCTATAATGACTCCCTTAATAAACATTGGGATAAAGGAAAGCTGCGCCATTCCGCCACTCTGGATCATGACCATCTTATAGAAAAATGCTGTCATGACAAGAGTGATTATAGGAGTATAGATAAGGTCAGATATAAGGCTCTCGACTACGCGTGTTCCGATTTTCCCTCTTTCAAGTCTGAATTTCCTGCACACATCCGCAGTTATTTTTCCAACCGGTACTACAAAACCAATAATCACACTGATGACCGCACTAAGTACAAAGGCTATCAGGAAGGACGGTATCGTAAATTTGCCTGATGCCAGTGTCTCTACCAATGACAAGCTAAAACTCATAAGGATTCCCATAATAATTCCCATCTGTCGTCCGATTTTTTTCATCTGCTCTTCCATGCTAACCTCCTGTATTTTTCTAAGTGTCAATGTATGTAGTTACAGTATCAGAATTCCTCAGGATGATTTTTATAATGCATCATCATGGTTGCTGTGAGACTCAGATCGCTGGCCTCCTGACCAATCTCTTCTCTCGGCACCCACTCGGCTCTCGCCAGTTCATCCTCATCCATGCGAACATCCTCATCTCCGTCAAGTTCGCAGAAAAATCCAAGCAAAAGATTTGAATCAAATCCCCAGGGCTGGCTTGCAAAGTATCTGATATTATTTACCTTAAGGCCAACTTCCTCCATGACCTCACGCCTTACTGTATCCTCTGCAGTCTCACCAATCTCACAAAAGCCTGCAATCAGCGCATTCCCTTTATATTCCCTTCCCGCATATCTGGTCATCATGATCTTATCTCCATTTGTAAGACCCACAATAACCGCAGGACAGATCTTGGGATAGATCACATTCCCGCAGGAAGGACATTTTACAGCCCTCTCCTTATCGAAAATCTCAGTCTCATGGCCGCATCTGCCGCAAAACCTGTTATCCCTGTACCAGACATAAAGGTGATACGCTGTCATTCCTGCAAAGCACAGGTACCCGGGATCCGCGCCACGTAAAACTCTGATAGTTTCGTATTTGAATTTTATTTTTTCTGTGCCATCCTCAGGACTCTCTTCGCATTCCTCCGGATATAGGAAAAACCTCGTATCATCTATGGCAAAAAGATAAATCAGTTTCCCCGCATTCACGCTGATCTCACTGTATTTGGGGCATCTTACTTCCCCGCTCTCAAAAAGAACGCATAAGAGCTTCCTGTCCCTAAACGAAAAAATTATATCGTTAGGGCCAGGAAGCTCTTTTTTATATTCATTATGAAAAACTCTCGGTGCAATATCCTGTATCATAATGTATCTCGCTTTTTTATTTTATTATACAATGCATCACATCTCGTCTGAAACCTGGAAAACATAAAACTTCAAATAGTAGGAAGCATCGTTTGACCAAAGGATTGGGTGATCTGCAGCCTGCTGCCTGAATTCCACCTGCCTGAGCAGCTTGTGGGCACTTCTTGCAGCTTCTCTGATGGTCTTTGCAAATAGCTCTTCGTCCATGAAGTGAGAGCATGAGCAGGTTGCAAGGAAGCCTCCGTTTTTCACAAGCTTCATACCACGGATATTTATCTCGCGATAGCCTGTAACTGCCTTCTTTATTGAAGCTCTGGACTTGGTAAATGCGGGCGGATCAAGAATGACAACATCATACTTCTCGCCCTTTCCTTCAAGCTCAGGCAAAAGATCAAATACGTCGGCACACTGAAATCTGATGATATCCTCAAGACCGTTTAATCTGGCATTCTCCTCAGCCTGCGCACATCCCACATCTGATGCATCAACCGCAAGAACAGAGCTTGCACCTGCTGCCGCACAGTTAAGGCCAAAGGAACCTGTATGAGTAAAGCAGTCCAGAACCTTTTTACCTTTGCAAAGAGACGCAATGGCTCTTCTGTTGTTTTTCTGATCCAGGAAAAATCCTGTCTTCTGGCCATTTTCCACATCTACATAATACTTAACGCCGTTCTCCTCGATAAGAACCTTGGTATCAAAAGGTTCACCAATAAAGCCCTTTGTTCTCTCAAGGCCTTCCTGCTCGCGAACCTTCGCATCACTTCTCTCATAGATTCCGCGGATATTTACTCCATCCTCTGACAGAACCTTCCTGCATTTATCAAGGATAATATCCTTCATTTTATCTGTTCCAAGAGCCAGAGACTCGATTACAAGCACGTCTGAAAACTTATCGATGGTAACTCCGGGCAAAAAATCAGCCTCTCCAAAAACAAGACGGCATGAAAGCTTCTGCAATTTCTCAGCATCTGAAGCGCTATCTGCTGCCACATCTTTATATCCGTACAGCTCAGGATTCATAACAGCCTTGCGGTACTCCCATGCATTGCGGATCCTAGTCTCAATCAGATCCTCAGTCACAGGATTCTCTTTTCTTCTGGACATCATTCGAACTCTTATCTTGGAATTGGTATTTATAAAACCATATCCCATGAAATATCCGTCATGGTCATGGACTTCGACGATATCTCCGTTTTCAAAGGTCCCTTCAACCCTGTTTATCTCATTATCAAAAACCCAGGCGCCGCCTGCCTTAATAGTGCGGCCCTCGCCTTTTCTAAGAATTACTGATGCATCTGAAATCTTTATTGAACTCATAATTACTACTCTTTCTTTGAAACTAACATTTACTCTATTTCTTCAGCTTGTGACAGCTGCGCCTAATCTAATGTCGTTACATGCTTCTATATCTGCGTATCGGCTCATCTGCCGATTCAATTCCTGCAGATCCGCCTACCTTCTCAACTATGCATGACGCTGTGGCACAGGCAAATTTCCCGCAGTGCTCCAGAGAAAAGCCTTCTGAGAGACCATATAAAAATCCAGCCGCAAAGCTGTCTCCCGCTCCCGTTGAATCAACCACTTTACATCCGGGAAAAACAGGAATTTCAAGCATATCATTGGCTGTCCTTATAAGGCAACCTCTTTTTCCGCGCTTTATTACCACGCAGCTTGCACCTTCATCTATAAATCTTCGGGCATTCTCTGCTGCGTCCTTATCCCCCGTAAGCATAGAAATCTCATCCTCGTTTGCAAGGAAGTAATCTATATGCGGAAGCAGACAGGCTATATCTTTTAATGTCTCGCCTTTTTTGGGCTTTGTGACATCCGTTAACAGTACTCGCTTTTTACTTGAAGTCTGCTCTTTTATCCGACAAAAAACTCTATTAAGCTCATTTATCCCAAGAAGAGGCGATACGAAAATGCTGGCAAAGCTGACAATATCTGCCATCTGATCAATGCACGGTGTAATATCCTCCTCGGAAAGCTTCCTTAGACAGCTCTTTGGATCAGTCAGAAAATACCTCTCTCCTGCCTTATCCACAAGGACAATGTTTACAGATGAGGGATATTCATCCGAAATCTTAATATGCTCTGTGACTACTCCGTTTTCAGCTAAAAACTGAGCCGTTCGCTTCCCTGCATCATCACATCCAAGCCTGGTTATAAGCTCCGACTTCTTCCCAAGCCTTGCCAAAACCACCGCTTCATTAAGCGCATCGCCCCCAAAGGTCGTCTGTATATAATCCATCGGTACAGAACCAATCTCGAAAACCTCCGGCCCTACTGCCCCTGCCAGAACGTCCATCACCGCTGCACCAATTACCGTTACATCCACAGATTTACTCACAGTTTCCACACTGCCACCTTCTCAAAAATTAACTGCATACAAAATTAATATAGCATACAGCCGCCGTTTCTTACACCCATTATCTCCCAAAAATCCTCCGTCCCTATTGACATCTCACATCATTTTATTGTATTATCATGTGTGCTGCGAAAGTCTTATGACTTCCGCTTTACATATAGCGAAGTGTGGCTCAGTTTGGTAGAGCGCTGCGTTCGGGACGCAGAGGTCGCAGGTTCAAATCCTGTCACTTCGACTAAAAATAGCTTGGTACAGTTTGTACCAAGCTATTTTTCTTTGAAATCACTGAACTTGAACCTGCTACTTGTAGCGTCCTGTACGCCCGTGAGGGACGCAGAGTTGCTGCTCGTCCGGGGGACGAGCGTTTAGCAACGACCGGAGCGGAGCGGAGACCGCAGGTTCAAATCCTGTCACTTCGACTAGGTTTGAAACTCAGAACTCCTTATTTTATGCGGGTTTTGAGTTTCTTTTTATTTCTAGGATTTTAGCAAACATCTTCGTTCCCAAAAACGTTCCCAAAAAGTTTATCCGCATTCTTTGAAATCTCCGTCAGATCATTGATACTTTCATTAAGCCTTTTCTTATTGAAGTGGCTATAAACATTAAGCGTAGTCTGTGTATCGGAATGACCTAACCAATACTGTAATTTCTTTACATCCCATCCTTTGTTGATAAGCAAAGAAGCACAGGAATGCCTTAATTTGTGTAATGTGATTTCAGGACGACCAAACTCTTTTGTAATCTTGCTAAACTGTTTGGTCACATAATCTGGACGATAGAGCATTCCTTCATCATTGACAAAGATGTAATTCTCTTTGTTTTTATAACAGTTCCCAAAGAATTCCTTGTCCTTTGCTTGTTTATCACGCATTTCAGAAAGGCATTTTTCTGCTGTGGGAAATAGATTTAATGTTCGCATTCCTGAAATGGTTTTTGTGGTATCAGACTTAGAAAGGGATTTTCCTTCAACAACTGTGTGAACAATTCTGACCGTCTTTTTCTCGAAGTCTATAGCACTCCATTTGAGTCCCAAGATTTCGGAACGCCTTAATCCATAATAGACTCCAAAGAATGCTATAGGCAGCAGCCAGCGCTCGTTCTCTGATATAAACTGCAAAAGGTCATTAATCTCTTCTTCAGTAAGAAAGAGCATCTCTTCTTCATAGTCTTTATTCTTCTTACCATGGACATGAATTCCAGTAACTGGATTACGTGTAATTAGACCATCTATACATGCCTGTGTCATAGCTGCGGAGAGGATGTTTCTGAAATCTCTAACAGTACGAACTGCTAATCCGCTTTTCTTTCCAGTTCTTTTGTCAACCTTGCCGTATTTAAGCATATATCTTACAAAACAATCAATCACTTGTGGGGTAATATCTATAACCCTATAATTAGATTGCATAAAATAGCGGTTTATGGTTTTGATTTTGTAGGAATAAGCCTCAAAAGCAGTAGTGCGTAATTCGGATTTCTTTATTTCTAGCCAATAAGATAAGTAATCAGTTATAAGAACATCATCTTTTACTTCAGGTGCTACTAATGGTGAACGTAACTTTAAGTAAGAGTATTTTTGTATAGCCTCATCTATCATAGCTTCAGCTTTACGTTTATTGCCTTTTTCTTCAAGATTAGTAGCGACTTCTTTTTGACACCATTTCCCATTGTTGGGATTTTTATAACTAAACTCGCTTTTTCACTTTTAAAATAAAATAAGGTTTCAAAAATAAGGTACCCATGAAAAAACCTATATTATTATGCAATCAATGTATTTATCGTAATTTAACATTTCGCATAAACTATGAATGGTATAATTATTGATACATCAAAAATATTTGTTATCTAAAATTTGAGAATACAACTAATTCAGTGCAAATAATGTGAAAGGGGTGGGTTAAATGAAACCACTAATTTCTAGTCTGGTCTTTTTATTCATTAGTATCACTATAATAGGATGTCATGATAATAGTTCTAATTCTTACAGTTCATTAGATAGTAGTGAAGTTAATAGTCAAACTGATATAAGTGAGGAAAAACCAGAAAGTGAAGAATTGGAAGCCCCCCCAGTCGATTCATCTGATAGTTCTGAAATGGTGGATAATGTCGAAATAAGTGAGGAGGAATCTGCCCAAGCCAAAGAAGATGAAATAGAGAGACTTAATGCAGAGGTCAATAATGCTATAAATCTTTATAATAATGAAGAATACATAGACGCATATTGGAACTTATATTGGCTTCAAAAAAACGCCTTTCTAGTAGATAGAAAGGAGGAAATATGGGGCTATATTAATGATTGTAAAAATATTTGCGCTGAAGAAGGACACAAGTTTTTTGAAGAAAAAAAGTACGATGTAGCCAAAGAGTATTTTGACGTTTCAGCAGTAAGCAGTGAAAATACATACGAATCAGATAAAAAAGTATGTGATTATATCAATCAATTAAGGAATTATACTTGGTATTACTTTGGAATCACACCATCATCTAATGAAGAACTGTCGAGGGTAGATGATCCTCTTGAGATTTTTGTTGATGATGAATATGTTTATTTAAGTGATGATTATAATACAGAAAAAGGAATTGTGGAAGGACAATATAAATATGAAATAGACTACTCGGTAGAAATAGATGAATATGCGTCCAAAGAATGGTATTATCCGACGGTTATTTATAAATTGAAGAATAGCGAGAATTCTGTTATCGCAAATATTTCTACGAAAGACGGAAATAAATTCTATATTTCGAGTGGGGCAGAACCATTTTTTCATGGCGATCATGAATTAAATAATAGTAAAGAGTATGGCCAAATAAAGAATCAGTACCACGAATGGTATCGTGAAGCAGCAGAACGCTCAGCAAAAGAAAAAGAATTAGCAGAACGAAAAGAAGAACCTCGTTTAGGAATGACACACGAACAAATCCTTGCATCATCTTGGGGAGAACCAAAAAAAATAGTAACGCATGAATATACATGGGGGACATTTGAACAATGGATTTATCCTAAAAACAGATATATCTATTTTGAAGATGGTTATGTTTCCTCAATTACAAATGAAACAACACTTTATTGACAAGGATATCAAAAAAATATAAACAAAACTGAGAGTGCGTATATCTATGGATATACGCACATTTTAGAATGGTTATTTTTTTTCTATATAGTGTTTAGTAAATTCATCTAATGCCTCAGTCACGTCGGTACCTTCAAGGCCAAGTTTATTGCCGTATAAAACGCCTTTTGTGAATACATTTTGTAGTCCGCTCATCATTCCACCGCCACCTTCTCTTTTTGATCCTCCGCCTAGCTGAGCAAGGCCTTCTGGTTATATTTGCTGCATTTGGTCTTTTAGCTATAACAAAACCTCCTATAACTTCATTTCAAAAAAATATATTTATGTGTCTTGGGTAATCTTTCTAGTATTTCTACTATATGCCGACCTCTGATTACTAATCCACTGCCCCAATCTAAATTCCTTATATACATCACGTTGTTTTATTAGTAAATCTCCATATTCTGCATAGTATTCTTCTGCAATTGAATATGCTTTATCCCAGTCATCACCATAAAGATCAAAAGCAAATCCTATTTTCAAAAGCATATCTTTTTTGTAATCCATACGGCAGCTTCCTACAAATGCGCCTAATGCGTACCCTTTGTATTTTTTTCCTTGCTCAATGCGTGTATTGCCATAAAAATCGAAATATTCATTTAAAGCGGCATAGTTTTCTTCCCATGAATGACTCATGAATAATCACTCCCTATGATTCCTATTCAACACGTCAGAACTTATATCATCTCATTCATCCTGCATTATATATTGCACCTCTGCCAGTTCTGCTTTGAATATCTAAATTATCTATCAAGCTTATATTTGTTCTTTTTTTACTTTTACTTCAAGACGTGTAATTTTGGTGAATCGTGATAAAATGTAGATGGAGGACAGGGAATACTAGTATTATTACAAGTTACATGTACTTCCATTTTCAATTAAACTATTCTTTTATTGGTTCTTACGTTTCTGATCAAATCCATTTGTGTTTATTTGTTATTGTTATGGTTGATAGCTATTAGTGGCTTTATGGATCATTTTTTATATAATTAATTAGAAGACTATTTCACATCAATTTGGAGAAGGCGTTTGAGTTATGGCAAAAATAATTGTCGGAGAAAATGATCTAGAAACATGGTGCAAAAACAATGATAGAGAAGACTTGCTAAAAGAGTGGGATTATGTAGCCAATAGTGATAAGAAAAACAAATTTGGTGAAGACATTTCTACTCCTAATAAAGTTATGCCTACTTCAAACATCAAATTTGGATGGATTTGCGAGAAAGGACACAAGTATGAGGCAACTGTAGGCAATAGAACAGTTAATAGCAGAGGCTGTCCATTTTGTTCCGGAAGGAAATTATTGGTTGGATATAACGATTTTGAAACATGGTGCAAAACAAATGGTAGAAAGGATTTGCTAGATGAATGGAACTATGAAAAGAATAATGGATTAAAGCCAAGAGATATACTTCAAGGTGGAGCTGGTAAGAAATATTGGTGGAGAGGTAAATGTGGGCATGAGTGGGATTCGGCTATTTCAAGTAGAATAACAGTGAGGCAAGGAAGAAATAGTATGGATATAAGCGCTGGATGCCCATACTGTAGCAACCCACCAAAAAGAATTCTTATAGGTTTTAATGATTTTGAATCATGGTGTAAAAGAAATGAACGAGAGAATCTTTTGACGGAATGGAATTATGAAAGAAATGATTTTTTACCCTCTGAGGTCACTTTTGGAAGTGGAAAATATGTATGGTGGAAATGTAGCAAGAATCATGAATGGAAAACACAAATTCATAATAGATCAGAAGGCTCAAAAACTAATTGCCCAATTTGTGCGAGAACTCAGACTTCATTTCCAGAGCAAGCGGTAGCATTCTATTTAAGGCAAGAGTATGAAATTTTGCAGCGATATCGCATAAAGGGAAAAGAAGTTGATGTTTTTATTCCTCAGTATAAAATTGCGATAGAATATGATGGCTCTTTGTGGCATGCTGGCAAGAGACAAGAAAAACAAGACAAAGAAAAGACAAAAGTGCTTATCTCGGAAGGAGTAATACTAGTTAGACTAAGGGAAACACGAGACATTACTTTAGTACGGGAAGAAGATGGGCAATATATTATTGAATTTATTGCAATGAATGGAAAGTATGTCACAACAGAATTTGAGTGGGCGATTTCAGAATTATTCAGGCTAATAAATTCAATCACAGGACATACTAGTATTCCGAATATTGATATGAATGCAGATGAGTTGTCTATTAGGGCATATTATATGAATGTCCTTAAAGAAAACAGTGTAGCTAGTGTATTCCCAGAATTAATAGAGGAATGGGATGTTGAGAAAAACGAAGGTATAACACCAGATGCTTTTTCTGCTAGAAATAGGAAAAAAGTATGGTGGAGATGTAAGCTGGGGCATTCTTGGTTGGCTTCGATAAATACACGCGGCGTACATAAACTGGGATGCCCATATTGCGCTGGACAAAGAGTAATAGTCGGTGACAATGATTTTGAATCATGGTGTAAAAATAATAATCCAAAACTATTAGACGAGTGGGACTATGAGAAGAACAATGTAAAACCGTCAGATATACCTAAAACGTACAAAGAAAAAATGCATTGGAAATGCAAAAAGGGACATTGTTGGGATGCTACTGTATATAATCGTGTAAATGGTACTGGATGTCCCATATGTAATACAGGAAACCATGTTAAGCGAAATAAGGTGTCATTAGCAGAATGGTGCTCTATGAATAATTCTAGTCTTTGCGATGAATGGAATTATGAAAAGAATAAGGATATAACGCCTCAATCTGTTACTTATGGCAGTCACATAAAGGCATGGTGGAAATGTTCACAAGGGCATGAGTGGGAAGCTGTTATAAAAAGTAGAACATATAACCATGGTTGCCCATTTTGTTCTGGTACTAACAAAAAGGCAATTAAAGGCGTAAATGACTTAGAAACATGGTGTAAACAAAATGATAAAGAATATATATTAGATGAATGGGATTCCATGAAGAATGGTGAATTAAAGCCTGATATGGTTACTTGGGGTAGTCATAAGCGTATTTTCTGGAAATGTTGTAAAGGGCATGAATGGGAAGCTGTTATAAAGGAAAGAACAAAGCTTAATGGAAATCGTTGCCCTATTTGTAGAAAAGAAATATGATTTTTTCGCAAGAAATAGGTCGATAGGAATGACAAATAGTCCAGAATATTTGGTGTAAGTCTATACTATTTGGAGGGTAATCTTATACTTGCCCAAGATTGTTTTGTTCCCAAAAACGTTCCCAAAAATCAGCATGAATTATGATGCAGATAATATTTGGCGAATTGAAGCATTTTGCTCAAAATGCAGAACCATGCGGGTTTATTGGGATTAGTAAGGCTTCAAAGACTACTATAGGATAAACAAAAATGAGAGTTCGGGACGCAGAGTTGCTGCTCGTCCGGGGGACGAGCGTTTAGCAACGACCGGAGCGAAGCGGAGACCGCAGGTTCAAACCCTGTCACTTCAACTACCTAATAGAATTCCGTTATTGCCCACGCCTACAAATGCGATTTTTCTAAGCCTCTTATTTATTGCCACCTGAATATCAACAGTGGCTTTAGATTTGTTTTAAAACATCCTCATATTTCTCCGCTCTTATAACCCTAAAGTTCTTCTCAATCTCGTTGGTCCAAAGGTCTATTTCACCTTCAATATCAGAAATCTCAGGTAGAATAAATCCCCAAATCTCGCATCCGGTTCTCTTAAGCTCCGGAAGAAAATATGTGAATCCCCACTCAACGTCTTCCTTCACATCTTCGAATCCATTTCTTGCATCGACAATGAAAACGCTTCCTTTGTGCGTCCTGAGCATTTCAAGAGATGCCATAACCGGCTTTCGATAGTCATCAAAATGAGCCTCTTTTTTCCATACATGAAAAACCACATTATCTTTTTCGATGTATTCAATTATGGCGTAATCACTTTCAAACTTATCTGTTTCATTAAGAGACATATATTCCTCCTCCACTTAGATGATTCCATCACCCCTAATTCATAATGAAAAAATAACACAAAACAAAAACAGGCCTTATCATACACTGATAAAGACCTGTTTTTCACTTGATTACCCTATATTTACCAAACCTCCGCAAAGCATTTTATCTTGCGGAGGTTTAGTTTTGTGATTGATACAATTTCACTGGTTTTGAATTCGCATCCAATAACGATCTTTGCATCGTCCTCCTTGTTCACGCGAAGACCTGAAAAGGTCTTTTCAATCTTGCTGTCACGGACCTTATCTCCGTTTTCATTTTCAAATACTATGTGTTTGCGTTTGTCCTCCCACTTTATATCTTAATGTGTTAGTATTAGTATATGCTATATTTATATAAATAATATGTTTCTTTCGTGAAATATGATAAAATATATCTTGTATTAAGAAAGGAGCACGACCATGGCTGATAAAGATAATCTATTTGGTGAACGTCTCAAAACGTTACGTTCTTTGCAGGGAAATAAATCGCAAAAGGATTTTGCCGTTGAATTAGGCATTCCCCAGCCTACATTGTCATCCTACGAAAGCGGAAAGATTAAGCCTACTGTTGATGCAATCATAAATATTGCTGATAAGTGCGGTATTTCAATGGATTGGCTATGCGGACGGGACGAGACTTTCCATCTGGGCAGCGTAGGCGATGTTTTGTCATGTTTCCTGGAGCTGTATGAAACAGAAGAATTCTCAATAAAGACCACAGTCCATGATCGTGTAGACATAGAGGAGAAAGATGCTACTGATGATGAGAACCGAAATTGGATCGAATTAAAAGTCTATCACAACGAAGTTTTCCATGATCCGAAGGCGACTTTGAATCAGGATTTATGCGCAGCTATAGAAAAGGCTTATAAGCTTACAAGTGAATTGCGCAGATTTGAGCGATCACAGGAAAGCTATGAGCGTGAGAAGCAATACTTTATCGAGACTATGCGCGATATCCCTATTACTAAGGTTGATCATTCTGATATTCCGGAAGACGAGCAGAGGAAGCGGATGCTGGAACTGATGAAGGCAGAATGGGAAGCAATGGAGAAAAGTAAAAACTGAAGCAACTTGCTTCAGAAATCTATAGAGTTGTATTTCTCCAACAACTTGTTGGAGAATTCATGCTGGATGATATGACTGGAACAGAGGAGATTTATCTATGGTATCTAAAGAGTACTTTGGAGAAGATAAAAAAATAGAATTCAAGCAAGAAATCCCTTCAAAACATGAGAAGTTTTTAAAGGATATTATCGCTTTTGCTAATACAAGTGGCGGAAAGAGCATAATCGGAATTGTCGATGAGTCAAAAGAGGTTGTAGGTATTGGGGACCAGAGCCCGTTTAAGCTCTCTGATTCAATTTCATCGATGATTTCAGATTCGTGTACACCGCTTATTGAGACTGACATTTATCCCCAAACAGTGGAAGGTAAGACAGTTCTTGTTGTTGAGGTCTTTCCGGGGAAACATAGGCCATACTATCTGGCTAACAAAACAAAAGAAGATACTTCATATGTAAGGGTTAACGGAACCAGCAGACCGGCAGATCCTGTTACGTTAAAAGAACTTGAGATTGAAGGGGCTAGCTTGTCATATGACTCAATGCAGGAAATTGGCGTTGATTATGATGAGAATAAGGCTCTCGAGTTATGCCGCGTGGTAAAAGAGATTGCGCTTTCAAATTGTGAAACAGAGGATGAAAAATTAGCTGTCAAAGACATGACCATTGGCAAGCTCGAGGACATGGGATTTCTCTGTCGGAGTGGACGGGATTTAGCACCCACACACGCATTTTCTTTGATGACAGATAATCACTCTCGTTTTGCCAAGATACAGTGTGCCCTGTTTAAAGGAAATGATAGAGATCTTTTTATAGACAAAAAAGAGTTTGAAGGTCCTATTTATGAGCAGTTGTCTGATGCATTCCAGTTTATCCTAAAGCATATTAACATCGGCGCTAAAGTTGATGGCCTCTACAGTAAAGACGTATATGAGCTTCCAATAAAGTCAATAAGAGAAATGGTAGCCAATGCTGTTATTCATCGAAGCTATTTAGTCGAATCCAAGATTCAGATTTCCATTTTCGATGACAGAATCGAGGTTGTATCACCAGGAATGCTCTATGGCGGAATGGATATTGCAACCATGAAAACCGGAAGATCCAAATGCAGAAACCAGGCAATCGCTGATATGTTCCAATACATGCACATAGTTGAAGCATGGGGAACCGGCATTCCCAGAATTATCAAGTCATGTAAGCAGTATGGTCTGCAAGAGCCAGTTTTTGAAGAATTCGGTGATGGAATTAAGGTTACCGTTTATAGATTGAATACAGCGGAAGCAGTCGAACAAGCGAACAAGCGGACAGTCGAACAAGCGAACAAGCGAACAAGCGAACAAGCGGATAATCAAGTGAATAGTCAAACTAGAAACAAAACAAGCGAAACCCGGGATAAGATAAAGGAATTCTTGGAGACAGTTAATGATGCTTCATCAGCTGAGATTGCTGAAGCTATTGGACTTAGCCAATCAAGAACCAGAGCAATCCTATCAGAGATGGCTGATGAGATAGAAACGACCGGTTCTACCAGCAACAGACGATACAGGAAAAAGAAATAATCGCTATGAAATCAAAGAGGATAAAACAAGTATGGTAGTCTCAAAAACTGCAACAAGTTGTTGCAGAAATATATAAACCAAGCCAGCACAAATGCAGTATTTATGCGGATGCACCGCAATGGTGACATGAATTATCAAGGTGGTGCTTGATGTTGTTTGCTTGACAGTGGATGCACATATCTGACTGTTTGTTCCGTAATGTTGCATTTCGAATGGGATTTGTCATATGATAATCAAAAGTTGTTCATTCTAGTTGCAGCTGGAATGAGCATGGACAGCCTCAAACTGTGGCTTTCCCATACACTGCATGCCAGTATATGTAAGAAGAATATCTCCATTCTTGATCTGATGCTGCGAGCGGTTAGGTGTAACATCCATTCGATTAAACCTTTTGACAAAATCGCTTTTTCCAAGGATAGCTCCTACTACAGCGAGACCACCGGATGGGATGATTCTTTCATTAGTAAATTCAATGCGGAAATCCTTCATAAACACCTCCAGAAATGGCTTGGTTAAGCTGTTTCTATTATATCAGAAAGCATTCGCAATTCTATAATCATGCATGTTTTTTGAAATCTTTGGCAAGCCCTGTTTTCTTCTCTTCAAATCTCATAAGATTATCATTTTCTATCCTATTAGCCGGTGCATAATTTTCATACTTCTTTTTTTGATGTGGCTGCGATTTCCAAATCTCATCGGCAATAGGGGCCCACTTGAGAGCATAGTCATCACACTTTGCACATAAATGCTCTACACTCTCCTCCGATTCTTCATTTGTGCCATGTGCTTTTGATCTTTCAACCATCTCCCTTAGAAGTTTTGGGTTTTCGAGCATCGGACACGGTCTTAAGTGATTTTTATTAAAGGGCTGTCCCTTATGATATTCCATGAAAAGCGGACTCTTTAGCATTTCCAAAATAGAATTGTCATGAATATTAGTGTTTGAAAAATGGATGAAAACGCAAGGTTCTGCATCTCCGCTTGAGTTAATATGGAAATAATTCCTTCCACCTGCAATACATCCACCTACAGCTTCTCCGTCATTCTGAAAATCCATCGGAAAGAAGCCTGTATCACATTCGTTTGAGCGAATCCATCTGATACGTTCTATCATCAGCTTTCTCTGCTCTACGGTAGGCATCAGCTCCGGTACCGCATTATTTCCAACCGGCATATAGTGGAAGAAAAAGCCAAATCTCGCGCCTTTTTCTGCAATATACTTTATAAATTCAGGATTTGTCACGGCTTCAATATTATTTCTTGTATAGCAAATAGATGTACCAAAGAGAATTCCGTATTTTTTGAAAAGAGACATTGCATTCATCACTGCATCATAATGACCGATTCCTCTTCTTGCATCATTAGTTTCAGGTGTCCCCTCTATGGAAAGCATGAATGTAATATTTCCCAGCCGTACAACCTCTTTACAAAAATCATCATCCACAAGAGTTGAATTACTATATATTCCGAACTGCACATCATTATGCTTTTCTGCAAGCTTAAGTATATCTGCCTTCCTGACAAGGGGCTCTCCACCTGTCATCATATAGAGATACACGCCCAGCTCTTTTCCCTGAGTTACTATCTTATCCATATCGGCAAAAGACAAATTGTTCTTTGGTCCATAAGTGCCTGACCAGCATCCCTCACAGTGCATGTTGCAGGCAGAAGTAGGATCAAAAAGTATAAGCCACGGTATGTTACAGCCGTATTTTTCCCTGTTCTTCCGTATAGTCCTTGTTCCCCTGAAGAAAGCCTCGTACCCCAGATTGAGCATGGTCATTTTGGCTACATGCGGATCAGTTTCATCCACTACTCTGTTTATAAAGTTTACCCAGCGGTTATCCGGATCCTTAAATGCACGTCTAACAGCTTCCAGTTTTTCAGGATCAGCAGCCTTCTTTCCCCAAAAGCGTTCTGCTTCATCTACGAGCTTTAAGTATGTTCTGGTGCGGTCATCAGTCTTATCAAGATGGCCAAGGAATTTGTCTATCAGGACACTAAAAGCTTGTCTTTGCGCTGCAT
Source organism: Butyrivibrio sp. AE3006 (assembly GCF_000424165.1). Lineage (NCBI taxonomy): Bacteria > Bacillati > Bacillota > Clostridia > Lachnospirales > Lachnospiraceae > Butyrivibrio > Butyrivibrio sp. AE3006. Next base: position 75,269 of record NZ_AUJJ01000020.1, on the reverse strand, counting down.
GTGAAATATTTGTAAATGTGTTCATATCGTCTCCCAGTATTTTTATGTATATTGACAAAACATCTGTCTGATAATACATTTATATCATCTATACAAATGTCGAACAATATGTTGTGCGTATTTGATACACAATTTTACAAAATGTCGTGACAATACAAATGGAGGCTAAAATGTCCACAGAGCTTGAAAAAAGGAATATACGAAGAATGTCAAATAAGGAGTCCAACAGAATTACTAAAGAATGCATCTGTGAAGCGCTGATCGGATTGATGAAAGAGCATCCGTACAAAGATATAAATATGACCATGATAATAAAAAAATCAGGAGCTTCAAGAGCTTCTGTCTACAGAAATTATCCTTCAAAAGAGGCTATCATTCAGGACATTACAAAAAACATAACTGACGAGCTCAGCGCTTCTCTAACAGGAGTGTTGCAGAAAAGTAACACATATGAGTGGTTTTTAAAGGTGTTTTCAAGACTGCACTCCGATAAAGACATGTGTGTACTTATCCGTAATTCAAATATTTCTTTTACGGATATGTTCTATAATGCCTTGTGTATTGCCTCAGACAGCGAATACGCTTCCCAACATGAATACATTGCCAGAGGTATTGCTGCCGGCTTATGGGAAGTGTCGCTGACATGGATAAAAAACGGTATGAAAGAATCTCCTGAATATATGGCAAGGGTATGCTCAGAAACCTTAAGATTGGAATGAAAATTTCTTAACGAAACATGTTTAAAAAAATTGCAAAAAAGGATTACATCAGCATCCACGGGCCTGAACATCATATTCTGGACGGAATATGGCATTTACTTCAAGCGCGATAGTAGAACTTGGAAGGATTAATGGACCCAGGTGCTGTAAAAGAGATGCCATGATAGCTTTTAAACATGGGATATTGTATGTTAATCAGCACTATGGTGTTCATCTCGAATACGAAGAGCAAACTTGTGAGTTCTCAGCACAGAATCAGCAGTGTATTAAGGACAGATGTCCATTTTATGAAGGATAATAAAATGAAAATAGAAACAGAACGATTGATTCTTCGCCCTTTTCAGGAGAGCGATGCAGAGGATGTATTTGAATATCTGAAAGAACCGGCAGTTAACTGCTTTGCCGATATGAGACTGAATACCATTGAAGAAGCTAGACAAGAGGTTATAAAAAGATCTTCTGAGACAGAGTACTATTTTGCCATAGTTCTTAAGGAATCAGGGAAAGTTATAGGTGAGATAGATGCTTATCCTGAGCCTGCTGATGAGCATGGTGCAAGTACAGAGATGGATACGTTCAGCCCATGCTGGATGCTGAATAAAGCTTATCATGGCACAGGTTATGCGTATGAAGCAGCTTACGCTTTTTTTGATTATCTTTTCAAGGATAAAGGTGCACGGCGTATTTATACATATACTGAGGACTACAACAAAGCAAGCCAGCATCTTTGTGAGAAGCTTGGTATGAGGCAGGAAGGTCTTTTCAAGGAGTTTATCTGCTTTGTAAACAACCCTGATGGAACGCCGCATTATGAGAACACCTATCAGTATGCTATCTTGAAAAAAGAATGGGGAGAAGGTTGAGAAATCATTCATGGTCTCAACAATCTATACTTAATATACAAACATAGCAATATCTTGCGAGATAAATGGTTAAGGATATACAATTTTGGGACAGGATGAAAAATATAGCGCGATGAGGAAGAAGCCAATGGAATATCGTAAGGTGTTTGACACAATTCCGGAGCAGTTTGATAAGTTCAGACCTCGTTATAGCCCAGAACTTTTTGAATATTTCATCAAGGAAGCCGGCATCGTAGCTCAAACGAAGGTGTTGGAAATCGGCCCGGGAACCGGCCAGGCGACGGATCCCATTCTTGGTACAGGCTGCGATTATAATGCTATCGAGCTCGGAGAGCATCTCTATGAGAAGATGAAAGAAAAATACGGCACAAGACCGAATTTCCATATCGTAAACGATGACTTTATTACGCACGATTTCGGGGGACAGCGGTTTGATGTGATATATTCTGCTGCGACGATCCAGTGGATTCCGGAGAAAGTCGCTTTTTCCAAGACGTTTGAACTGTTAAAGCCAGGTGGAACGTTGGCGATGATGTTTCTGATCGGTGATTATAAGACACCAAATGAGGAGCTGTACAGCAATATCCAGAAGGTTTACGACTTATATTATAAGCCAGTGACGGAATACAAGAACATGAAGGAGCCATTTGACTATCTTCATGCGACCGACTATGGCTATGTAGATCTGACTCGCCATGATTTCTATGGAAAACGCGTTTTTTCTGCGGATGAATATGTGATGTATTGTGGGACGCACAGCGATCACATTTTAATCCCGGAGCCATATAAAACGAAGTTTTTCGAAGAACTTCGGAGTGCGGCGCTTTCGGGTGGAGATAAAGTCGAGTTTAGGGATACATATGTGCTGTATCTGACGAAGAAACCGGCGTAAACGTATAAAAGATTTCTCTTTGAACATAACGTACTAAAGGCGGTGAAGGAAAACATGACAAAGTATCAGATCATAACCTAATCGCTCACTTATCCAATAAAATGTGTCCACTGGCGTTCTTCTGTCTCAGGAAGTCCATACTTCTCTTTTCCAAGAGCAATGCTCTTCATAAGGAAAGTCATATTCCTTGCAAGAGTACGCATGGTCTGAAGACCTTCAAGATCCTGCTCTGCTTCGCCCTTATCTCTTCCATGAACACTATTCCAGTATTGGCTTGTTGCAACAGCCATTCCGCAGTTCATAAAATACTTATTCAGCTGGTCAAATGTAGCGGAACATCCACCCCTGCGGGCAACAGCTATGCTTGCGCCGACTTTCATGGTTCTGTCAAAGCCGGTACTGTAAAACAATCTGTCGAGACAGGATACAAGCGTGCCATTTGCAGCGGCATAATATACAGGAGATGCCACAACAAGACCGTCTGCAGCCTCAAACTTAGGTGCAAGCTCATTAACAATGTCATCAAAGACACATTTTCCGCTCGTCTTACATGAAGAACATGCTATGCAGCCTCTGATATCTTTGTTGCCGACCTGTACAACTTCTGTTTCAACGCCCTCAGAATCAAATACCTTCACCATCTCGTTAATTGCAATAGATGTGTTGCCACCCACTCTGGGACTTCCGTTAATGATCAGTACTTTCATAGTCATGCCTCCCTTTAAATATTTAATTAATTATAGTCGCTAAGCATTCAAATTGCTACGAGCTTCTTCGTTATTTCCGATGATTGCTGCAACTTTATCGCAGCTCTTCACGTTCTGACAATCCCTGCAGGTTTCGAATCCATTCTTCATACCGCATTGTCTGATCTGGCAAAGCGAATCACAGAACGGAGTCTTCACACCATCAATGCGACAGCCCACGCAATTAATCATCTCAGGAGTAATCTCAACCTGATTCAGTTCTGTCCACTCCTTTGCGACTTTTGCTCGCAGATCATCATCATTGTTAACAGTAGCAATACGAGCCTCACAGGCTTCACAATCTAAACCGCAATATGCAATAAACTTATTCATTTTCATAGCCTCCTTTACCTGACTATATATTACATATTGGAGCACGCTATACCACTCGTTTCACTTATTAAGTGAGTTTATGCACGGATATTTCTTAACCGCAAGCTCACTCTAAATCCAGCTTATAGTAATGAGCATCAAAGTATGTCTCTTCTCCATACTTTTTGTATCGTGTTTTCTTATCTTCTGAAAAACCAAGTTTACGAAGAAGTGCGACAGAGGCAAGATTTAAATCTGCCACTTCACCGGTAACAGACTTGCCACTTGCTGCCCTGATCCATTCTATCAGCGCACCTATCATTTCGGTTCCAAGCCCTTCTTTCCAGTGGTCTTTAGATATGCAGTAACCGATGTCATAATTCTCATTTTCGGGAAAAGCACAGCAGGTACCGACACGGCTGCCATCCTCTTTCAAAATAGCTATCAGATAATATCCATCAGGACTATCCTCCATCTCAGCTACGGCCTTGCGGTAGCCTTCATCCTGATTCTCTGAGGAAGGATCAGACATATACTTTCCATTCTCTGCATCTCCCCAAAGTGCCAGCGTAAAATCAGTGTCAGTTTTTCTCCAGGACTGTATTATAAGTCTTGGTGTCTCAATATTTTTTGTAAGTAACATTCTCTAGTAATTCTCCTGTAGTTTTATTCTTTGATCATCCGGATCTCAGTATCTTCGAGGCTCTTTAAGTATTTCTCAGTGCCATCTTCATGAAATCCGTATTTTTTATAAAAAGCTATCGCCCGAGGATTGTCCTTTAATACCCACAATTCTTTCCTTGAATAATCTTTTAGTTTATCCAAAGCGGTGTCCATCAGCTGCTGCGCTACGCCCTTGCCATAATATTCTGAAAGGACATAGATTGCATTGACTTCGCCCACATCAGGCTCATCATCTCCATGCCCAAAGCAGCACACAAATCCGGCGACCTTCCCATCATCTATTGCAACATAAGTATTTTCTGGCCACTGAAAAGCCCACTCCTCACACTTTTCAAGCGTAAGCTTATCAAGATATGCCGCGCTCACAAGCTTTTCATAGGCTTCGTGCCATGACTTCCAATGGACAAAGGCTTTGCCTTTTTTCTCATCATCTGATTCCAACGGCTTTACAACAACATTCATGATTTCTCTCTTCTCGCTCAATCGAATTTTAGTTTAAATTTGCACTATTTTGCATTCTTTATTTTTAATAAAAATCCCCCATATTTTCATCAAAAATTTCTTTAGGTAATACCATTCTGTAAAATGATTGATACAGCTCCTTCAGCTTTTCCAAGTCCTCGGTTTTGTTCTGTCCAAGGACCAATATCTGGAACGGCACCTGAAAACAAAATGCTCTAACACCGGTATCTTTGCAGTTGTTTCTTAGATAAAAAGCTCGCCGCCTTAGCTGAAGCTCTTTTTCTGCTGCATCATCCGTTCTGTCCGGATCTTCTATCTCTAATATCACGGTGTCAACATCTGCAAAGTATTCTGATAGTAATTGAAGCGCTTTACCGCCAATACCTTGATTTCTCTTTTTGGGCGATATAGCAAGATAATCTATGAGATAATCCTTATCCTTTTTTACAAGAAAAGCATAGCCGATTACCTCGTCCTCATACCAGAGTCCAAGGCATTCGTATATCCCTTTATCCATAGCCTTCAATATTACATCCAGAGGCTTTTGTTCGTCTCTTGGAAAATCAAAGATGAGGCGTTCGGTATAGATACGCTCAACATCCGATGCATTAAGTTCAACAAGTTTCATACTTTATCTCCGCAAGTTCTTCCTGAGAAATGTGTTTATCTTTTCTGGCCTTCTTTAACTCTTCTCCAAGTCCATAATAATATCCTCACATAGACTTTCGCTGTCTATCTTACGGGGCCAAATGGCGTTTTCTTACTCCGTCCCCGTAATCCAGCCACTATTTCCCGCCTTTCTTACGGGGCCCAATGGCGTTTCCCTGCTCCGTCCCCGTAATCCAGCCACTATTTCCCGCCTTTCTTACGGGGCCTAATGGCGTTTCCCTGCTCCGTCCCCGTAATCCAGCCACTATTTCCCGCCTTTCTTACGGGGCCAAATAACGTTTCTCTGCTTCATCCACGTAATCTGACGACTATCACCTGCTAATCCTACAGTGATAAATAGTGTTTTACCATTATATCCCCGTAAGAAAGCCAAAGCACACCCGCAAAAAAGCAGTTGATGATTGATCAGTTGGCACTATCTGGACTTTATAGATGCACTATCATTGTACAGTACAAGTCCCACCAATGCCATAAGCAGTGGGTTTCTTCTTTCGAAACTTCAGGTTTCTTTTTGGCGCAAAATAAACCGGCAGACCTCAGACTGCCGGTAAACAATTCTTATTCTCTAAGATTCACAACCCCCTCAAAACGCATCCGCACTGGTAAGGAACTCTCTGACCATGATTACAGGACTCGACTCTTATAAAAACCTCTTCTTTATCTCTTCATACTTCTCAGAAGTCATAAGTGCTGTCTCTTCCGTATCTTTGAGCTTAACTGTATAGGTCCACCTTCCGTACACCTCAAGTTTTCTGATGGCATCAGTTTTTATGATGTAGGACTTGTGGCATCTGATGAACTGCTCAGGATCGAGTTTTTCTTCAAGTGATGACAACGACTGTGATGTAAGAAAAATGAGATAAAAACCGCTAAATAAAAAAGCCATAAAACTTGTTTGTATTAGATGACAAACAAGTTTTATGACGTTTATAAATCTTTTTTCTATCTCTGGAAATTCTTACCAAAGTTATTCCAGAAATATCCATATTCATCAGTACTTGCAAAGACAAAAGCATATTGGGCGTTGTGCTTTTCATTCTTTAAGCTCTGTAAGTACCCGGGCTGATAAGGTGTAACGAATTTCTTATTATCAAACAGAACTATCAATGGCACATCAAAGGCTGCATTACCAGCATCATCACAGTTCTCACTGGAATCATTTTCAATCAATCTCAGCGGAATCCTTACAAGCTCTGTCATGAAAAAGTCTGCACTGTCAGGCATTTCCTGCCCAAGAGAGTTTAAGTATATCCTTACCCACTCTTCACCCATACCTGCATTTGCATACTGCTTTGCAGATGTAATTGTTTTGGAAAACATTGGCAGATTCACCTTCTTTCCATAAACCAGCTTCTTTATGGTTTCAGGAGACAGGAAAAACTCCTCTGCTATCTCCATGATTGAACAACCGGAGGAATAGCGGCTGCAGATAGCTGCATTTCGCTTATTCAGTTTATCTCTGTAGCCTGATGCTTCGCCCCATCCCTTTGACTTCTCATTCTTTGGGATGTAGATAAGCTTTCCCGCAGCATATTTTTGCACTTCCTCCAAAAGCTTAGCAGGAAGAATGTCCCCGGCATTTTCGTATTTCATTTTAAGTAAATTCCTCCCGCCAAATAAATCTGATCAAAGCCTGTTCATGCGCTCTTCAAGAGCGTTTATGGACTTTACGATGGACTCGCAGGACTCTAAATCGTCAATTGATGCGTGCCATCTAAGAGTAACAATTCCCTTGTAATAAGCCATGCACAGGAAGCGCTCCTTAAAATCAGGAATTTCAATATTTCTCTTTTTTGCATATTCAAAGAGCTTTTCCGGAACAAGCAGATATGGCTTGTTGAGATCAAGGATTGCAAAATCCATCATATAATCCATGATACCTGCTCTTCCCCAGTCAGTACAGTAGGTCTTTCCATCTTCACCCACTATCATGTTGCAAAAGAACGTGTTGTTGTTTGCGAGAAATCTCTTATCTTCGCAAAAAGGCGCGTAGTGTAGAGCCTTGGCAGCTATCTCATTGTAGTAATCTTCCTTAAGGAATGTTGTTCCAAACATCTCCTTCCAGTTCTTCCAATAGCCTTCTGTTGGATCACCCAGCATATCATCCTTTATAAAAGCTTCAAGACTTTCAAAGGGTGCCTTGTTGTTCTCATCAAATTCTCCGTAGCCCTCAATTTCTGATACATCTGTATCTGCAATCTCAAAGATCATATCAAAAAAGCTCTCGTAGCATTTTTCAAATTCCTCAGGCGTTAGCTCATTTGCACTTCTTCCCTTGGGACTCATCTCTATTTTTTCCTTAGTCAGGTTTCTTATAAAAATATCTCTGTTCATTTTCATACCCTCTCTTTAATGTAATTCATGTTGTCTGTTCAAAGCGCTTTTACATTTTTTATAATATCAGCGCTCTTGTAGTATTCAAATGGAGAGAATAATTATAATTATTCTTTACCTTATCTGGGCAGACAAAAGCCCGGTACAAATATACCGGGCTTTCATCAAAGCATTTCTTATTGTATGTAGCTTCAGTTATTTAACTGAATCAAGGATTTTCTTCGCATTATCTTTTGTAACCTTAACGTAGTTACAGCCGATATAGTGGTCATTTCCGATTCCTGCAACATAGTTAATTGCAGCATCGCCTGCGCTGTGGGACTGTGTAATATGATCATTGAAAACAGTACCTGTCATTGTTCCTGCGATAACGTCATCAACTGCCTCTGCAAGAGCATCGCAGCCTACAAGATAGATGTCTGTGCCAACGGTTCTGCCTGCTGCCTTAATGGACTCAAGAGCACCAAGAGCCATGGCGTCATTATTACAGAAAACGACCTCTGTCTGAGGATGTGCAGCAAGAGACTCTGCCACCAGCTGCTTTGCTGCATCCATATCCCAGTTTCCAATCTGGTCATCAAGACACTGTACATTAATTCCCGCATCCTGAAGAGCCTTGATTGAATATTTTGTACGATACTGGGCATCGATGTTTTCAGGGTCGCCCTCGATCATTATGTACTGAACCTTGCCGTCCTTATTAAGATCAACCTTGTTTTTACCAATGTCTGAAATAATCTCTCCCTGATATGTTCCTGACTGGCGTGCATCGCAGCCTACATAGCAGACATTCATGTTTTTATCTGCCCATCTCTGCTCTTCTGCGGGGCCCGGTTCACGGTTAATATAAACAAGAGGAATTCCTGCCCCTGCCACAAGGTCCGTGATGGTTCCTGCAGAGGATGAATTAACCAGGTTCACAATAAGGACATCCACCTTATTATCGATGAACTCCTGAATCTGAGCTGTCTGGGTATCCTGATTGTTTGCTCCGTCTACAATTGTGATATTTTCTTCTGAAAATCCCTTAGAAACAAGGTAGTTTTGAAGCTCATTTCTAAAAAGTGTCATGAAATTGTCATTGAACTGGTAGATACAAACTCCGACCTTCTTGTCGGCAAGCTGCTCAGCTCCAACTTCATTTTTGGACGAACATCCTGTAAGCATAGCTATCATAAGAGCGGCAACAGTTAATAGGCTTATTAGTTTCCTTTTCATAATGACCTTATCCTCCTGTATATATGCGCATCTGTTTTTGCGTAGTATCGCAAAGTTATAATACTATTATACATAGAGAAATCGCCCACTTTCTAAAACTTCTATGTAATTTCGTTAAAATAACTATTACCTGCTCGTATTCACGGAGTGCTTTTCATCCCTGTCATCCTATAGATTGAAAAAGCTGCCACACCCCCCGTGCGACAGCTCCTTCTTAAACCTTCTCTAAAACCTTCTATTATGCTTTCCCCAAAGCTTACCCCTAATTAGTATCTGCACTTAAGTACACAGTCAAGGATACGACGTGTGCAAGCCTGCAGCTCAGCTCTTGTAACACCATTATCAAGGATGTTCTTAACATCTTCATCAGAACCGGGCATTGTAAGATCGTTACCGCTTCTTACGCAGTCAGCAGCATTTGAGCAACCATACTTAAATGTTCTCTGCTCCATCTCAATGCCGCCTGTTGTTCCCCAGTCAGTCATAACTACACCTTCGAATCCCCATTCGTTTCTGCATATAGCTGTAAGCAGATCGTAGTTATTTGCTGCGTGGATGCCGTTTATGAGGTTGTAGCTTGTCATGATTGACAGAGGCTGTGACTGTCTTACAGCTACCTCAAAGCCCTTAAGATAAATCTCACGAAGTGCTCTCTCACTTACATGAGCGTTGGTGTGCATTCTGTTATCTTCCTGGTTGTTACATGCAAAGTGTTTGATGGTTGTTCCGCATCCCTTATGCTTCTGAACACCCTTTGTATCAGCTGCTGCGCACATACCTGCAAGAAGCGGATCCTCTGAATAGTATTCGAAGTTTCTTCCGCAAAGAGGATTCTTCTGGATGTTCATACCGGGTGCAAGCCAGAGGTTAACACCAAGCTCTTCCATCTCTGTACCAACAATGTCGCCGGCTTCTTCGATAACATCCATGTTCCAGGTCTGTGCAAGCATGGTTGCAATCGGAATAGCTGTGCAGTACTGATAATACTTTGTAACTTCGCCATGTATATCTGTTGTAGGCTGTTCAAATGTTCCTGCGAAATCAAATGCCATAGCACTCTGCTCAGGAATATACTGATTCTCTTCATCAACAGCAAAGTAAGGTGTAAGACGAAGACCTGCAGGTCCGTCAGCAAGAACAAGGTTATGAACACCTCTGTCTGTTGCCATCTTGGAGCTTGTATCACCTGCTGCTCCGGGAACTACTGCTGATGCAGTACCGATTACGCTTGTTCCTCCAAAGCCGCCTCTTGCTGTACCTACGCAGAGATCTGCCATCTCTTCTCTTGTAAGCTGTCCAAGGAGATCCTCCATTGTAGCCTTACCTGACTTAACGTCCTCGAGAGTGATCTTTTCTGCCTTATCGCAGTTGTATTCTGTGGGAGCACCCTCGTACTCAGCAACAACAGTCTTGATTGCACCTGCATCAAGTGTAAGAACCTTAGCTGCTGCCTTCTCAGACTCTTCGCCGTCGTATGTAAGAGGAGTAGCACCCTTGGCTGAGATCTCGTTAAGGTCTGTATCAACCTTCATCTTGTTAGCGAGCTTCTGAGTAACGATCTCACCTGCTACTTCTACAGCTGCAGCGATGTGTGTGCTGCATGCATTTTCACCGATTCTGATGAAATACTTACCGGGCTCAAGTACATAAGATGCCTTTGATTCATCATAAGAAGCAAAATCAGAAACCTTAACCTTGATTGTAAGCTCATCGCTTTCACCGGGCTTAAGCTCTTTTGTCTTAGCAAAGCCCTTAAGCTCCTTTACAGGCTTTTCAACATTTCCGTCGGGAGCTGATACATAGAGCTGAACAAGCTGCTTTCCTGCAAACTTATCTCCTGTATTCTTAACTTCTACCTTAGCTGTGAGCTCTTCACCTGCAAGGCTTACATCCTTCACAGAGATGTCAAAGCTTGTGTAGGAAAGTCCGTATCCGAAGGGATATGCAGGCTTTTTACCAAAGCTGTCAAAATATCTGTATCCAACGAAGATACCCTCGTTGTAGTACTCATCATCTACATTGCCGTTCTGTGAGCTGAATGTGTCGAAAGCCGGATAATCTGAGTAATTCTCAGCCCATGTCATTGCAAGATGACCTGTAGGAATGGATTTTCCAAAAAGTGCATCAGCAAAAACAGTACCGATAACATTTCCTGCCTGGCTCATAAGAAGAACAGCGCCAACGCCCTTTGTGCTTCTAAGTGCCTTTGTATCTACAACACCGCCGACATTAAGTGCAACTACGAATTTATCATAGCGTGCTGCCAGCTTCTCGATGTTCTTTTTCTCATTATCTGTAAGCTCATAATCGCCTGCTACAGGCTTTCTGTCACGACCTTCACCGGAATCTCTTGCGATTACATATACAGCTGCGTCAGCATCTGCCATGTCTGCATCTGTGATTTCCTGTACATCGGGATCATGATAAGGATTGTTGAAGATCTCCATGAAGCCTGCCATGGGATTGCCTGAGTTCTCGATTAAATCCTTAACTCTTGCATCATATGCTCCCTTAGCATCTGTGCAGATCTTGTCATATTCATCAAGCCAGCTGCCTGAAACAACTTCGCAGCCTGCTTCAAGAATTCCCTGCTCAACTCCAACTACGCTTCTGCTGTTAACGTCACCTGATCCTTTACCACCCTTGATCATGTGTCTTGCACCGTTACCAAAAAGTGCGATCTTCTTAGTATCAGCAGCAAGCGGAAGAGTTCCGTCATTTTCTAAAAGAACCATACCTTCAGCAGCAAACTTACGAACCTTCTCCATGTGAGCCTTTTCTCTGGCTGACATCTCTGCTACTTTGGTAGCTTTCCAAATACTCATTGAAATAACCTCCTTATGTAATAAGATCAAATTATAGTCAAAAGTTTTTTACTACTTCTTTATGATACATCCATAAAAATACACAAATATACGATTTCACTGATTTATACATCATATTTACAGTAAATTTCACACAAAAATAGCCGGCAAAAACCGGCTATTCTTATGAACCTTTATTCTATGTTTTTACATCAGCTTAAGAATCTCATCTCTTACGCTGTCCATATGGGCATCCACAAGTCCGAAATCCATCTCCTTGTAGCTCCATGCAGCTCTGCCGATGTTGTATTTGTTAAAGCAGCTGCCTATTGCCTGATACCATTTAAGGGTATCCTTCGGAGTAGCAAGGTTGATAACACCATACTCCCCGCAGTAAAGAGCAACATTTCTCTCATTAGCTACTCTAACAGCCTCTTCCATATACTGCTCAAAATACTCTATGCCAAGCTTTTTATCCGGATCAGCAACCTTAAGTTCCTCAGGCCTGTTTCCAAGCTGTGCAAAGGCATTATCCTCGTACTGTTTGTATGTGGAATCAAATGGCATGCGGAATGAGGTATCCATAGTGTCGATCCATGCAGCGCCCTGATGTGTGAAAACAAGAGGCTCATAGCAATGGAAGTTATAAACCACATTCTCATCATAGGGATCACAGATATCCTTAAGAGCAACGATACTGTTGTTATAATATCCGCCAACAAGAATCTTGATGGTAGGTGCAAAAACTCTTACACGCTTTATGCACTCTGTGGAAACCCTGTTCCAGATATCCTTGTATTCCTTCTTGGTTACTTCGTTCAAAAGCTCAAAAGCAAGTCTGTCCTCATATTTTCCAAAACGTTTTGCAAACTGCTCCCAAAGCTTATAGAAGCGCTCCTGATATTCTTCACTTTCGAAAAATCCAAACTCCTGCTCTCCGCCATCAAAGCTGTAGCCAAAGGTCTTATGGAGATCAAGTACCATATTAAGACCGTACTTTCCAGCCCAGTCTATGGCCTTCTGAATGTAAGCAAATCCGTCTTCTTTATAGGTTCCGTCTTTTTCCTCCACAAGATCGTAATCAACGGGAACTCTGATATGATCAAGCCCCCAGCTCTTAATCTTCTCGATGTCACTTTCCACAATAAAATTATCGTATCTTTCCTTGGTGTGGTCGCACTGTGACAGCCATCCACCCAGGTTAATTCCATGTGAGAAACCGGCAAACTCCTTCATATCCGTCTCCTTTCTCTTAGTGTAATGCTTAAACCGTAATCTCTCCTGCAATAACCCTTCTGTAATCAGCAAGGTTTTTCTTCAAAAGCTCAGGCGTCTTAAGTCCATAGGGACATCTGCTCATACATGCACCGCAGTTTATGCAGTCCTCGATCTTTTCCATCTTGGCCTGCCACTCAGGAGAAAGCCATCCTGCACTAGGTGCTCTTCTGATCATAAGAGACATTCTTGCGCAGTTATTTATCTCAATTCCCGCTGCGCAGGGGAGACAGTATCCGCAGCCTCTGCAGAAATCTCCTGATAATTCCTTTCGCTCATTTTCAATGAAAGCTCTTATTTCGTCTGTCATTACAGGCTCTTTTTCAAAGAATGAAAGCCACTCATCCAGTTCGTTCATTCTCTGAATTCCCCAGATGGGAACCACATTTGGATAATCCAGCATAAATCCCATAGCAGCCTTGGAATTGGTGATAAGACCGCCTGCAAGACCCTTCATTGCAATGAAACCAACCTCCAACTCCTGACACTTTTTAACAAGGGCGATGTCCTTCTCATCAGCCAGATAGCTGAAGGGGAACTGCATGGTCTCATAGAGACCTGATTCAACGCACTCCATCGCCACTGCTATTCTGTGGGATGTAACGCCGATATGTTTTATCTTTCCCTGCTTTTTGGCTTCCACCATGCACTCATACATGCCCGTACCATCGCCCGGTCTGTAGCACTGAGTAACCATGTGGAACTGATAAACATCAATATAATCTGTTTTTAAATTAGTAAGAGAAGTCTCTAAATCCTTCCAGAACTGCTCCGGTGTCTTGGCTGTCGTCTTTGTAGCAATGTAGATCTTATCTCTCATTCCTTCAAAGGCATTTCCAAGCTTCTCTTCACTGTCACTGTAGGCTCTTGCAGTATCAAAATATCGCATTCCGCCTTCATAGGCCTTGCGAAGAATCTCTACACTCATCTCCATATCATCTCTCTGAATTGGAAGCGCGCCAAATCCGTTCTGGGGGACAACTATTCCGGTCTTACCAAGTGTTACATTACGCATAAGAAACCTCCCTTTGTTTCATTTATGATAATTTCAGATCGCCTTCCTTGATCCAGCCCATCTTTCTGAAAGCTGCTCCAAATGCACAAGTGAGCACTGCGGGAAGAATGAAGCAGATAAGCACAAGTCCGATCCAGTCAAAAGCTGTAATAGAAGCCTTTGCTCCGGTAGCTACATCATTTACCCATCCTGCATAAACACCGATCTGTCCAACAAGTCCGCAGGTACCCATACCTGATGCCACCGCACTTGCAGGGTCGTTCATCTGAAGATGGAAAACGCAGGTTGCGATAGGTCCTGTGATGGCACTTGTAAGAATAGGTGCAATCCAGATCTTGGGATTTTTAACAATATTACCCATCTGAAGCATAGATGTTCCGATACCCTGTGAGATGAGGCCGCCCCACTTATTTTCCTTAAAGGACATAAATGCAAAGCCCACCATCTGAGCACAGCATCCTGCAACAGCTGCGCCGCCTGCAAGTCCTGTAAGACCAAGGGCTGCGCAGATAGCAGCAGATGAAATAGGAAGTGTAAGTGCTATACCTACGACCACTGAAACTATTATTCCCATAAGGAATGGCTGCTGCTCAGTTGCCCACATTACTACATTTCCAACTGATGAAGCTGCTGTTCCGATAGCAGGGGCGATAAGATATGCCAGTCCTACGCCCACAAGTATGGTAGTAATAGGTGTTACAAGAATGTCTACTTTTGTCTCTCCCGCAACAGCTTTACCGCACTCTGCTGCAAGAATGGCAATAAGAAGAACTGCCAGCGGTCCGCCGGCACCGGCGCCGCCTGAAAGTGTTGTACTTCCCAGTGCATTTGCTGCATAACCAACAGTTACAAGTGAAAAAAGAACAAGAGGCGGAGCCTGAAGTGCATATCCGATAGCTACAGCCATTGCTGCACCGCTCATGGATGATGCAAATTTTCCTACCTCAGAAAGCCATGCGATTCCTGCCTGTGTTCCGATGGTGTTAAGAATCGTTCCGATAAGCAGTGATGCAAAAAGTCCCTGTGCCATAGCTGACAATGCATCAATGCCATATCTTTTCCCCGAAATGACAATGTTCTTTCTCTTCAAAAACTCTTTCATAATACTCTCCCGTTATTAAGTTTTATATTCTTAAGCCTCTGCTATAGCATCCACAAAGGCCTTAAGTTCAGGCTCGTCCGTCTCGGACAGTGCGCTCTTGATTGTGAGCACAGGCTCTACGATAGTGATGTTCTTAAGAGCCTCTAATTTTTCTCTCATGAGTTTTCCTGATGCAGGAGCCCAGGTTCCGTTCTGAGCAAGTGCGAAGGTTCTGTTCTGTACAGTAAGAGCTGCACAGTCAGACAGGAAATTCTCCATAGGTGTATAGATACCGTTGTTGTAAGTAGGACAGAACAGCACAATCTTGCCACAGCGCCATACTTCAGAAATAAGGACTGAAGCGTGGGTCTGAGAAACATCATAGATTCTTACCTGTTTGCCGCTCTTTTCCCTGAGCATTGATGCAGTCTTCTGAGCAGCACTCTCTGTATGTCCGTAAAGACTTCCGTAGATAACCACTATCTCGTCATCCTCAGGAGCATAGGTGCTCCACTTCTGGTACTTATCAATAAACCATGCGATGTTCTCTCTCCAGACAGGTCCGTGAAGAGGGCAGATAAACTTGATGTCGATACCTGCTGCCTTTTTAAGAACAGCCTGCACCTGCATGCCGTATTTTCCTACAATATTAGCATAGTATCTTCTTGCTTCATCAAGGAATCTCTTCTCAAAGTCATATTCGTCTGCAAAAATGCCTGCATCGATTGCTCCAAAGGTTCCGAATGCATCTGCAGAGAAAAGAACGCCTGTTGAAGCATCGTATGTGAACATAGCTTCCGGCCAGTGAACCATAGGCGCCATTACAAAGCTAAGGGTATGCTTTCCAAGCTCTAAGCTGTCGCCCTCAGCCACTGTGATCTTATTAATTGAACCAAGTTCAGGGAAAAACTGTGAAAGGAAAGTAAAGGTCTTGGCATTTCCTACCAGAGTTACATCAGGATACATGTAAACAACCGTTGCTATCTGAGAGCAGTGATCCGGTTCCATGTGATTTATGACAAGATAATCCAGCTTCCTGTCTGCAAGAATTCCCTTTAAATTCTCCAGGAACTGATCTGAAATGGAAATATCCGCGGTATCAAAAAGCGCAGTCTTCTCATCCAAAATGACATAGCTGTTATAGGAAACACCGTCCTCAAGAGGAAAAATGTTCTCAAATCTTGAAAGTCTCCTGTCGCTTCCGCCGATCCAGTAAGTATCATCAGTAATCTTCTTGTAATTAATCACTATCTTACCCTCCTATTTTGTTTTTATTTTCTATTTTAGAAATATGCGCTAACCTGCGCAATGTTGTATAAAAGGCGCCAAAAGAATTTGGCGCCTATTTTTGTTTAATCTATCTCGATTTCTTCGTCCTCAGGATTCTTGGTCTCAGAAGACTCATGATATTCCTTCTCGGTATTTACACTCCAGATATTGCTTCTGTCACGTACTCCTCCGAGAATATTTTTAACTGTCTCAAAGGATGTGCACATTGAGTGGTCGATATTGTTGTATCTATGCTGTCCGTTTCTACCTACGCAGTACAGATTGTCGATGGTGTTGAGGTAATCAACCAGCTTGTCCATCTCATCATAGGTATCAAAGTAAGCAGGATATGCCTTCTTAACACGCTCTACGTGATAATCGATTACTTCATCAGCATCACCGATGAGATTGATCTTAACCATCTCTTCGATTGCCATCTTGGCAAATTCATCGTCTGTCATACTCCACATTGAGTCGCCCTCATTGCAGAAGTACTCAAGTCCCATCCATACTGTGTGGTTAATGTCATTAACAAGGTAGGGTGACCAGTTATTGTAAATCTGGAAACGTCCCATGGTTACGTTCCTGTCATGTACATAAACCCAGTTATCGGGAACGATATTGCCGATGGTCTTAACATTGGTCTTATTCACAAGATTAAGGTGAGGAATAAGAACACCCAGTGTCATGTAATCTCTGTAAGGAAGACCTGCTGCAATTCTTGCGGGATCTGCAGGCACATCATTCATGCCGGCTACAAGATCCTTGATAGGCATTGAGCTGATAATATAATCGCCCTCTACAGTTACCATCTGGCCATCCTTCTCATAGGTAACTCCTGTGATATGATCGCCGTCTTTATTGATCTTAACGACCTTGGCACCTGTAATGATGGTACCGCCCTTTTTCTTGATCTCTTCTGCGGTTACATCCCAGAGCTGTCCGGGACCGAGCTTAGGATAGCTGAACTCCTCGATAAGCGAAGTCTCTACCTTGCCGCCCTTCTTGCCACTCTTTTTCTTAAAGGCATTGGCAAGAACCGCCATAATGGATACACCCTTAACGCGCTGAGCGCCCCAGCTGGGATCGATCTGTGAAGGATGTCTTCCCCAAAGGTTCTCTGTATAGTGCTCAAAGAACATGGAATAAAGCTTTTTACCGAAACGATTTACATAGAAATCCTCAAGGGAGTTCTCTTTACGCTTAAAGATCATCGCCTTGATATATGAAAATCCTGCAACTATGGTAGTAGCAAGACCCATGTTGGTGAAGGTCTCTACCTTAAGTGTGATGGGATAATCAAAAAACTTGCTGTTGAAGAAAATTCTGGAAATACGATTTCTTCTGAGCATTACCCTGTCTTCTGTCTCAGGATCGGGACCACCGGGTGTAAGTGTAGAGCTTCTCTTAAGCACGATGTCATCATAGGATGCCTTTCCCTGCTTGGGAAGCATGTTGTCCCACCACTCATTTACTTCGGGAACCTTGGAGAAAAAGCGGTGTCCGCCCATGTCCATACGGTTTCCTTTATATTCTACAGTACGTGAGATACCGCCGAATTTCTCTGTCTCCTCGAAGACAACTACCTCTATCTCATCTGATCTTGAAAGTAACTCATAGGCCGCAGTAAGACCTGCAGGACCTGCTCCAATTACTAACGCTTTCTTCATTTTAATTGTTTGCTCCATTTTATAATCATATGATAATAACTACATTATATTAACATGTAAAAATCCTTATGTCGACCGCATCTTTTCTAGAATTTCCAGGATGGTATTCTTCAAAACCTCAATGTCTATGGGCTTTGAAACATGTGCATTCATGCCCGCATCCAGTGATTTCTGTACATCTTCGGCATAAGTATTCGCAGTCATGGCTATAATCGGGATTGTAGAGGCATCATCCCTGTCAAGTTCCCTTATTTTACCTGCTGCCTCATAGCCATTCATGACAGGCATCTGTACGTCCATCAAAATCACGTCGTAGAAGTTCTTTTCAGACTTTTCAAAGACCTGAACCGCCTTTGATCCGTCAGGAACTCTTACTATGGATGCACCCTCCATCTCCATAAGCTCCACAAGAATGTCTGCGTTTATCTCGTTGTCCTCTGCTGCAAGTATCTCTATGCCCTCCAAGGGCTTACTCTTTTTCTTCTCATTATTTGAGCCCGGTCTGCTGGTAATATCCTCTATGAGCTGCTGGAAGGTGGACATGAAGAAGGGCTTGGTAATGAAATCATAGATTCCCGATTCTCTTGCTTCCTGGGCCACATCCTCCCAGTCCTCTGTCAAAAGTAAAAGAACGGGCTGCGGACGCAGGTCCTTCTCTCTTATCCTCTTAGCAAGTTCAAAGCAGCTGATGCTCCTAATCTGCATTCCAAGAAGTATCACATCAAAGCCGCTTTCATCCTGATCGCTTACTTCTATCAGGTGCAGCGCCTTATAGCCGCTTGTGGAGAAAAATACCTCTACTGTGGTGTCTTCAAGGGCGGTATTTATTTTTTCACATTCCTGAATATCATCATCTATTACAAGAATTCGTCTGATTCCGTGGTTCTCCCAGAAATCGCCCTGATCCTGGTTCACGCTTGGAAGTCTTAGGGTTATTACAAAGGTTGATCCTGCGCCTTCCTCTGATTCAACGGAAATGGTTCCGCCCATCATCTGAACAAGGCTCTTTGTTATGGCCATTCCAAGACCTGTTCCCTGTATGCCGCTGACTTCCTTTTTCTCTTCTCTTGTAAAGGCATCAAAAATATTCTTTTGGAAATCCTTACTCATTCCGATGCCATTATCTTTTACTTCAAACTTCACATCCCAATAGTCGCCGGTGGTGACCTTTTCCTCACTGATAGAGAAATCAATCTTGCCGCCAACAGGTGTGTATTTAACGGCATTTCCAAGGATATTTACAAGAACTTCATTTATCTTTTGCTTATCTCCGATGAAAAGATCCTGCCTCATGCCTCCTGCATGAACCTGATAGTCCTGCTCCTTGCCCTTTGCCTGAAAAGCTATTACAGAATTTACCTCTTCAAGAAGGAGTCCAAGGGCAAATTCCTGCTGACTTATCTTTGTGGCGCCGCTCTCGATTTTACTCATATCAAGGACATCGTTAAGGAGTCTTAAAAGGTTCTGACAGGCAAGTCCTATCTTATGTGTATAATCCCTTACTCTCTGAGGATTGTCAGAGTTTTTGGCAATAAGAAGATTAAAATTGGTGATGGCGTTCATGGGCGTCCTGAAATCATGGGACATGTTGGCAAGGAAGGTAGTCTTTGCCTCATTTGCGGCATTTGCCACATCGATCATGTTTTCCATCTGCTTATTGCGGATAACTTCTGCCGTTTTATCAACCCAAACCAGAAGGAATCTGTCTTTTCCGCCAATGATCTGCCTCTCAAGGGATGCCTCAAAGTAAATGTGCTCACCGGTAATCCTGTTTACCGCATCAATTACATCAAGGGTCATCACTTCGCCGACGCCAAGCTTAAGAAAAGCCTCTTTATTAGGGGTAAACTCAGTTCTGGCATCCTGGGCATTTTCAAAGAGGGGATAAATATCCTTAAGAAGCTCCTCCTTGGGAATACCTATTATCTCCTCGGTATTATCAGAGATTATATCCACCTCAAAGGTCTCGGCATCAAAAATAGCGGCGATACTTCTATTCTTTTGTGTTACATAGTCAAAAAACCAGTCCATGGAAAATTCCGGTTCTTTGCCTTTATTATTACCATTATCAGCCAACTGTATGCCCCCTCAGTTTAAGTGCTTTAACAGTGTTCTCAAAAAGCTTAATGTCTATAGGCTTCGGAATATGAGCATCCATGCCGGATGCGCTGGTTTTCTCTATATCGTCTCTAAATGCATTGGCGCTCATTGCAAGGATCGGAATTGTGGCAGCATCCTCCCTGCCCTCAATTATCAGATTTCTGATGGCGCTAGCAGCTTCATAACCATCCATATTGGGCATCTGGATGTCCATAAGTATCATGTCGTAGTAACCTGGCTTTGAATTCTTAAAGGCCTCCAAAGCTTTTTCACCGTCTGACACAACATCACACTCAGCGCCCTTTAGCTTTATAAGCTCGCAGATTATCTCTGCATTAAGTTCATTATCCTCTGCCGCAAGGAACCTCATTCCGGTGAAAATATTCCCGAAATCTTCCGAGCTGTATATAACTTCGCCCTCTTCAACTATTCGGGATATCTGTTTCATTTCTTCTGCTTCTGTTTTTTCAGGCAGCTCAAAGGTAAGTCTTAATGTAAAGACTGTGCCTTCGTTTATTATGCTATCTGCTTCTATTGTTCCGCCCATGATATCAACAAGGTTCTTTACTACCGCTAGACCAAGTCCTGCACCAAGCTCCCTGCTGTCATTTTGTCTGTGCTCTCTTGTAAAGGGCTCGAAGATATGCTCTAAGAATTCCTTACTCATTCCGATACCGTTGTCGGAAACCTCAAAGCGAAGCTCTACCTGGTTATTGCCTATGCTCTTATCCTCATATACATCAAGACCGATCTCGCCATTATCTCCGGTATATGTACTGGAATTCCTGATAAGATTCTTTAATATGAGTAATAATTTCTCCTCATCTCCGATGAAATACTCTTCTCTTGTGTTACTTCTGTCTATTCTGAAAATCTGAGACTTGCTGCTAATCAGAGCCGCAGTATCATTCTTTACATTTTCAAGGACAGCTTCCAGAGAAAACTTAGTGTTTTGTACTTCATCGCCGCCCTCTTCCATCTTGCTAAGATCAAGAACGCTGTTGATCATATTTAACATGTTCTTGTGGGCAAGCTCTGCTTTTTGTCCGTATTCAATGACCTTCTCAGGGTCATTTGCATTTTCCTTCATAAGTTCAAGGTAACCGGCCATTGCGTGCATGGGAGTTCTGAAGTCATGGGACATATTGGCAAGGAACTTATTTTTAGTATCGTTTGTGGACTTGGCAAGGGCAAGAACATCCTGCATCTTGGTATATCTGAGAATTCCCACCACCTGCACAAGAACAAAAGCAAATGCCAAAAGAAGGAATATGTTGTTTAGAATCCTCATTCTATTGATGGTAGAATCTGCTTTGCTGACAGGAGTAAGGCAAATTAGCATAGAATCTACAGCATCACAGGGCAGGTATGTAAGATAAAAAATTTCACCTGAGATCTTAACCTCTACTACGCCGGTGTTTCTATCGTATATTTCCTTCCTTAGCTTTTCCGCTGATTTGCCTATTATCACTGCATTCTCTGTGACATAATCCAGAATATTCGGGTGCTCCATGTGGGAAGGAACTGATGTCATTATGAGATTTCCCTGCCAGTCCGTCAGATAGTTCTCAGAATCAGACAGATCTCCTGAAATAATCGTAAGTCTTTCCTTCATCTGCTCAGGATTATATCCCATACCTATGGCACAGTAATTAAACCCGTTGTACTCTCCGGGCTCTGTTGCCAGAATGAAAAGATCCTGTCTCTTTCCTCTTTCGGGGGTATACTTTACAGCCTGAAGAAGTCCTCTGCATGTCAGCTTTTCAATAACATCCTCGCTTAGCTTCGCATCTCCGCTGTCTCCTAAATCATTAATGTAATTTCCCGCTTCATCAAAAAGATAGACCTCTTCGACTTCCCATATTAATTTTTCAGAGGAAACATAATCATGAAAGCTGTCTATACCTGTCTCGTTCTTGTTCTGCAAGTGGTACATCCAGCTGCTTAGAATTTTCTGATATCTGGCAAATCTGTGCGTAATAACTGAATCCAGCTGATCATAATAAGTGGTCAGCTGAACCATTCTGTCATTATAGATGAATCTTCTTTGTATTCCATCTACAACGAACGCCAGCAGAATAAAAAGAATGATAAAAAGGGTAACGACTATCCATCGTCTTTTAGGTTGTATGCGCATATAAATATCCCTCATATAAATAGCGCCATATTAAATCACTTCAGCTCATACATCCTGCTGCCTTTAAAGTACTCGCCGCACTTACTGAGCTCTCCAAGTACCAGATTGTACCCCTTCTCTGTATCCATCCAGGTGTCTATGCTTATGTTCCTTGTAACAACAGGACAAACCGTTATCTTTATGTCCCTGAGTTCCGATTGAAAGGTCATAAGCGCTCTTCTGGCATGAAAAGCCTGGCAACAAAGAATAATGTGCTTTATGTTCTTATCCTTTAAGTCCTCTTCAATGCATTTTTTTGCGTTCTTGGCGTTTTCAAAGGTGCTCATGGATTCTTTCTCCAAAATAATGCTGTCCTTCGGAACGCCGTTTTCCATCATAAGCTTCTGAATAAACTCTGCTTCTGTCTCCTGACCCAGAGCATTCTCTCCGCTCCCTGTGAAAACCTCGAACTCCTCAAAGAGGTCTTTATATTTAAAATAATATTTTCCTGTTGAAAGAATGAGAGGTGCAAAGCCTCTGTTATATAAATCTGCTCCGTGATATGCAAGCTCTTTTATGGGAGCTCCCGGAATTAGTATTAAATCCGCCTTCTGCGGCTCTTCATTTAAAAAAATAAATTTTCCTATATCTTCAAAAGATGCTTTGTTGACAATGCTCATCTGATCATAACTCGCTTGATTTCTGCAATATAAGTATAGTGATAATCTTCATTTCTGTAATGGTCCGCAAGAACGCGGCCATTCATGAAGCAGTCCTCAACCATCTTCTGCCTGTACAAAACTCTGCAGATAATGACACTTCCTGCTTCATCAATAAAAGGAATGTCCTCGAAATAATTTACATGTAAGCCTGAGCCAGCAATCTTATCCTCAGTGCGTCCTGTAGCAGAACCAAGGTAATCCCTTACTCCTGCAAATTCGCCCCGATCCAAAAATGACAGGGAAAGCCTTTTGCTGCTGTCAATCAGCTCCCTTGTATAGCTGCTCTCTCTGACATACAAAACAGCACAGGTCCTGCCCCAAATATAGGTGACACCGCCCCATGATATGGTCATCGTGTTAACCGTATCGTCCTTTTGCGCAGTCAAAAGAGCCCAGTTATCATCATTGAATTTAAAAGGGCCTTCCATAATATCATCTAGTTCTACCGGTTGAAATACGTGTAAATCTTCATCCATAGTTCATTCCTCCGAACCGTTATTTGAATTACCGATTAGAAATCTCTTATCTTGTCATCCTCGGTAAGTTCTGTATTTTCAATCTTAAGAATGGTAAGGTCATAGCTGTAATCCTTGTTGACCTCGATATTTATCTTATCTCCGACCTTATGTCCCATGAGCTGTTTGCCAAGGGGGGATTCAACACTGATAAGTCCGTTTAATGCATCACCGCGGACGGTTGTAACGATCTTGTAGACTTCTTCCGTGCCATCCTCTTCTATTCTGACTGTTACTGTCTTATTAAGGCCTATCTCATCCTCAGCACTCTCATCATCTATGATCTCTGCTGTCTTTATCATTCTCTCGAGGAATCTGATTCTTGATTCATTCTGGTTCTTGGCCTTTTTAGCTGCATAGTACTCGAAATTCTCGCTTAAGTCTCCCTGAGCCCTTGCTTCCTTAACGTCTTCAAGAAGCTCTTTTCTGACAACGACCTTTCTATGCTCTATTTCAGCCTCCATGTCCTCAATGTCTTTTCTAGTAAGCTGATTATTCATTAAAACAAACCTTCCTTCTACGCATATATAATAATTTTACACGAGATACCGTAAAAAATAAAATAAAGAAATCGTAAACTATTGGTAACAAACGAAAAAACTGCCACGGATTTCTCCGTGGCAGCCTGAATATCGTTTTATGTACTTATCAAGCCTTGCCGTCAGAACCAAGAACGTTGATGATCTTGTCGTGAACGATTTCCTTAACATAAGCACGGCCATCGCCAAGATACTGACGAGGATCGAAGTGCTCAGGATGCTCAGCGAAGTGCTGACGGATACCTGCTGTCATACCAAGACGAAGATCGGAGTCGATGTTGATCTTGCAGACTGCACTCTTAGCTGCTGCACGAAGCTGCTCATCCGGAATACCGATAGCATCCTTCATAGCGCCGCCGTTAGCATTGATGATTCCAACGTACTTCTGAGGAACTGCTGAAGAACCGTGAAGAACGATCGGGAATCCGGGAAGTCTCTTAACAACTTCCTCAAGAATATCAAGACGAAGCTTAGGATCCTGGCCGGGCTTAAACTTGAAAGCACCGTGGCTTGTTCCGATAGCGATAGCCAGTGAATCAACGCCTGTACGCTTCATGAAATCCTCAACCTGATCAGGATTTGTGTACTGTGCTGCATCATCAGCAACGTTTACATCATCCTCAACACCTGAAAGAGTACCAAGCTCAGCCTCTACTGTGCAGCCCTTCTCGTGTGCATATTCAGCAACCTTCTTAGAGAGCTCAATGTTCTCTTCGTAAGGAAGAGAAGAAGCATCGATCATAACAGATGTGAATCCGTTGTCGATACACTCCTTACAGATATCAAAGTTTGCACCATGATCAAGGTGAAGAGCGATCGGAATAGATGTAGACTCTGCAGCAGCCTTAACCATGTTTACAAGGTAAGGGAACTTTGCATACTTGATAGCTCCTGCTGAGCACTGAAGGATAACGGGGCTCTTAAGCTCGTCACAAGCCTCTGTGATAGCCTGGATAAACTCCATGTTGTTGATATTAAATGCACCAACAGCATATCCACCATCGTATGCTTTTTTAAACATATCAGTCGTTGTAACTAATGGCATAATTTGTACCACCTTTCGTATAATTTGTTAACAAAATAACTAGAAATATTATAGCTCAATTAATAAAAATATTACAATCTTTTTTGATATTTCAGCCACATTTCATGAATTTGACTAATAAATTACAGGCCATTTTTAAAAGCTTGAATAAATAAATGACGCTGCATCATATCCGGGCCCCCAAATTCCGCATGTAACAATGAAAACCACAGCGCAGATATAGACAAGCCATCTTAAGGGCAGGCTCTGCTTTGTCAAAACATCGCGAACCACAATGTTCTTTGCATTGCAGATATCAACTACTATGAGAAGTATAAGTCCCATAAACAAGAGTCGTACATCGGGCTCTGACAGGCCAAGGTTAAAGAGGGTGCCATCCACAAGAACCCAGGGAGTAGGACTAAAGGATTTCTTTATTACCAGCATTGCTTTTGCAAAGCTGTCAGCTCTAAAGAACACCCATCCAAGGTTTACAAGAAGGAAAGTCACAACAATCTTAAAGAGTCTGTGGGAAAAGCCTTCTCTGTCTACGTGAAGAATCTCCACCACCTTATCTCTTACGGGCTTAAGAAGGATTCCGATTACCTGATAAAAGCCATGAAGAAGTCCCCATACAACAAAGGTCCATGCCGCGCCGTGCCACAGTCCGCTGACTGCAAATACTATCATTATGTTAATGAGCTTCCTGGTAAAGCCCTTTCTGTTTCCGCCAAGAGGAATATAGATATAGTCCTTAAGCCATGTAGAAAGGGATATGTGCCATTTTCTCCAAAACTCTGCGATACTGCCTGTAAGGTAAGGATGCTCAAAGTTGTTAATAAGCTTAATTCCCATAATCCTTGCAGATCCTACCGCGATATTGGAATAACCCGCAAAGTCGCAGTAGATCTCAAAGGTATAGAACACCGTTGCAAGAAAAACTGTGGTGCCGCCAAAGGACTTGGGTGAAGCATAAACAGTATTAACAAGGACTGAGAGTCTGTCAGCAAGGATCATCTTCTGGAAATATCCCCACATCATGAGAAGAAGTCCATCTCTCATGGCATCATAGGAAAAGGATGCAGGCGCTTTATACTGGGGAAGCATATTTCCTGCTCTCTCAATAGGTCCCGATGTAATCTGCGGGAAGAATGATATGAAAAGAGCAAGCATAAAGTAGTTTTTCTCTGCTTCTATCCTGCCCATGTAAACGTCCGCAAGATATCCGATAGCCTGGAAGAGATAGAAGGATATTCCAACAGGAAGAAGAATATCAAACACAAGCTCTGACTCAGGAAGTTTTAGAAGTTCCTGAATACTCTTTACGGTATCAAGCAAAAAGCCTGTGTACTTAAAATATCCAAGAATGCCCACAAGTAAAACGATGGAACAGACAAGTACCGTTTTGGCTTTCTTTTCCCCTTTGTACTTCTCTATAAGTCTTCCCGACAAATAGGTAATTAGCGTAACAGCTACAAGAAGAATAAGAAGCTTATCGCTTGCCATGAAATAGAAGGTAAAGCTTGCTGCCAAAAGCCAGATGTATCTTATTTTCTTTGGAAGTATGAAGTTTACTGCTATTACAGCAAACAGAAAACATAAAAACTTAAGTGAAACGAACTGCATTGTAATCCTCCGGATTGTAAAGTATTATTCCTGTGCATACTCATATTCCAGGTAGTTAAGAGTGTAGTACTGGTGCGATGATATGTCGCCATCATCAAAAAATAGTAGCTGCATATCTACATATGGATGAACATCTGAATAAAGGACATTATTCTCTGTATCATCCCCTATAATCAATACTCTGTAGAGATCGCTTGCAGGCTCATACTGCATGTGCCCCTGGGAAGTATCAAAATCAGCCATTTCGCCGATGCCGCAAACCTCGCTGACATTTCCATGATCATAGATCATAAAGTATGGCTGTTTTCCTTCAGCAGCCATATCCAGCTGCTCCGTCGCACCAATTCCTTTTAAAAGCTTAAGCAGGGCTGTATCCGCATATATCTTGGAACCGCCCTTAATACTTATTGCAAAGGTCTTATCCTGTGTAGTCAGATTGAGATAAACAAGCTGAGAATAAAGGTCCTCATTTCCCTCGCTGTTATTCAGGATACCCGCCTCAAATTCCTCAGAAAACTTCTGCCAGTTCTCGTAACCGCCTTCATTTCTGTGATCCGGAAGGTCTTTGTTTTCGCTTAACCATTTGCCAAGATAATCCGTAACCTTGGTGGCACCCATGATATTCATGTGTCCCGCATCCATGAAGTCCACATCATAGTCCACAATACCGGGAATCTCCAGCATATTTATGTTTGCAACGCCGTATTCTGCAGCGATATTTGCTGCTGTATGGGCTGCTGCCTGGTTTTCATACATTGCAAGGAAAGGAACCGTAACCACAACCACATCTATGCCTCTGCTTTGGCAGTCTTCTATGATTCTCCTAAGATAAATTGTACCAACTGTCTCATTCTCCAGTGTACCGGCGCCAAAATCAGTATAGGCAAGTCCTGATGAAAGCACCTCATAGTTGAGATCAGCTCCCATAAGATGATTAATCTCAGCTGTTCCCGTTACTCTCTTAAAGTCATCAGCTTCAAGTTCTTTCCATCTGTCGTGATAGACCATGAAATCAAAGAGGAAGGGGTACTTTTTTTCCTGATGCTCAAACATGTCATCCATGGCTGCCAGCTTAGTCCTGCTAAGAGGAAATCTGTCTATATTAAGATGAAGTTCCTCGCTGTTCACATTGGCATTTGGATCATCAATGTACCTGATATCATTCTCAAGCATATAGGCATCTACGATCACAAGCTTTGGCGTATTGTAGGCAAGGGCCAGTCGGTACTGCCAGTAGCTTGATAAAAGCACGCTTCCGTATCCGCCAAGATTATATGCCGTAATTCCGGTATCCTCATACAGCTGTATGGGATTTATTCCGTTTATCACATGGGATGACCCCAATATGAAAACATCAATATTGTTTTTCTCTGCCTCCTGCATATACATCTCATTTTTGATATAGCTTGATTTTCTCTGGACAATCAGGCTGCATCCAAAGAGGCATATACCAAGAAGGCACAGAAATATCGCTGTTTTTATAAACAGTCCAATTTTTTTCTTCATACACACAACCCTTACATGCGGAAGAAGTTGGTAGACCAGAAGGCCTCTTCATTAACCGCAGTTATTCTGTTATATTGCAGTACTACTGCTGAAAGAGGGCCATAAACCCTCACAAGCTTGCCGTTCTTAACATTATAATTAAGCGGATCGCTTCTAAATCCCCTGGAAGTACTTTCCATAACCTTAAGGAGCTTTGCTTCACTTGGGATTCCAAGGGGCTCCACATCTATCTCGCACACTGTCTCGTATTCGCTTCTGTTGATAACCACCATGGTGGCGCAGGTGCGGTTGAATCTGCCAAAGGCAAGAACATTATCCCCGGCATCAAGCTTTACAAGTGAACCGGTCCTTAGCTCAGTGCTGCTCCTTCGGATATTTATCATCTTTTTATGAAAATCTATGAGCTCTACGTCCTCAAGTCCCCAAGGGTATGTCCTTCTGTTATCGGGATCCGTAAAGCCGCATACACCGGCTTCATCCCCATAATAGATAGTAGGCGCTCCCGGCCATGTCATCTGGAGCATAACCGCCTGTCTCATAACTGCCTTATTTACTCCATTGTCGGCAGCCCTGCAGCCCATAGTGGAACTTCTTCCCACAACGCCGTTGGTTCTTGACAAAAATCTGGAATGATCGTGATTGGAAAGCTCATTCATGGCGGTAAAGTATGAATTCTCGGAAAAAGCCTCAATTCCTGCCTTTTGCATGTTCTGCCAAAAGGCTCCTACATTACCTATAAGCTCTTCATGGTACTCATCACTGTGCTTATCCATTCCCGTAAAGAAATAGGTCACAGGATCCATGAATCCGTCGTAATTCATTACCGTGTCCCATTCGCCGCCCATGAGCCATGGCATTGCATTGCCATAATGCTCAGCGAGTATAAGAGCGTTTGGATTAGCTTCTTTAACGGCCTCTCTGAATTTTTTCCAAAAGCTGTGGTTATATTCTTCAGAGTGTCCCACATCCGCTGCCACATCAAGTCTCCAGCCATCAGCATAATATGGCGCAGAAACCCACTTTTTAGCTATTTGCAGGATATAATCCTCCAGGTTCTTGCTGCCTTCATAATTTAACTTTGGAAGAGTATTATATCCCCACCAGCCCTCATAGTCCGAGTTATTTGGCCAGTTGTCACTGTTGAATCTAAAGTAATCCCTGTAGGGACTTGCTTTTGAGGTATAGGCACCTTCTTCATACCCCTCGCGGCCTTCATAGATGCCTTCTTTATCCATCCACTTATTAAATGAACCGCAGTGGTTAAATACGCCATCCAGAATAACCCTTATTCCAAGCTTATGAGCTTCCTCCACAAGCTTTGCAAAAAGCGCATCAGAGGCTTCCAAATTCCTTAAATTTGTCACACGGTTGATGTAACGGGTGGCGTTTTTATTATCATTACTGTCAGTTAAAAGCTCGCCTATATCAAAAACAATCTTCCCATAGTGGGGATCGATATGATCATAATCCTGGGTGTCATATTTATGATTGGAAGGCGATACAAATATCGGGTTTAAGTAGATTACTTCTACTCCAAGCCCCTTTAGATAGCCGAGTTTATCAATAATGCCCTGAAGATCTCCGCCATGGAAGGTTCTTATATCCGCGCCATTGGGGTCAGGATCCTTTCGCCAGTTATCTTCATGCACACTTTTTCCGTTTACATAAAAATATTCATTTGTAAGAACATCATTTGAGGGATCACCATTCCTGAATCTGTCCACAAAAATCTGGTACATCACTGCACCCTTGGCCCATTCAGGAGTTGAAAAATCAGGTATCAGTCTGAATCTGTTGGCATAAGGCACGTCGTAGGTCGCACCCGTTCTGTCATAATAAACTCTCTCATCACCTGATTCTATTCTGAAATAATAATAGATTAAGCCCCCGGACTTCGGAATCCTTACAGATGTCTGATAGTAATCAAACTGATCCTCAGTCTCATGTTTTCTCATTACGATCTCTCTGGTCTCTTCACTACTTTCCCAGATGATAAAGATCTTATCTGCTTCTTTTTTGCCACAACGAAAGTACAGATAGACCTTGCTCCCGGATTTCGGTTCCGTCGGTCGTAAATAATCAAGCGTCATGTCGTGAAACAGTCTGCCTTGTCTAATCATCTACTTTCCCCTATCCTTTAAATCTGTATAACGTAAAAACGGACAGCTAGGGATGCTGTCCGTTTTAGAGAAGGTATTTCTTTCTTATGGGTATAGCAAAAAACTTTAAATGTATTGGGGGTTACGTGATTATAATAGCACCATCCCTCAAAGGGGTAAATGCTCCAATTTCACAAAATTACTAAATGCCTCAATTCATTTTTGTCTATTTTGCACAAACCTTATATCTGGTCAGCAAGTGCTGCCACATCCTCACTAAAAGAGACAGCCGCGTGAGCTTCAAATAATGCCTCGAATTCCTCACGCCCTATTTTTTCTTTTTCCATAAGTAGCTTCGCACTGCTATGAAGAACATCTTCGTAGGAACTGATGATATCCTTTGCCTTAGCATAGCAAAGATCAATAATAATCTTGACCTGTTTGTCGATCTCGCCGGCCATGAGCTCTGAGTTACGCTTATTATGCTGGATATCATATCCGATAAATACGTCCTCTTCCTGCTCATTGTAGTTGATGATACCGATGGCTTTTGACATACCGTATACGGTAACCATCTTCCTGGCTTCGCTTGTAGCCTTCTGGATGTCGCTGGATGCGCCTGTTGTGATATCGCCGAAAATGATCTCTTCTGCGATTCGTCCGCCAAGGGAAACCATGATCTCCTGGAGCATCTTGCCCTTGGTATGGAACATCTCATCCTTTTCAGGAAGCGGCATTGTATAACCTGCAGCACCCATTCCTGTAGGAATTACGGATACTGTATATACAGGTCCCACATCAGGAAGAACATGGAAAAGAATCGCATGTCCTGCTTCGTGGTAAGCTGTAATCTTCTTCTCTTTATCTGAAATAATATGGCTGTGCTTCTCTGTTCCGATTCCAACCTGTACGAAAGCCTTCTGGATATCGGGCTGCTTGATATAGCTGCGATTATCCATGGCTGCATTGATTGCAGATTCGTTCAGGAGGTTCTCAAGATCGGCACCTGTAAAGCCTGCTGTTGTCTGAGCGATGCTCTTAAGATCAACATCATCGCCAAGAGGCTTATTTCTCGCATGAACCTTGAGGATCTCTTCTCTTCCTCTTACATCAGGTCTTGCAACTGTGATCTTTCTGTCGAAACGTCCTGGACGGAGGATTGCGGGATCAAGGATATCTACACGGTTTGTAGCCGCCATTACTATGATACCCTCGTTTACTCCAAAACCATCCATCTCAACAAGGAGCTGGTTAAGTGTCTGCTCACGCTCGTCGTGGCCACCACCCATACCTGTTCCTCTGCGGCGTGCAACCGCATCTATCTCATCAATGAAAATAATGCAGGGTGAATTCTTTTTTGCGTCTGCAAAAAGGTCTCTTACTCTGGAAGCACCGACACCGACGAACATCTCAACGAAGTCGGAACCTGAAATGCTAAAGAAGGGAACTCCCGCTTCTCCTGCTACAGCTCTTGCAAGAAGAGTCTTACCTGTTCCGGGGGCACCTTCTAAAAGTACACCCTTTGGAATTCTCGCACCGACTCTTGTAAACTTGGCAGCATCCTTAAGGAACTCAATGATCTCTGCCAGCTGTTCTTTTTCCTCAACAAGACCTGCTACATCAGTAAGCTTTATCTTATTGTCTTCGCCTGTGGATAATCTGGCTCTGCTTTTTCCAAAGTTCATCATCCGGTTATTGCCCGATGACTGACCCTGGGAATTGTTCATCATAACGATTATGAAGGTAATAACAAACAATCCAACTAGTATAGGTATTATGCTGCTTATGAGAATATTCTCACCGGGAACATCCCGTACAACCGGATCAATACCGTGGCTTATGAGAATCTCTTCAATTACAGAAACATCCGGAGCATAAAGGATTTTCTCTGAATGATCCGTAAGAA
The DNA here is from genome assembly GCF_000424165.1 of Butyrivibrio sp. AE3006. NCBI lineage: Bacteria > Bacillati > Bacillota > Clostridia > Lachnospirales > Lachnospiraceae > Butyrivibrio > Butyrivibrio sp. AE3006. Next base: position 43,103 of record NZ_AUJJ01000020.1, on the reverse strand, counting down.
TGATCTCAATTACACCTGTTGGTGTCTCTTCATTTGGTATGATGACAGCACTGTAGACCTTGCTGTTTTCAAGATCCTTTACCAACTGTCCCCTTGTGTAGGCTGTGTCTGATGACTGAATCCTGCCCCTTCCGTACTCCAAAAAAGCAAGTGCCAATAACAAAACAACTATCAGCCCAAAGTAAAAGTTAAAGCCTCTGTTCTTCAACGTCGTTACTCCCCTTCGGATTTATTAGTCAAATTCAACGACTCCGATGTATGGCAGGTTGCGGTATCTCTGGTCGTAATCAAGACCATAACCTACTACGAATTCATCAGGAATCTCAAAGCCTGTGTAATCTACCTTGACATCCATTACACGTCTCTCGGGCTTATCAAGAAGTGTGCAAAGCTTGATACTTGCAGGGCCTCTGTCGCCAAGCATCTTGATAAGATAGCTGAGGGTTCTGCCTGAGTCTACGATATCCTCGACAATAAGAACGTCCTTATCCTTAAGTGGTTCATCAAGGTCCTTAACGATCTTAACTACGCCGCTTGATTTTGTGGATGAGCCATAGCTTGATGCAGACATGAAGTCCATGGTTACCGGAACTGTGATTCTCTTTGCAAGCTCACACATGAAAAATGTGCCGCCCTTAAGAACACATACAAGGTGTACTGTTTTGCCTGCGTAATCCTTGCTGATCTGGTCTCCTATCTCCTGAATTCTCTTGTCAACTTCCTCTTCTGAAAGAAGTACTCTTACTGATTCTGCCATAAATTCCTCCTAAATCAATCAGATATCAATTTCACTTCCAAAATTCTTGCTGTATCGCTATCCACTTTGAATTTACTGCTTATTCTGTATCCGGGGATCCAGATTACATCCTTATCTTCGAAAAGAATAAACAGCTCATCTCTGCTTTTAGCAGGTATCTTCTCGTCTATCATAAATTTCTTCAGTGTTTTAGTGCCATCACCGATTTCGATAACATCTCCTGTCTCTCTACGTCGGAATTGCATACTATTACTTATTTTATCATAATCAAACCATTTCGTATATTCCAGCGAAGGGATTTTCATATCACTTTTATATAAAAAGAGCGTAAAATTAACTCTCCCAAGTCCGGGAATATCAAAAGTAAGGTTTTCTCCTGCTTCCAGAAAATCTTTGCCTATTAAAAAGCTTTCTGTTTTGGTATCTTCAGGCTCATTTGAAGGGATGTCGCCAAGGGTCAGTATCAGGACGCCGTACTCTCTTGTGGCGTTTATGCCATAGGGAAGGCTTAAGCTCTCACTGCCTTCAGTTCTTTGCAGCATTTCATCAAGCTCAAAAATGTGAACGCCCTGAATATCCTTGATGTGCGGAACAATGAATTTTATGGCCTTCATAAGAATTCTGCTTCTTATGACCTTGTGCTCCATGGCGCATCTTTCGCAGTTTATGCTTATTCCGCCCTGGCTCATGGCTGCAATATCAAAAAATACCGCATCCGCCTGCTCGTCAATATAATCATCGACCTCTGAGATATATTCTGCTGCCTTTGCAGCGTGCCTGATGGCTCCGTTATTAATCTGCTCCTTTGCAACAGGCAGGATATTATGACGGATTCTGTTCCTTGTATAATCGTCCGTCTCATTGGTCTTATCGGTGCACCATTTTAAGCCTTTTTCTGTGAGATACTCCTCAATCTCGTTTCTTTCAAGAACAAGAAGAGGTCTAATCAGTTCAAAATCACCTCTAAAGCTAAGTACCTTAATACCGGACAGACCCTTAATTCCGCTTCCCCTGAAAAGATTGTGGAGCATTGTCTCAGCCTGATCATTGGCATTATGGGCAGTTGCTATGACTACCTTTTTGCCGAATTTCTCAGAGAGCATCTCTGCTGCCGCTTCAAAGGCTTTGTATCTCTCATTCCTTGCAAGCTCTTCCTCCGAGGCATCCGAAGCCTTTGAAAGCGCCGGAATATCTATATCTTTTCTGAAAAAAGAAACCTTGTTATCCTCGCATAGCTTTTCCACAAAGGCAGCATCTTCTCCCGCTTCCTGCCTTATCATGTGGTTAATGTGAATAACCGCAAGCTTAAAGCCAAGGTCCTTTGACAGTTCTAAAAGCATATTAAAAAGGCATACGGAATCAGCCCCGCCGGATACCCCGGCAAGAACGATCTCGTCGCCTTTTATAAGCCCTTCATCAGTTATGAATTTTTTTACCTTAAGTAATGTTTTGTCCATTTTTATTCTATTAAGTCAGAAAGGCTTCGGAATAACTTCCGAAGCCCCATTATTATCATTATTTTCCTGCGTTCTCATCCTTAAAAATGATCTCGCCGGGATATACAAGTCCTAACTTTTCTTTTGCAACCTCTTCAATATACTTCCTCGTGGTGGTATATTTTTCAAACTCAGCTATCTCTTCGCTTCGAGCTTCTTCGCTCTCTATCTGGGTCTGGAGGCTTGCAATTCTGGACTCGTACTGACTAAGCTTCTGGTATAGCGTAATACTTCTGATAAGTACAACTACAGTCAAAAGTATAACTGCTATTCCGGCAAGCCCAAGTCCTAACCTGTTATGTATACTGTTTCCTTTATATCTTGCTCTTGTTGCCATAAAATACTCCCCTGACTTTATTTTATCGCATAGCATGGCACTTTGCAATTAAACGAAGTCATTTGAACGCTTTTTTAGATATATTTATAAAGCGTTGTTACATCCTCCTTGTGAATTGTCTCTCTCACGTCGAGGACTTCTACCTTAACATCCTTATTACCAAAGCTTATGCTGATGATATCTCCTGCTTTTACGTCTGCAGATGCCTTGGCAACTCTGTCGTTTATCATTACTCTTCCCGCATCACAGGCTTCATTTGCTACTGTTCTGCGCTTGATGAGTCTTGTAACCTTTAAATATTTATCTAATCTCATTGTCAGTCATTTCCTTCTTCTGTTTTTGTGGTGGTAGCAGGTTCCGGAGACAGTCCGCCCTCCGGTGTCTCTTCAGTGGGCTGTTTATCATCATCTTTAACTCCACCTTCCCCGGGATCCTCAGTTCCTGTAGGGTCCTGATCTGTTGGAGTCTGTGATGGATCCTGCTCTTCCGGAGGATTCTCAGATCCCTCTCCTCCGGGATTGGTGCCATCCTCAGGTGTAACATCGGTTTTGCCCGAGCCTGAATCGCCGCTATCACTGGTATCGCCTTCACCTGAGCTGTCATCTGTAGATGAGCTTCCGCTATCATCCTTCTTAACAGGCACAAGATCCGGGAATGAATATGTTACATTGGTCTTTTCTTTGTCTATCTGAATGGTATAGCTCTTGGTCTCATAGCCATCCTTCTGAAGTGTTACCATGTGCTGGCCTGCTGTTTTTGCAAAGGTCACAGGCATAATTCCAAGATAATTACCGTCAAGGTATGCCTCTGCCCCAACAGGCACATCAAACATTACCTTGTATCCGCTTACGATATTTTTATCCTCTTCATCAGTTGATGTATCTCCACTTCCGGAGTCATCCTTTGATGAGCTTGTGGATGAGCTGTCACTTGTAGTTGAAGCAGCTGATGAGTCAGAGCTTGTGGAACTTGAAGATGAATCATCATCTTCTTCAACGGAAATTACTGTGGAAGCTGCCTCTGAGTCCACTGAAGCTGAAGCAGATGATGAGCTTGAAGAAGTGGTCGAAGACTTCTTGGAAGAGCTGTTCTTGGAAGAAGACTTCGATGAAGCACTGCTTGTACTCTTATCGTTGCTATTATAGCTGCTGTAATCAGACGCGGAATAACTTCCTGCGTCCTCGCTTAAATCAGATGAGCTGTCAGAGCTGTCATCCTCGGTACTGCTTTCCTCAGAAGTGCTCTTACTGTCGTCCTTTTCAGATTCCGCTTTTTCAAGGTCGATAAAAATTGTGGCATCAGGCTCACCAACCTTAAGGTAGTGATCTTGAGACTTATATTCATCAGCCATTACGTGGACCTTGTGTTTTCCATAGGTGAAGCTGTGAGGAACTTCTGTAACCACCTCATCTCCGTCCACAAAGACTCTTGCCTGCTTGGGAGTAACTACGAAGGTCACGTTGCCTTCCTGAATTTTCTCTATTTCAACGACGCTGGTATCAATAACTGTCTCTTCATTTCTGTTAACGACAATCTCTGATGAAAACTTGGTGCCGTTGCCCGCTATGCTTACGTTATAGCTACCCTCAGGGGCACTTATAAGCATATTTGGTGTGATTTTCCTAATGACCTCTTTATCAAGCTCTATCCATGCGCCCACAAGGGTTCTGTTATTTACCTTATCTGAAGACAGGCTCACATAGCCATGTCCTCTTGTAACAACTATGCTGTAAAGCTCTTTGTCTATTCCGCTTACTCTTAAAGTGTCTGTTGCTAAGATATCCTCGGGATTAACCGCCTGTCCGTCAGATATGATGAGGGTCTTTCTGGTGATATGGAAAACCGTACCATTTATCTTGGCTGTCTCATCATCGCTTACAAGGCTAAAGTCTGTGACATTTTCCTCAAGCCATGCCTTTTTGGACACAGTCAGGGAATTAAGATGCTTTGATCCCTTAAGAAAGGTTATATCAACAACCTGTCCCACTTCCAAAAGAGCCGCAGAAATAGGCTCGCCGTGGATGTTGGTTATCTGCGAGGTGTTGTCGTATTTAAGGGTGTAATTTTTCCCAATGTCATGATTTCTGAATTGAATTGTCTTGGAAACAGTATTTATCTGCTTTATAGATGCCGTATCCGCAGAATCATATTTGCCAAGAAGTGAAATCCTTACCTGGCTATCCCCCGTCTGCGACTGCGCAAATACCGCGTAAGATTGCACAGAAAAAATCGATGCCGCTATTATTATAGATAATAACAAACGCACTATCCTTTTCATCTGTTTTCCCCCGCTTTTCAGAAAACAGGCGCCACATTATGCGCCCCTTTCCGCTGTGTTATCCGATAAGTGTCTTTAAGTATTTTCAGAAATACTTTTCAATATCTTATCAAGATTGTCTTTTTTCATAAGATACTCTGCGTTGTTATGAGAAGGCTCTTCCAAAACATCCGCAAGCATCGCTTTTAATATGAGGCCCATCTCTTTTCCGGGCTTAATGCCTGCATCCATAAGATCCTTACCGTTTACGGCAAGATCGGATATTGCAAGGCACTCATCATCTTTTAATATTTCTGCAAACAGCCTTCTGACTTCGTCTGTCCACTCGTTTTTCGCATCCCTTAAATAGTCGCTTTGAGCGGCAGTATCTGCATCTCTGACTTCTAAGAGAAGAGGGAATATATCTCTTCCCACCTTGCTTGCCATTTTTCTTACATTCTTTTTTTCGGCAGGATATCTGTAATCATGATACTTGATCAGTTTTTCAACCATGTTCATGGTATCCTTGTCGAACTTAAGGCGTCTTAAAATAGCTACCGCTGTGGCAGCGCCTTTCTCAGCATGACCATAGAAGTGATCAACGCCCTCTTCATCAGTGGTTCTGCAGGAGGGCTTTTCTATGTCGTGGAAAAGCATTGTAAGTCTTAAGTATCTGTCTGCTCGAACAGCTTCCACGGTTTTGATGATATGCTCACCCACAGTATAGGCGTGGTGGATATTGTCCTGCGGAGTGTCCATGCACCTGTCAAACTCTGGCATGATCACCGCTGTAATACCTGTTTCATAGAGATCTCTTATCCTGCCAGGGTTATCGGAGGTAATGAGCTTTACAAGCTCCACCTGAACTCTCTCTGCGCTTATCTTTGAAAGGGTGGGTGAAAGCTCTTTTATGGCTTCCCTTGTCTCATCTTCAATATCATAGCCAAGCTGCGCAGCAAATCTTACTGCTCTCATCATTCGAAGAGCATCCTCTGTAAAGCGTTCCCTGGGATTTCCAACGCAGCGGATTATTTTGTTTTCAATATCCGAAAGTCCGTCAAATTCATCTATAAGGCCGTCTTCATCACTGTATGCCATGGCATTTATGGTGAAATCACGCCTTTTAAGGTCCTCAATGAGACTTGCAGTGAAAATGACTTCCTTGGGATGTCTGCTATCTTCATACTCGCCATCTATTCTGTAGGTGGTGACTTCAAAGCCCTCTTTGCCGATCATGACGGTAACGGTACCATGCTCAATACCTGTATCGATGGTCCTGTCAAAAAGGTCCTTTACTTCCTGGGGCTTAGCGCTGGTAGTAATATCAAAGTCCCCGGGTACTCTCCCTAGAATGCTGTCTCTTACACAGCCTCCCACAACGTAGGCTTCAAAACCTGCGCTGTGGAGTCTGTCTAATATCTCTCTTGCCGCCGGCGGTATGCTGATTTTTATATTTTCCTTATTCAAATCTCTCTTAGCTTTTTCCAATCTAATGCCTCGCTCCCATAGCGAAGCCTCTATCTACTTTTATAATACTTTGGGCTTTATTTGTATTAATATGCTCTGCCCCAATAAACCATCTTTGTAGCAGGTTTTCCGCAGCATACACATGTGCCTGACAGATTCTCCTGCTCGAAAGGAATACATCTGCTGGTTACGGAATAGTCTTCCTTAATCTTGTCTTCACATGCTCTGTCGCCGCACCACATAGCTTTTACGAAGCCCTTTGTATCCTTGAAGGCTTCCTCAAACTCTTCTTTATTGGTTGCTGCAAATGTATGTGTATCGAGGTGGTTCTTAGCTCTCTCATACATATCGTTCTGGATCTGAGGGAGAAGCTCGCCAACCTTAGCTGCTACTTCATCAATAGCACACTCGATCTTTTCTCTTGTATCTCTTCTTACGATTACGCACTTGCCGGCTTCGATGTCCTTAGGTCCGATCTCGATACGAAGCGGAATACCACGCATCTCCTGATCAGAGAACTTGTATCCGGGACTTCTGTCGGAATCATCAAGCTTAGCTCTAAAGTCCTTAAGTGCCTCAAGCATCTTGCCTGCTGCCTCAAGTACACCTTCCTTCTTCTGCTGGATAGGAATGATCATAACCTGAGTAGGAGCAATTCTGGGAGGAAGCACAAGACCTGAATTGTCACCGTGAACCATGATCATAGCTCCGATAAGTCTTGTGGTTGCGCCCCATGATGTCTGGAATACATGGTGAAGCTTATTATCTTTTCCTGCATACTGAATATCAAAGGCTTTTGCAAAGCCATCACCGAAGTTGTGGCTTGTTGCAGACTGAAGAGCTCTTCCATCGTGCATAAGAGCCTCTACTGTATAAGTAGCCTCTGCACCTGCGAACTTCTCCTTCTCAGTCTTCTGTCCCTTGATAACGGGAATAGCCATATCCTCAGCAAGGAAATCAGCGTATACATTAAGCATCTGCTGTGTACGCTCTTCTGCTTCTTCAAATGTAGCGTGTGCTGTGTGTCCTTCCTGCCAGAGGAATTCTCTTGATCTAAGAAAAGGTCTTGTCTCCTTCTCCCAACGAACAACGCTACACCACTGGTTAAGTACCTGAGGAAGATCCTTATAAGAATGAATCTCTCCCTTATAGTAATCACAGAATAATGTCTCTGAAGTGGGACGAACACAATATCTCTCTGTAAGAGGCTCTGTACCGCCGTGTGTTACCCATGCAACTTCAGGTGCGAAGCCTTCAACGTGGTCCTTCTCCTTCTGAAGAAGAGACTCAGGTATCAGCATTGGCAGATATGCGTTTGTTACACCTGTCTTCTTAAAACGCTCATCAAGGTGCTTCTGAATAAGCTCCCATATAGCATATCCCGCGGGCTTAATAACCATAAATCCCTTAATGTTAGAGTAGCTGATAAGTCCTGCCTTTGTGACAACGTCTGTGTACCACTGTGTGAAATCCTCATCCATTGATGTGATCTCGGATACAAGCTTCTTTCCATCCTGTGCCATGATATTTTCTCCTTGCTTATTATTGTCCCTTTGTAGTTGCGAAGCGCCTTAATTCTCTGTTTTCCGGCTTCGCCCCGGGACATACTTTCACTTATTATCGATAGTCTGTTTAATGTTACGGCTTAAACCCTTGTGTTGTCAAGCATGGAAGGGGTGATGGGTGGGTGGGGGTATCTTGGGACTATTTTGTTGTAAGCGAGTGGGCTTTACTGGTGGGCAGGCTTTGTTTGTGGGCGGGCTTTTGTTTGTGGGCAGGCTTTATTTGTGGGCAGGCTTTTGTTTGTGGGCAGGCTTTTGTTTGTGGCTGGGCTTTGGGTTTTATTCGAGTTCACTATGGTAGCTATCTGGCTCAGAAGTGCCCAAGCCACTCTCTGGTGTTTCTTTTTTGACTTCACGCCTCTATTTTGGTGGCTTTTGGTTTTTCTCTGCGTGAGGTTCTTTTGTTTTGAGGCTTCTCTGCTCTCTACGCCTCTATTTCAGCCTTTTTCCCGATTTTCTCTGCTTGAGCTGCTTCAATTCTCTGGTCTCACCCTGCTTCACGCCTCTATTTCAGACTTTTTCCCGATTTCCTCTGCTTGAATCGCTCCATTTCTCTGGCATCTTCTTGCTCCACGCCTCTATTTCAGACTTTTTCCCGATTTCCTCTGCTTGAACAGTCAAATCTCTCTAGTCACTCCTTGTCTCACGCCTCTATTTCGCCCATTTTCTAGATTTTCTCTGCTTGAGCTGCTTCAATTCTCTGGTCTCGCCCTGTTCCACGCCTCTATTTCAGACTTTTTCCCGATTTCCTCTGCTTGAGCTGCTTCATTTCTCTGGTATCTCCTTGCTCTACGCCTCTATTTCGGCCTCTTTCCCAATTTCCTCTGCTTGAATCGCTTCATTTCTCTGGTCTCGCCCTGTTTCACGCCTCTATTTCGACCTCTTTCCAGATTTCCTCTGCGCAAGCTATATTATTCTGCTGCTATTCCCCAATAACTCCCTCCGTTAAAGCCTGCAGCCACAGATTCTCACCCAATGAAAGACATCAACATCCTCTCCACTTTTCCTGAATTTAGCGGATCAGCTTTTGTCTCATATGTAATTATTAAATTCTTTCCTAAATAGATACCGGAATCCTCCATCTTCTTAAGGCGCCCTAAGTTATAAGCAACATAGCCAATCTCATCCATCTTTCCCAAGTGCTCATAGTAGACAACCTCTCTTGTCTTTTTATTTAGCAAAGTGAAATCCGGATGAACAATCTCTCCGCTTGAAAGTTTCAACGGACACTCATATCTGTATGGAATATCCAGCTTCTCAAGAACTCCTATGATTACTACTTCTGACTTGGACCTGACTCTAAGGCCGTTTGCTGTCAGATGTACAGGATCAGCTTCATCAAACTCTTTTCCTTTGTAGGGTTTTGTTTTCCATCTTCTTGCGTACTCCTCATCTGTTATGTCTGCTGGATTAAGAATCTTCTTGATTTCATCAGGATATTTATCATAAATCTTCAAGAAAGGCTCCTCATACTTATCTAAAAAGGTGTCGATCAACTTCTGTTCTTTAACCGCGGCTGCAATAACTGCTCTGTCATAGTCATTTCGAGCATACGCATAGATCTTTTCCATATTATCTTTTCTCAGATATCCACCTTCCTTCTCTCCTCTCTGCCTAAAATAGTATTGATAAAAACTGCCTTTGTTTATAATTCGAAGTTTACCTTCCGGGGCATTCTTCAAAAGTTTTGTTTTCTGTTCTATCAACTTTTCCAGATCATAGCTTCGACATCTTAGCTGAAGCAAAAAATCATTTTTTCTTAACACAAAAATTCCTCCATCGCGCGCATCTAGGCGCAAAAAAACTAGCAGCTCACATATACGAGCCAATTCAAAATTTCCAATAATAAAGTGGGGATTTTGTTGTCTGAACGACAACGGATATATTTTTATCATAGAAAAAATTGGAAGTCAACCATTCTCACAGGCATAAAAATGCCGTATTATATGAAAAAAGAAAACTTTTTTGAAAAATTTTTATCAGCGGAAACCCGCTTGAATTCTAGCGCTTTCGTATTTATAATTCTAAAAAAAGAAAAAAAATTGAAAAATTTTAAAAAAAGTGCTTGCATTATAAAAAAAACCGTAGTAAGATAGCACTTGTCGTTGAGACAGCGACACAAAACCAATAAAGATGCGCTTCTAGCTCAGTTGGTAGAGCACCTGACTCTTAATCAGGGTGTCCAGGGTTCGAGCCCCTGGAGGCGCACGCCGAGTACTGTTTTGTGGGTATATCCCATGGGGCGGTACTTTTTTTGTACTTATTAATTCTTATGTATACATTCAGCGGTATACCTTATACTATTCAAAAGCGTCTGAGACCACATCAGGCGCTTTTTTCTATTTTTGTTGCGAGATACAGTTCGACCAGCGGTTCGATATATAGTTAATTATATGCGTAATATCGACACCTGCTGCCGATTGGAGAATCTAAGATCGACGAAAAAATAAGCTACAATGTCAGCTGTAATGAGCATTATTATGATAAGTATGAGTCGCACTATGAAATGAAATATTCAGATCATAATACTGAATAAATGATATTCTTGTCGATATAAAAAGGAGCCTTCATGATGAAGACTCCTGAGAGAATAGATATTTTTTTATTACAATTATTTCTGCGACTAAAGCACCTACTAATAGCAATAAATAGATAATAATATTTAAAGGGCTTATTGCTTTTAGTTTGTTATCAAGTGTGACATCTACATCTGTTTTCTTTACTGCTGTTTCATATTTCAGCTCATAAGTTTCACCATCTTCGGATTCAATATATTCAAAAAACTCGCAATCATCTTCAAAAGATTCATAAGAATAAGACTCAACTTTTACCAATTGCCCTGTTTGGGGAGATATGTATCCGTTAACAGTATAGACATCATATTCTATGTATGAATCATTACTTTCTATTGCATCTTTAGTTACATCAATTTTTAAATTCCAATAGTATTCTTCGCCAGAATAGCAATCCGATACTTTTACTAATTTAGTAAAGTTTTCTCCTTGTGGAACAGAAAATATTATGCTTTCTCCTAGAAATAACACTCCTAAAACTAATGTAACTGTTGGTACATATTTAATCCATGTATAAGATTGCAATAATTTATTACCAGATTTATTATCTCCGATAATAGCTATGCAAATGAAGCAACCCACAAGAAATACGAAAAAAAGCATAGAACACCCCTAACAGTTCTGTTTTTATTAAGGATTACAATACTTACATGGTTCATATCCAGCATCTATAAATTGTTGTCTAGACAGCCCATATACTTTGTACTTATCAGCCAACCCAGCAGCATTTTTACACCCTTGTTTATGGAATATCATACCTTTACTATTTCCAAATAAAATTGAAATACACTCATGCGGAGTATAACCCTCATCAATCAATTCAAAATAGCTCTTGCTAGAATACTCCTTATATTGTTCATTTGCATCCAATGCGTTTTGACAATCAACAGAATGAAATTTTCCTGTCGTAGTGATGATAATATATTCAAAGCTGCTATATTCGTTTGAAGTAATCTCATCTATATTAGTCATAGAATCATCTAAATTTGAAAATCTCGTTATATACTGTCTGTATACGCTTCTCCCATATCCTCTGAATAGCACTTGCCCCATGTAATCATTCGCTAAAAATACACATAAATCTAAATACAATGGTTGTTCTAGATCAATATGCTTCACCGTAAACTCTATATGTTTAGATTTATATCCACAAAAAACATCATCATATTCCCTTATTAGTTCATAGTTTTCTAACTTATCAATATCAGGATTAACCTCTTCTATTTCTTCAGAAACTTCCCCAAAAAGTGATTCATCTCCAATAAGCGTATTTCTCATAGTTTCATAGAATTCATCGAAGGAATCATCTCCGTTTAAATCAAGAAATCCAACATATGTGACACTAGACGAGACCATATCTAGATTATTAATTGATTCACAATGCATCTCTGTTCTTGTCTTACTACTCTCTATGTCTTGTTTAAGTTTCTCATAGAATTCATCACCAGAAACATCTTGCGATAAATAATCAAGTTCTTTAACACTCTCAAACGGCATATCATCTGTTGTTTCATATTTTATTCCAAGAGCGTTGCTGATATATGTGTTTCCAGAATACGTCATAGGAACGTATTCAATCACAATACTATCATTACTATTTTTTCCTAGATCATCACTACTATCCGGTTTTATACCCTCGACACTACTTTTATTAGTAGACTCATAATATTCTATTTGTCGCGAAACGCCTTCAAAAAACGGAATGATAAAAATACCAGCCAAAAATGAAACAATCGTTGATACCCCAATAAAAATCGCAAAAGGAAGCATATATTGCGTCGTATTAATAAACATGTGCCGACGATTTCCATAGTATACTATGCTTATAAGCAAAATAACTGCGGAAGACATTATCCCTGATAGATAAGTTGTATTATTAACTAAATTGTCTGCTTTATATACATATATAATAATTAGTAGAATTATGCTGAGGATGATATTGATTCCATGGGCGCCATACAACAAATATGGACTATTTTTCTTGAATGTCGCAAGACCATACCATGCAATACACATATATAAAATCAATAGAACATCTGATGCAATAATTCCAGCATTAAGCCATTCCTTATTTGTGATAATCGCTAAAACCAACTGAATGATTGAATAGGGGAAACCAAAAGCTATAAGAATATAGTACCATCCCATCCCCAACTTATTTCCCTCAGTTGATTCAGCAACACTAGGTTCTTTTTCCTTTATACTTTGAGTCTGAATCTTTTTACCAAAATCGTTCTTATCATCCTGACTGTTGTCTTTTATTAAAGTATCCTGTATGTTTTTTAAGCATTCTTCATGACGCTCATCATTCTCACTAGACGATGATTCATCAAAATACGCTGCTGGACATCCGCAGTAAGGACACTGCGTTGCTCTACTGGATATTTTTTTACCACAATCTGGACATGCAATTAATGGCATATTATAACTCCTAACAACTATTGAAATAGACCTTTTGTTTTAAAGTTAATTACCATAACAATGTATAAACACAAATAAAAACCTTTTTACCCATGTAAACCTACAATCACGAGTTATCTTTATCTACTGCTTTCATATATCCGGCAGTAATAATTCCTGCAGGCAAAGCAACTATAGCAATACCAAATACAGAAGACAGCATAGTTACAACGCGTCCTGTCACAGTAACAGGATATATGTCTCCATATCCAACAGTAGTAAGTGAAACGGTTGCCCAATAAATAGCATCAAATAATGTATCAAAGCTATCAGGTTCCACATTGAAGATTACAAGTGCAGCAACCAAAACATAACCTACCGCAAGAGAACAAACTGCAAGTAATGCATTCCTCGAGCCTTTTAATACGTCTATAATGATAATCAGATTTTTAGAGTATCGAAAAGCTTTGAACACTTTAAATATTCTGAAGGTTCTTACCATCCTAAATAATCTGAATAGTTTGAATCCACTTTTTAATACAGTTAATGAAGGTAGAATAGATAAAAGATCAATAATTGCCCATATTGTGAACGGATATCTTATAAATGGTAGCGTTTTGTTTTCAAGCTTATAATCTGCGGTTATCCATCGCAGGGCATAATCAATAATAAATATCGTTACTGTAACTTTATCAATAATTATAAAAGCGCTATTAGTGCCCTTAAAACCTAATGGGATAATACTGATGATAATTGTAAGTAGCATGAATACATCGTAAATCTTACTAAGTTTATTATCATCTTCTGCAACTTCAATTATTTCATATATCTGTTTTCGCATTAGATTACCTCTCTAATCTGCTGATTAGTGCCCATTACAATTATACTATCATATCAAATTTTCATTTATTAAAATACGATAAATAAAACAGCAGCTATCTTCACTTCATGAATAGCTGCTGTCTATCTACATTTTTTACATTAAATTATATCTTTGGTAATAAGTAATCGTCTTTGTAGTTGTATTAATAACCCTTATAACACAATCTTCTTACTATTTTCCTTCAAATATGCACCATATTCAGTCTTTCCGGTGAAGACTGCTGTGAGCTTAAGCTTTCTCTTGTCATCTGAGTTAACCAGCTTCTTTGTGGGATCCTTTTTCTTGTCTTCTGTTTGATGCTCTCTCGACTCAAGCCGGAAAGGCCACTCATAAGGGTTCTTGTATCAACATCGCCTTTTATAAATTGAGCAAACAATATTATTGCTTTCAGAGTTACACTTCCTGCTTCAGAATTTGATATAGAATTCATAAATGCACTGACTGCGTTTTTCTGATTCTGATTATCAAGTCGCACTTCCATCAGATCAGAAAGCTGACCCAGATTATAATTCGCTTTTGGAAATCCAAACAGTTTATTATACGCACCGTTTAAGTGTCTGATTTCATAATCTCTATTTTCGATCTCAACTACTTCCTGCTTTGGCATTATTCCCCTCCTTGCCACGCTCATAAGAAATATTTTTTTAAGCGTACATATAATTTTTCTTGTTACTTAAATATATATGCAGCAGAATAAAAAATTACACGCGTAAAATTAAAAATGCACTCAAAAAATAAATACTCCCGGAATCATTATGATTCCGGGAGCCATAAAACATTCTAATTATTTAATCTTTGTTCCTATTACATAGGTTCCGTTTTCTCTGCGAGCACAGAAGAAATAACCCTCAAGCTTGATGTAGATAGGCTGGTTCTTCTTGACCTTAAGCTTTATCTTCTTTGTTTTACCGTAGTCGATACTGCCGTTTGCCTTAGCTCTCTTGGACTTGTTGAATACAGTGTACTTGAGGTGTGATAAGTCATTTCCAAGGTCGTTGTTTGTGATCTTGATGGTCATTGTGCCTGTCTTCTTGGGCTTAATCTTGAAAACGTCTACATCCTTATCGTGCTCGATTGTTCCGTAAATGTTCTTTCCTGACTTGTAAGTCTTCTTTGCAGTTTTAAGATCATTAGGCTCTTCAGGAGTGATCTTTACGTATGTTGAAAAACCACTTCTCCAACCATCGCTGTGGATGTGAAGATAAATTGTTTCATGAGCTTCCATGCCGATAACTACTGTCTCACCGTCGCCTGTAAAGTAACCTGAATGACCTGTAGCCTTACCGTTCTTATAATAGAATGCAAAATTAGGCCAGACGTCTCCATCTGTGTGTGACATTGTTACTTCAGCATAAGAACACTGATTAGAATAGTTTGTGAACTTATACCAGCGGCCAACCTTTGACTCTTCCTTTGTAAGTGAACCTGTTTTAAAATCATCATTGCCGATTTCAAGTGCTGTTTCTCTCGAAACATTTGTCTCGGCTGCCTTAACCTTAAGGCCTCCGAACCCTCCAAGTGATGACACTGTAAGTACAGCAGCCATTACTAAACCTAAAACTCTTTTCATTTCCCCTTCTTCTCCTTTTTCGTGTTCTCCCCTCACGAAAATAATTTTATATTAACAGCAAAAGTAAAAAAATGACTTAATCTTCTCATTACTTCGCTATTAATCACATAATTTAGCGAGTTGCGGCAATAGTTTCCGCAACATCTGATAATATAAATAATTATCTGACATTTCCCGATATCTGTTCCCCAGGTCTTAATGGCCACAGCTCCGGGTTTCATTCGCCTTCTGTGCTTACATTTCCTGCTTTTTCAGGATGCTCCAGCATCTCCTGCATAGTCTTCCATCCAAGTACCGCGCACTTTACTCTTGCAGGCATGTGTGAAATATCCTGAAGGGCTGCTGCCTCATCGAGCTCTTCAAGCTGCTCCTCGTCTTTAATCTCGCCCTTAATCATTCCCATAAAGGTTCCTGCAAGCTTAATGGCATCCTCTTTGGATCTGCCAATGATCTGATCTGCCATCATATCTACTGAAGCCTGTGAGATAGCGCAGCCTGAGCCGCTAAACATGGCATCATCGATTACGCCGTCTACCACTTTAAGCTGTAATGTAATATCATCGCCGCAGCTGGGATTAACGCCTCTCAGCACCAGATCGGGATTCTCCATCTCTCCCTTGTGCACAGGTCTTAAATTGTGCTCGTTAACTATTTCTCTGTATAAACCCTTTAAATCCATTATATTGCCTTTCTAAAACCCTTATTCGGCACTTCGTGCCACCTTCTCCGTTCCGCTTCGGTCCGCGCAGAACCGACGTCCCCCGGACATCGTACGCCCCCTTTTTATGGAGAAGGCAGTATTTTAATTATCTTTCTTAAAACAACGCTCAGTCCTCATATCCCATAACAGCGCGGACCTTGGAAAGGTGCTCTAAGAATCTGTCTACCTCTTCCTCTGTATTATAGAAATATACACTGGCTCTTGCTGTTGATCCTGCACCTATGAACTGCATAAGGGGCTGAGCACAGTGATGGCCTGCTCTTACGCATACATGATCGTCATTTAAAACTGAAGAAATATCATGAGGATGAACTCCATCCATTGTAAATGTAACGATTCCGCTGTGCTTTTTGGGATCTGATGATCCGTAGATCTTGATATAAGGAAGCTTTTTCATGCCTTCCATCATGCGGATGGTGAGCTTTTCTTCCTGCTCGCTTATAAAATCAAAGCCAACATTCTGAAGATACTTAATTGCTGCTTCTAAGCCAACAGCTCCTGCAGCATTAACGGTTCCTGCCTCGAACTTATGAGGAAGTTCTGCATAAGTGGCATCCTCTCTTGTAACATATTCGATCATCTCGCCGCCTGTAAGGAATGGCTTCATATTCTCAAGAATGGCCTTTTTGCCATACAGTACGCCGATTCCCATGGGAGCCATGAGCTTATGTCCTGATAATGCATAAAAATCAGCATCAAGCTCCTGTACATTCACAGGAATATGGGGAGCTGCCTGAGCACCGTCCATAACAACGGTTGCGCCCTTTTCATGAGCGTATGCTGCAATTTCCTTAACGGGATTGGTTATTCCAAATACATTTGAAACATGTCCGATGGACACGATTTTTGCTTTATCGGTGATCTTGCTCTTATATTCAGCCTCTGTGATCACACCCTCTTCATCGGGCTCAAGATAGATGAGCTTTGCCTTTTTCTCACGGCAAACCATCTGCCAGGGAAGAATATTGCTATGATGTTCCATCACAGTGATAACCACTTCATCGCCTTCATTTACATTAGAAAGGCCATAACTGTAAGCCACAAGATTCATGGATTCTGTGGTATTTCTGGTAAATATGATCTCCTCAGCAGATGCTGCTCCAATAAAGTCAGCAACCACCTGTCTTGCATGCTCATATCTCTCTGTGGCGTCAACGCTCCAGTCGTAGAGACCTCTTAAGGGATTTGCATTGGAATTTTCATAAAAATCCTTTATAGCATCCACAACCGCAGTGGGTCTCTGAGATGTGGCAGCATTATCAAAATAAATGTAGTCCCCTTTTCCAAGTATGGGGAAATCTTTTCTGAAATCCTCAGGTGTCATGTAGTCACTCTTTCCAGCCTTCTTCCGCTCTTTAGACACCCCTCGTCCTAAATCATGAAGGCAAAATTATAGTAAATAAATTACAGTATCGTTCTGATGTATTGCTGGATGCGAACAATCAGCGCTTCATCCGGTATCATGCGGGCTATAGATTCCATGCGGGCACGGATCATAAGCTTTTTGGCAGCATCCTCATCGATTCCTCTGCTCTCCATATAGAAAAGAGTGTCATCTCCAAGCTGACCGATAGATGCACCGTGGCGACCATCCACATCTTCCTCTCCGCAAAGGATTACCGGCATAGTCCTGTTTACAACATCAGGGCTAAGAAGCAGTGTATCCTCCTGCTCATCGCCGACAGATCCGGCACTTCCTGTCTTAAAATCAAGAGTTCCTCTGAACGTCTTAACCGCATTATCAAGAAGTACTCCTCTAAATACCATGTTGGACTCAGTCTTTTGTCCGTACTGATCTGCAACATAGTTCATGTCATATTCCTGTGTATGTCTGCAAAGGTAACCTGTGTGGTTATTGAAAATGCTCTTTCTTCCAAGAAGTGTTACTCTTGTACCACCCCAGGTCTTACCTGCGCCAAGCTGCATTGTGATGGTCTCGATATCTGCCTTGTCATCACATACGCCGCCTATATCATCAAAATGAACAAAGCCTTCGCTGAGCATCTGTACCTTAACAAGGTTGATCTTTGCGCCTTCTTCTGCAAGAAGTCTGGTGCTTATTCCAAGAAAGCCCTTGGCATCTGCTTCGGATTCATACTCCATGATAACTGTTATTTCTGAACCCTTCTTTGCACAGATAACCTGACTTCCAAGTACGCATTCGCCGTCCTTAAGTGAATACTTAATGTGAACAGGCTCTTCAACCTTATAACCTTCATCTGCAGTGATGATCATAACAGGTACGTTCATCTCGTCCATAAGGTTATCGACTTCCACGCCCATACCTGTACGAACGATCTGACCTGCATTAAAAGGTGCTGTATCGCCGTTAGGTCCCGGGAGCTCAGTCTGCTTTGCCTTGATCTTGTCATTAACCTCTGCAAAGGCATCCTGAACATCGCTCTTTGCAGCATCACTTTTAACGGTTACTGCTATCGGAATCATATCCGGCTCAGGCGTCTTTGTATTCTCAATATATAAATCATTAACATCAATCTCGCTGCTGTTTGACTTAAGAAATCTGTAAGTCAGGGCAGGCAAGTGATTTACTTTCATCTTTAAATCCATGTTTTTGTCCTTTTGTAACCTAAATGTTTGCAAGAAGCTACAATCAGCCTCCTGACATCTCAAGCTTAATAAGGTTATTCATCTCAACCGCATATTCAAGAGGAAGCTCCTTGGAAACAGGATTAGCAAAGCCGCTGACGATCATGGCTCTTGCATCCTCCTCGGAAAGACCTCTGGACATCAGATAGAATACCGCTTCGTCACTGATACGTCCGATCTTTGCTTCGTGTCCTACATCAGCATCATCGGTTCTGATATCCATTCCGGGGATTGTATCCGCACGGGATATGGAATCCAGCATAAGTGAATCGCAGGAAACAGAAGTCTTGGCATGCTTTGCCTCTTTATTAATGATAACTGAACTTCTGTAGGTTCCGATTCCGCCTGACTTTGAAATAGACTTTGTCGAAATAACCGAAGAAGTGTATTTACCCTGATGAACTACCTTGGCTCCTGTATCAAGGTTCTGACCTTTTCCTGCAAAAGTGATACCTGTGTACTCCATTGTGGAGTGGTCACCCTTAAGGATAGTCATGGGATACAGATAAGATGTATGTGAGCCAAAAGAACCGGAAACCCATTCCATTCTGGCACCCTCTTCTACAAGTGCACGTTTAGTATTCAGGTTATACATGTTCTTTGACCAGTTCTCTATTGTTGAATAGCGAAGTCTCGCATTCTTTTTAACAAAAAGCTCAACGCAGCCTGCATGAAGGTTAGCTACGTTGTACTTGGGAGCTGAGCAGCCCTCAATGAAGTGAAGGTCAGCGCCTTCATCAACGATGATAAGTGTGTGCTCGAACTGTCCTGCACCTGCAGCATTAAGTCTGAAATATGACTGCAGAGGAATGTCAACCTTTACTCCCTTGGGCACATATACAAATGAACCACCTGACCATACTGCTCCGTGAAGAGCTGCATACTTGTGGTCAGTGGGCGGAACAAGCTTCATAAAATACTCATGAACCATATCCGCATATTCGCCTGTAAGAGCGCTTTCCATATCTGTGTAGATAACGCCCTGATTTGCAACTTCATCCTTAACGTTGTGGTAAACAAGCTCTGAGTCATACTGAGCGCCTACACCTGCAAGGGATTCACGCTCTGCTTCAGGGATACCCAGTCTCTCAAAAGTATTCTTGATATCCTCCGGAACATCCTCCCACTTGCCCTTCATATCTGATTTTGAGCGAACATAGGAAGAAATGAGATTCATATCAAGGCCGTCTGTCTCCGGGCCCCAGTCAGGCATCTCAAGCTCGTTATATATCTTAAGAGAATCAAGTCTGAACTGTCTCATCCACTCGGGATCATGCTTTTCCTCGGAGATTTTCCTTACGATATCCTCGGTAAAACCATCCTCCATGCGGTAGAAGTCCTGCTCGTTCTCCACATCCTTTATGTCATAGACACTGCGGTCAATATCAACGACCGTCTTATTATTTTCTGCCATCTTTTTATCCTTAACTAATTATCAAATAGTGTCGCAGCCACTGCAGCCTTCACATCTTACATACTTCTCGAAACCGTTCTCATTGATCTCATCAACAAGTCTGCCATCTCCTGTAGTAATGATGCGACCCTTAACAAGTACGTGTGTGTAGTCTACGTGAAGTGACTCTAATATCTTGGTGGAGTGAGTGATGATAAGAAGTGCTCCATCCTTCTGCTTCTGATATTCCTGGATGCCCTTTGATACTGTTCTTACGGCATCAACGTCAAGACCTGAATCTGTCTCATCGAGGATTGCAAGCTTGGGCTTAAGCATGAGGAGCTGAAGGATCTCAGCCTTTTTCTTCTCACCGCCTGAAAAACCAACGTTCAGATCACGGTCAGCGTACTCTGAATCCATGGTAAGAAGGTCCATAGCCTCTGCAAGCTGCTTCTTGTACTGAAGAAGCTTAACGGGCTTACCTGTCTGCTCATGATAAGCATTCCTTATGAAGCTTCCAAGTGATATACCGGGAACCTCAAGAGGATTCTGGAATGATAAAAACATTCCTGCCTTGGCTCTCTTATCGGCAGCCTCATTTGTAAGGTCCTGACCATCAAAAATGATCGAGCCCTCAGTAATTTTATAGTGAGGGTTACCCATAAGTGTGTAACCAAGTGTAGATTTTCCCGCACCGTTAGGTCCCATTAAAACATGGGTTTCTCCGGGCTTAATCTCAAGATTTATGTCGTGCAAAATAGGCAGATCTTCTACTGATGCAGAAAGATTTCTAACCTGTAATAAAGACTGTTCTGACATATTATATGTACTCCTTAATAACTCTATAAATATCATTATCTGCGCATAATCCAAATGATTATAACACAAATTTGCATATATATCATTAAGTGTGCTTAAATGAATATGATAATATTTTGCAAAATAAGATAATTTGAATGGAGAAGAAATGGAACTCATAAAAGATGTAGTTTTGGATACGCTAATAGACGGCTTTAAACTGCTTCCTTTTTTATTTATTACCTACCTGATCATGGAGTACTTAGAGCACAGGACAGGAGATAAAACTCAGCAGATAGTTCAAAAGGCCGGAAAATTCGGACCGCTCTTTGGCGGAATCATAGGAGCATTTCCACAGTGCGGGTTCTCTGCTGCCGCATCAAACCTTTATGCGGGCCGCGTAATCACCCTGGGAACCCTGATTGCAATCTATCTGTCAACCTCAGATGAGATGCTTCCGCTTTTCATATCATCAAATGAAATAGCTGCTGACAGAATGGTAAAAATAATCGCCATCAAAGCTGCTCTTGGTATTTTCTATGGTTTCCTTGTGGACTTTATCTTAAGGAGCTACAGAAGGTATAAAAAAAGAGCCGAGAACGACCCTGTAAGAATTGAAGAATTATGTAAAAGAGAGCATTGTCACTGCGAAGAGGACAGCCCCAAGATTTCAGCTCACAGAGGCCGTAATGATGAAGGCTCCGCTGATCAGTCAAAAATCAGTAAAGCTAAAATCGCAAAGGAAACCCATACTCCTCACGAGCACTCCCACGAGGGGAACGGCAATATCCTTAAATCCGCATTTATACATACACTGCACATCTTTATATATGTGCTGATCTTCACCTTTGTACTGAATACACTGATAGAGCTTATAGGCGAAGATACTATTTCAGCCTTCCTTAACGGAAATGCCGTAGTGAGCCACATCCTTGCAGGAATAATAGGACTTATTCCCAACTGCGCAGCATCTATCATTATCACCACTTTGTACCTTAACAGCATGATCACCTTCGGAACCATGATGTCAGGTCTTCTGGTAGGTGCAGGCGTTGGTCTGCTGATCCTGTACAGAGTAAATGAAGGAAAGGTAAGAAACCTGCAGATAACAGGTATCCTTTATCTTATTGGAACCTTTACAGGTCTCATCCTTGACCTTCTTCGCTTCAGTATTTAAATCATTCACTGTAAATATAATCACTTACAAGTGCCCCGTTCTCCGGGGCATTTATTATTATGGAAATACCGTTTTCTTCCATATCAGCCATTTCTTTTTCAAAAGAAAGCTCGTAGGTATTCTCGTTGCCAAGAGTATCTGTAGTCACAAGTGTATATGTGTTTCCTTCATATAATGTGATGGTGATACCGGCGATTATCCTTCCGGAGGGAAGTGTCATTCCGTCAAAAAGAAGATTCCCTGAGTCACCGCCTGCAGAATCCTTAACTATCATGCTGCTAAGCTCTGACCCTGACTTATTCTCGATATAGCAAAGCACGTCATGATACTTTGCAAGATCCTCGCTTAAGTCCTGCTCAACCTTAAGCTCTTTTTCCATCTCCCCACAAAGGTACTGATAGTCGTAGATAAGACTATCCATTCCCATAAGAACACCTTCTGTGTCCTTGTTCTTCACCTTTTTAAATTCAAGGGCTTCGTATTCCTCTTCCTTTTGCTCAAAGTTATAAAGCGCATCACTGAAGGTATCAACCGTAAGCTGTGAATAAAGCTCCTCAGCAGCCTTTCTTGCGCTTCGCAGTTCTTCTCTCTTAGCCTCGGCAAGAGCCTGATTATCCTTGGACATTCCGCAGGCTGACAGCATAGCTAACGTTAAAATCGTAATGACAATAAATAATCTTTTTTTCATGTTATTCCTTTTCATATATCTGCAAATTATAAATTCCTGAATCTCCTTGGAAATTCAGGAATTCAAAACTATTCTATCAGTTTGCCTGCTGCTTTGCCACTGGAATAACGACAATGAATCTGATCATGTGATCCCCGTCCCTTTTGGCCTCTATGGAGCCGCCATGGGAATTGGCTATAGCCCTCGCAACAGAAAGGCCTATGCCGTAGCCGCCTGTGTTTCTGCTTCTTGAGGAATCAGCCCGGTAAAATCTGTCAAAGAGTCTGTCCAGATTACCTTCAGGAATACTGTCACAGGTATTGGACACTTCAAAAATGGCTTTTTTGCCTTTACTGTCAAGCTCTAAGCAAATGTTCACAACGCCCTTTTCTGAAGCATACTTCATGGCATTGTCGATAAGCAGGGATGAGAGCTGGTTTATAGCATTTTTATCGCCCGAGATATGAATATTCTCTGCGATATCCATGTTGTACTTAAGATTTCTCGATTCAGCAACAGGCATAAAAGACTGGGCTGCATCCTTTACCGCATAGCTCATATCCAAATCTGAAAATACCACATGGATATTCTCTTCTTCCATTCTGGAAAGAGTCAGCATATTTTTTACAAGACCATTCATTCTCTTAATCTGGCCGCGGATGCTTTGGGTCCATTCGGTTTTCCCTGATTCAAGCTCGATTACATCCACATTGGCGGACACAACTGCAAGAGGAGTTTTTAACTCATGACCGGCATCGGTAATAAAGCGCTTTTGTTTTTCAAGGGACTCAACAACAGGAGCCACCGCTTTTCCGGAAAAGAGATAAACCAGAATAAACATGCCTATAAGGCTGACACCTGCAATCCCAAGAGTCATTAAAAGAAGTCTGTTTGCACCGTAAAAACCACTGCTGCAATCGAGGAAAATTATAAGTGTTGATCCGTCCTCGTTCTCCTTCAAAATATATCTGTAATGCCAGTCGTAATAACCTCGTTCCTTGTTACCACTGTTAAAAACCTGCGTCGCTATTTCCTCGGCTTCTGACTTTGATACAGCGGCTATATGCCCTACATCTGTATTTAAAACCAAGCCGTCACTATCAAGCTTTACCCAGAAATATCTTGTCTGGAATGGCATCTCTATAGTTCTGTTATAGGCTGCTTTTCCGCCAAAAAAGAGCCCATCCATATCTTCAGGCTTCATAGGCGGTGCGCCATTGTCCTTGTCCTTTTTCCCAAATTCCATTTTCATCTCAGGGAAAAAGCCTTCATTTTCCGCAAGGATATTAAGGGCATCATCAGCGCCTGACTGAACCTCTCTGTAATTTAGGAAATTTATTACGCCGATAATTGCTACCAATATCAAAAACAGCGACAGCATTGCCGTTAGTACAAATTTGCGACGGAGCTTTTTTACCATATATCTTAACCCTTTACTACCATTGAATATCCAACGCCTCTTGAAGCCTTAATCTCACAGGTTGCTTCAAGCTGCGTAAGCTTTTTCCTGAGGTTTGAAATATATACCCATACTACATTTACATCTGCTTCGCCATCGGACCAGATTCTGTCCATAAAAGCATCAACAGATATGACTCTTCCGGGATTCTCCATAAGCATCTCAAGCATCTGGAACTCCCTTCCAACAAGCCTTATTGCATCATGTCCCTCTGTTTTAAGTTCGTAGGTTGATCTGTTAAGCTCAAGGTTTCCGCAGGACAGATTATTTGGAGCATAGTCTGCTTTCCTTCTGGTCATGGCTCTTATTCTTGCAAGGAGCTCTCCCATATCAAAGGGCTTTGTGAGGTAATCATCAGCCCCAAGATCAAGACCGGTTATTCTGTCCTCTATCTCTGATTTTGCTGTAAGGAAAAGAACAGGAGTGGATATGCCCTTTTCCCTTATTTTCTTAAGGACCTCTGTGCCCATCATTCCGGGCATCATGATATCCAAAATGATTCCGTCATATTCACTGCTAAGTATGTAATCAAGAGCATCCTGTCCGTCGTAAACCGCATCAACCGTATAGCTTGAATGCTTTAAAATGGCAACCAGCGCGTTTGACAGTTCTATCTCATCTTCAGCTAAAAGTAACTTCATCAGAAACCTCCAAAAATCATATTTCTATTCGTAATAGTCAAGCAGCATCAGTTCAACAACTCTGTTGTAGCTGGCCTTTCCGTCATTTATTCCATTTGCCTTAAGGGTTGTATCCACAAAGGTGTCTGCTGCCTTTTTTACCGTTTCCGTTGAAAGGACTGCTTCGTTTTCAACCTTTTTCCAGTCCTCCTCTGCAAGGAAAATATTGTCATGCCTTACAAGCTCCGAAGGCTTCACATGGCTCTTATACTCTTCCTTGGAAACATTTTTATAAAAGGCATTGTTCACATAATTAAGAACGCCCATGTAACCGCTGTATCTGAAAAACTTATCCTCTGACTTTGTGCAGGCAAGATAAGCAAGGAAATTGGCTTCATCCTCCATAATATAGCTTCTTGTGTGAGAAAGCTCATGGCACATGGTAAAGGGCTTATTTGTGATATACATAATGGTATTGTAATTTGCTTCCATAGAAAAAGGAAAATAATACCCCTGCATGTACTGCTGGGATACAAAGCCTGAGAAAAACAGAGGCTTTGGAGTCACATAGAATCCTGAAAGCTTAGGAAAGCTATCGGATATTCCTCTCATGGAATCTGCTGCCACCTTTTTCATATCGCTCTCAGTAAGGACCGTTCCATCTTCCGATAAATAGATCACATTTCCTTCTTCGTCCCTGTCCATCTCCTGTGCCAGCTCATTACATTTATTTACAATATAGTCCCGCAGCTCTGCCAGTTCAGATACTGTAAATTCCCTTTTTTCAAAGGAATCCTCTGCAATGGGTGTAGTTCTATAGTTTATAAAGCAGTTCAAGGTCATGATACAGGAAATGATAATAAGAACTCCTGCTGTAGCCTTGCAATATCCCAAATAAACACTTCTAAAGGTCTTGTTCCTGTTTATAAGTATTGCACATAAACCTAAAACAAAAATAAAAACCCAGAAAACTCCCACTAAAATCATTATTTCGCCTACGGAAATTGGCGCAAGAGAAGTGAGCCTGCCAAGTGTTCCTACCCAGATCGGGAAAACATAAGCAGAGTAGGCATCTGCAAAGCCCTGCCAAAATATAGCCAGAATATTAAGTAAAATGGTTGCCGTCAAAACGGTGATGAGAAACTTTTTCATAATTAATTTCTATCACTATTTCGACCGCTTTGTAAACAAAAACAGTCCCCGTTTTTTATAAAAAACAAGGACTGTTATAACCACATTTAACCTTCTGTTGAACCGGATTCTGAACTGTTTCCACCATCAGGAGCCTGAGGTGCTTCGCCGTCCTGCATCTGGGGCATTTCTCCATCAGGCATCTCAGGTCTTTCGCCATCCTGCATCTGTGGTCTTTCTCCTCCATTACCGTGACCACCTCCGGGGCCGCCCATCATGCCGCCTGTCTGACCTGCGGTTGTAGCTTTGTCGCTTACTGTAATGGTATCTGTTGTATCACCTGCTGTAACCGTGTATTCGCCCTCTGTAAGATCTGAGCTGCTAAATACTATTGATGCTGCTGTTTTATTAAGAGTATAGCTAAGAAGCTCTGTGCCTGTACTGTCAGTAATAGTGACCACATCTCCTGCAGACAAAGTAGTTTCAAAGCCATACAATATCGAGTACTGCTGCGAATCAGAACTGAAGGTCTCAGCCATTCCGCCTGATCCTACTGCTATGACTGTGCCTCCCGAAATATAAGCGCTTCCGCCCTTATCTAGAGAACCGTTGCCGTCATTTTCAGGTCCGTCTACGACTACATAACCGCCGTCAACATACAGATCTCCGTTTGAATCTATGCCATCTCCTGCTGCATTTACATAAAGCTCTCCGCCATAGATGTGGATATAAGCATTTTCATCATATTCCATACCTCCGCCCATATTTCCGAATCCGAATTCATCCTGAGAGGTACTAGTTGATGCATTAAGACCGTCATCGCTTGCTACTACTGAAATAGTTCCACCTGTTACATCAATGGTGTCTCCCTCTAAGCCTTCGTAGCTCTCTGTTACATTGATATTTCCGCCTGCTATATAGAGAACTGTGGCAGCGTGAATACCGTCATCTTTAGCTGCAATTTCAAAATCGCCGCCCTCTATATAGATATATCCTTTGCCGGCTTCCTCTTCATTGCTTGTATGAATGCCGTCCTTCTCTGATCCGCTTGTGAGATTAAAGGTGCCATCCTTAATTCTTACAGAGTCCTTGCCCTCTATGGCATTTCCTGTAGCTGTGATATTGATGGTTCCGCCTGTAAACTTCACATCATCTTTGCCTACAATGCCGTTTGCGTAGGATGCATTTATATTAAGAGTTCCGCTTCCGTTAACTGTGATATCGTCCCTGCTGAAAACAACACCGTCCACGTTTACGGAATCGTCTTCCTGAACATACTCAGCTCCTGTATCAGAAAGGTTATTTTCACTGCCATCTGCAAGAGTTAAAAATACCTTATCCGCATTACTTACAAAAATGCAGGCGCTGTCGTCATTAGTTATTGATGCGCCATCAAGGACTATCTGAACCTTATCGTTATCTCCTGCATCCACAATTATCTGGCCGTCATCCAAAGTTCCGCTGACAATATATGTACCCTCAGCAGTAATCGTTATGGTGGTTCCATCAATGCTTACGCCGCTGCCTTCACACTCTGCGCTGCTGCCGCTTAAAATAATTTTAGCTGATGAGCTCTCATCATAGCTGTAGTCAGAGTCTCTGTCAGTGAACATACTTGAAAAGTCCAGGTCAGATACCGATGTAACAGCTCCGATTGAAGTAGTGTCTGTACTGGCATTAACAACATTATCTGCCGTATCTGATGTGCTGTTCTCCAAGTCATCAGTATTATCTGCTTCTTCGCTGTCCAAAGCACTATCAGTCACTTCTGCAGATACTGTCTCTTCGTTTTCTGTCTGCTTTGCTGATGATGAAGCTCCGCAGGCAGCGGCGCCAACACCCAGAACCATTCCTGTTGCAAAAATTGCAAATAAAGTTTTCTTTTTCATAATCTATACCTAAATCAGAAAGGGGCACATACTCTCTATAATTTGTATATGCACCCCGCCTGCCTTTCTTTTATCAAATTCCTTCAGCTACTGCTGCAACCGGTCTTGAGAAGGAAATCTCAAGGTTGCCGTTTCTAAGTCTCATCTCATCGATCATTGCCTTTGTTGAAGCGCCTCTTCTCATAGTTACATCGTAGGAGAGCTTATAAAGGCTGCCCATTCCTGTGGTCTTTACTTCGTTAAGTGTTGCATTTGTTGTATATCTTGCAAAAACATCATCGAAAATTCCCTCGAAATCAAGGCTCTCAGGTACTGTAATCTTAACTGTTCTTACCTCTGCTCCCATTCCGCCAAAATCAAAGATCTTAAGAACAAGGTTAGCTATTGTGATAATAACCGCAAATACAAGTGCAAGTCCGATGTATCCCATTCCTGTTGCAAGGCCTACTGCCATAGCAAGGAAGATGTTTGTGATATCCTGTCCAGAGCCCGGCTGTGATCTGAATCTTACAAGGCTGAAGGCTCCCGCAACTGCGATACCTGCGCCGATATTACCATTTACCAGCATGATAACCAGCTGTACGATTGCGGGTAAAAGTGCCAAAGTTATGGTCATGCTCTTAGATGTGCTTCCCTTGATATTTGCCATAAATGCTATATAAACACCGATTGCCAAAGAGCAAAGGGTTGCTGCAAAAAATGAGGCTCCTGTAATTGTACCTGCTTCCATAATGCTTTCAAATAATAATGTAGACATTTCAAATCTCCTTTTCCTGATCAAGCTGTAAGAAAAATCTTACCGATACTTTTGTTTTCATAATTAACTGCTACCCGGCCTTCCGGACACATGTAATCCACATATCCTCTTCCGTATTTTGAAAAAGATGTCTGCCTGATTCCTATCTCATCAAGAATGTGGGCCATCTCTACGCTCATGGCGCCTGCTATCTTAAGTTCCATAAGCCTTTGTCCCGGCTTTAAAATCTCATTCCCAACATTTCCCCTTTTAAGATCAAGATGATCAACACGCCATCTGATATTCTCATCAAAGGTTATTCGAAGCTCCTTATCTTCGATTCCCGCCATTGCT
Organism: Butyrivibrio sp. AE3006; assembly: GCF_000424165.1. Taxonomy (NCBI): domain Bacteria; kingdom Bacillati; phylum Bacillota; class Clostridia; order Lachnospirales; family Lachnospiraceae; genus Butyrivibrio; species Butyrivibrio sp. AE3006. The sequence goes on along the minus strand of NZ_AUJJ01000020.1, from coordinate 14,249 downwards.
ATCCTATCGTAGGATATTGCCATTGCAGGCCCCAGTCCCTTGTAGTAATTCTTAAAATAATCAATTTCGTTTGATATCTGGGACTGTTCTTTTGCAGCCTCTCCTTCATTTAAGTAGGAGATCGCATCCTGGTATTTCATTCCGATTCTTCTCTTATATACGATGCCTTTATATTTTTTCTTGATCTCTATAAAAGCTCTTGTGTCATCTTCCGGAATCCCGTAGGTTCTGAGCCTTAGCTTTTCCTTGTATACAGGCTTTTCCAATGATCTTTTTATAAGTGAAAAATCCGGTGTGTCATAATATATGTTTAAGATGGAGGTTTTCCCGTAATCATCGACTTGAGCCATGCCCTCAAGTCGCTCTCTTAATGCTCTGTACTGAAAATCCTCCAACAGATATTTAGTTTCATATCTCTGAAAAGTATCTTTAAATCCGCTCATTTTTGCCCTCGTTTTCTGTGAGTCATTTCCTTTGTTCTGATGCAATAATACAAAGTCAACCTAAAAACAACCTAAAAGATTTATTATTTCTTAAAAAAAATGAAAAGGTCTTAAAAAAGAGGGAAAAGCCTTGAAATCAGCGGATTTTAGGAATATAGTTTTTTATGCAAAGTGAGGGTGGTACTGATTTGAGGAGATTATTATGAGTAAATACAAACCGGGTGATAAGATCATCATTTTAGATTATAATGGAAAGCCGCTAGTACCACAGGTTGTGGCAAAAATTGAAGAAGTTTACGGAGACGGAAGAGTAAGACTTGATCTTCCTGACGGAGCAGCCTGCTTTGAATATGAAGATCATTTCAAGAAGGTTGATGATGAGACCTATGATAAATATCTGCAGGCAGTCCACGACAGAGAGCAGGAGCTTCCTCTTGACCTTAAGATGGATATCAGGAAATTTGTGGCTAATCGTCCACGTCTTCGCAGAGAGATTTTAAGAAATTACGAGCTTGATAAAAAATATGTAAGCATCATTCACGCCTACGCAGGAAGAATCCAGATGTATGGCCGTGAAAACATCCCGCCGCAGTTCATTTGGGAGTTTGAGGACGCAAAGATTGGTCTTACTAAGACAAGATCCTTTTTCCATGACATTGATCCTTCCATTAAAGAGGTTGAAATTCCCGATCAGGCAAACGCACCGGTTGAGGTGTGATCCTGTTCGAGAATCGTAAGTATTTTGTAATAGAAACAGGATTAATCAGTAACAAAAGCTGGTTAATCCTGTTTTTTTGGCAACATCATTTTTGACATTTACACGCTATTGTGTTATTGTATTTTTTGAAAGGAGTTATTCACCATGTTGAACTATATGACTGTAACTGAATACTCCAGATTGACTGGCAAGGATCCCGGTAATATCCGCAGGATGCTTATCAATGGTAAACTTTCTGGCGAAAAGTTAGGTAATCAGTGGGTTATCCCCAAAGGAACTGAGTACCCTGATGACAGACGCTTAAAGTCAGGCAACTTCAAGAACTGGCGCAAGAAGAACCAAATCTGCCAAACCAATCCTACACTTATGCGAGCACTGACCCGAATGTGCGGGAAGTTACATAAATTATACGGCGATTCATTATATAGAATTGTACTTTATGGCTCTTATGCAAGAGGAGAACAAACTTCCGAATCAGACGTAGACATTGCCCTTATCCTAAAGAATGAAAACCCGGACGACCTACATGACAAAATGATAGACATTGTTGTTGATTATGAGTTGGATCTTGCAGTAACATTATCGGTGGTTCCCATTGAAATGGAGCAGTATCTTGAATGGAAGACTACTCTTCCTTTTTATAAGAACATCGACAAAGAAGGAATTATATTATGGACAGTAGCGTAAAAGATCTTTCAAAATAAAGATTTGATAGTAGCAAGCACAGTGGAATAATATCGTATTTTAACCAGAATTATGTTAAAAGATTGAGCGAGCTGAATACTTTTCCGGTATTATCAGTAATTATTTATCAGAGAAAGGTATTCTCGAGTCCCATGAAAAAGGCTAAATACTACAAAAATAAAGCGCTACATGCCAGGTTGGTAGGTAGCGCTTTTTTCTAGTCGACAATATCTTCTGTTGTACACAATAGGACATCTGCAAGTTTCTTAACTACCCTGAACTGTTCGCTGGATATATCTTTTTTACCACTTTCATAGGCCTGCAAAAGTTCAAAATCAATATCTGCTACTTCAGATAGTTTTTTCAGCGATATCCCCATCTTCTTTCGCCTTTTACTAAATTTTGTCCCCTTTGATTCTTCCTTAAAGAATTCAGCTAAGGATATATTTAGTGCATCGCAGATTTTCTCTAGATCCACTATGGTGGGAGCTCTGCCTTTAGCGTACCATGTAGAAATAGTGGACTGCGGGATGCCTGCTTTTTTTGCCAATTTATAACTGGTCCACCCCTTCTGATCTTTCAGTTTTGTAATCTTATCCAGCACATCTATCATATTTTCTTCCTTAATACAATTTGCATGAAAGGGCAGGCCCAACGGCCTGCCCTTCCATTTAGAAAGTGATGTCACACGAGATAACTCACTTATGATGGAGTAAATTATTTCCAGGTTGTCTTACTCTTAATGACAAACTTCTTGTTATCAAGCTTCTTTGTAAAGGTCGCTTTTGTTTCCTTGCTGGAAGACTTAACCTTAACAGTAAGCTTCTTTCCTGTCCTGAAGCAGCCCTTTCTGAACTTATAGCTCTTTATCTTGGCATTCTTCTTAACATTTATAACAACAGTCTTAATACTGCTATCCTTAACGATGTACTCGCCAAAGTCCTTAATATTCTCAGAGAATACTACCTTCTTAGCCTTGGCTCCCTTCAAAGCACGCTTCTTTACAGAAGTTACTTTATAAGTATTTCCGCTCTGATCCTTGGTGGTCTTAGGAATTGTAAGTGTTCCGCTCTTTGCAAGATCTGCAGCATTACCTACATAAGCTACTTCTGCATTTCCTGCCTCTGAGTTTGTTACTTCAAATCCGGTAGGATTGCCGTCTGCATCCTTAAGTGCATTACCTACAGGTGCAGGTGCTCCGGGTGCAGAACCATCCTTCTTAGCTGCTTCTTCAGCAGCCTTCTTTTCTTCCTCAGCCTTCTTAGCTGCTGCATCGTCAATCTTCTTCTGAGCTGCTGTTGCTGAAGCTGTAGCTGTCTTTGATGCTGTAGTTGCTGACTTAGCTGCTTCACCAGCTGCCTCTGCTGCTGCCTCTGCATCCTTTGCAGCCTCAGTATTTGTCACGCAGGTTTCTGCTGCTGCTTCTGCTACTTTTGCTGCATCCTCAGCCTTCTTAGCTGCTTCTTCAGCCTTCTGTGCTGCATCCTTTGCTGCTGCAATTGTATCAGCTGTAGCGTTTTCATCTGCTGCCTTAGCTGCTTCATCAGCCTTCTGTGCTGCTTCATTTGCTGCTTCTGCTGCTTCATTTGCTGCCTTTGTAGCTTTAAGAGCTGCTTCTGTAGCCTCTTCGATTGTGATTACTTCGATTTCAATTGTATCTGTATCAAGAACAGTTTCTCCATTTACAGCATAATATGTGGCAGTGATTTCTGCTGCTCCGCGTTTTTTACCTGTTACTTTACCCTTTGCATCAACAGTAGCAACAGCCTTGTTATCACTATCCCACTTAATTCTTGAGCTTGCTGTAACATCATCTCTACCAAACATAGCTCCAAGCTGAAGGTTTGCGCCTTCCTCTAAGATTATGCCATCTTCTGATGTAATAACAAGCTCTTCTGCTGCAACGGTAACGTTTATCGTAAGAATTTCAGCTGCTTCGATATCACCGCTGTGATCAAGGTCATAACCATATTGCACAATAGAATCACCTACTGCGATAGCTGTGATTACACCGTTATTAACTCTTACGGATGTTCCGTTATCAACACTCCATGCTCCGTTTGTAATTTCTCTGCCATCATATATAGGAGTTACTGTAATATGATCCTTGAGTATAAGATTTGCTTTATATGTTGCATCAGAAACCCGTGTGAAATCTTCTGCATGCTCTTCATCAACTTCTGCTTCCCAGTAGTAATCACGGTTATCTACTACTGTTACTACAGCACTTGCAGTAGTAACATCACCGTTTTCATTAACATATGTTGCTTCTACTGTTACAGGATGTAATTCTAATGTAGTCTTTGTTCCAGCTTTGAAAAGACCAGATCTTGAAATAGTAGCATCTGTTGCAATATCTCCCGGATCATTATCGTCATCGTCAAAGTTAAGACCCTGGATTACTTCCCACTGAACATTTCCTGAGTACTCTTCACCACCTGCCATGAGCTTCATCTGGAGTGTTTCACCTGTATGCAATCTTGCTGTACCCGGTTGAACTGCATATGTGATTGGAGTTGTAGCTGCAGATTCCACAACTGTTACTGTCTTTGTGCGTCTTTCGCTATCGTACTCAGCCTGAATAACTGCTGTTCCTGCTGATACTGCGGTGATAATTCCATTATCATCAACAGTAGCTACTGCATTATTATTACTAGACCATTCAACCAGTTTTGAAATATCTGTACTACCATACATAGCTTTAATCTTAGCTGTCTCTCCTACTGGTATAGGATCTTCTTCATCCATCATCACTTCAAAATCTGGTGCTAATACATTGATGATAAACTTATAATTATCATTAAGACTTTCTACATTATCTCCAAGTCCAAGATCTACATAGATTTTGGCATCACCTGCTGCTACTGCTGTGACCGTACCTGACTCATCAACCGTTGCAATATCTGAATTGCTGGTTGCCCACTTAACAGCATCACTGTCTTTGGTTCTATCAAAATATGCATTAAGATCTAATATATCACCAGGATACAAATCTTCCGACTGTACAGTATGTCCTGAGTACTCTCCATCTGTAATTTTTACTGCATCAACTACAGTAATTGGTATATTAACAGCCTTATCTGCTACTGTAGCTCTGACTACATAATCACCTATAACAGCACTATTTGTACCAACCGAAACAGTAAATACTTTTTTCGTCTCTGTGGATTCAGCTGCTACAGGGGTAGCCTGGCCTATTGTGAATCCTGTGACAGGAGTCTCATATTCGGTATCATTAGCATCATACACTGCTGCATTCCAATTATAATATGGAGCAGTGACTGTTACTGTTGCTTTTATGCTTGTTGTAGCACCATTCTTATACAAAACAGAGTGGCCAGGTACCGCTGTAAATCCTGTTACAGCAGAAGAAATAGTAACTTCTTTTGTTGACACAAGATTAGCAGCAGTTAAATCTGCTTCAGTAAATTGTGATGCTTCTTCCTTACTATATACTGCATATTTTACTTTTCCTACTTCAGTAGCCGGTATATCACCTTCAGAAACTAAAGTATCAGTAACTTCATTTAATATATCGTAAGTAGGATTTGCAGTTGTCCCTCCTACTTCCACAAGAGCCATATGAACATCATCTGCTTCATCTCCAAGATAATACAATACATCATACTCTTCACCAACATATGTTGCAGGATCATCTGCAGTCTGATCTTCTATAGACCATCCAACTTCTAACTCTCTTGCTAAAGCTGTCATTGGCGTAAGTGCGCCAACGTTTGCTACTGTCAGTGCTGTTGCCAGGAGCATCGACAGTTTTCTTCCTAATCGTTTCCTCATAGATAATCATTCTCCCTTCATAAAAAAAATGTCCTGCGCTTAGTGCAGTACCGTAGTACCACTTTAAACGCATACTATCACCTCGCGACAGGATACTTATACTTTGTGACAGCTTCTATATCTGTCTGATACTATCAATTTTAAATTTATCTGTCTTTGTGTGTCAAATTTGTGATGGTACTACAGTCCTAGTATTTATGCGGCCTAAAAAGTCTTAATTGTTTTTTTATTTCAAGTTTATATTTGAAATTACATATTTATATTTCCTATATCTCCCTGTTTTATTACGGGTAAAATATTGTTTTTCTTTTTTCATCCCCGTAATTTTTAGCCATTTTATCGCCATTCTTACGTGGATGAATCTCATTTCTCTAAGCACCCCCGTAATCCTGAGCCTTTTTTCCGCCATTCTTACGTGGATAAATCACATTTTCCCATTCATCCCCGTAATCCACTTCACCATTTCCTGATTTTCTTACGTGGATAAATATTGTTTTTCACGATACCCACGTAATTCAAAACAGCAACTGTAAAAAACTAAAAAGCAGCTAATGATTGACCGACCTTCCATAAATCATTTGACACTACCAATTGGGCTTTAGTAAGACTTCAGTCTCACATATACCCTGACCTATGTTATAAATATCCTCTGCCTCTATATTTATCCTCCGCTCATAGCATAAATAGAACAAAATTAAAAATATTTTTAATACTAAGTGTATTACCCTTATTAATAAGGGTTAAAGCGGATTAAATTGTAAACTACATTTACATAAAATCTATATAAGAGTAGCTAATAGGTGGCGTTGTGGTTAAGAAAAAAGAAAACGTTGAAATAGGAAAAAGAATACATATTGCTCGTGAGAGAATAGGTTTGACTCAGGAAGTTTTGGCCGAAAAACTGGATCTTTCGACCCAGTATATTTCTGATGTAGAAAGAGGAGCCAGCGGTATCTCCGTTCCTACGCTTATGCGCCTTTGCGAAATTCTTCATATATCCAGCGATTATATTCTTTTTGGAATTTCTGAGTCAGACGATGTCAAAGACAGCATAAGAAAAGTCTCCTCCATGTCGAAGGATGAACAAAAACTCATACATAATGCCATTAACAATACTATCGAAGCGATTAATCTTCATAACATGTAATCAGTTATAGGATAAAATTACAAGATGAAAAATGAACAGCTAACAATACATAAACTGCAGCCGGATACAAGGCTTGCCAGAATAAGAAAACTTTCCGGACTCTCACAGGAAGAACTCGCAAAAAAGGCAGGAATTTCTGTAGAAACTATATGTGCCTACGAGCAGCGTAAAAGAGATATCTCAAGAGCCCAGTACCATATAGTACGAAGTATCGCAAAAGCTCTCGGCTGTATAGCAGATGATATAGTAGATGACGAATAAGGCAGCGTGCAATTCCTAGCACGCTGCCTTAAATATTTTTATTCGTTTGTAAATTCACCAAAAATCTCGCCCTTAGGTTCTATCGTAAATTCCATCCTCTTACCAGTTGACGGATGGTCAAAGGATAATCTGTATGCGCAAAGGGCTACGTTTTTTACACGTAGTCTTGCGGAGAGCTCGTCGCTGTCTGCTGTGCAGTATCTTCTGTCTCCAAGAAGGGGATGGCCTGCATGAGAGAACTGGGCTCTTATCTGATGGAATCTTCCTGTATGGAGATGGATATCCACAAGAGAGATTTCTTCAGCAGAAGAATCCTTATCCGTTGCAAAATCCACCACATTATTTACGGATATATCACTGATGTCCTTCTGAGATACTACCCTGTAGGTAAGGGTACTCTTTTTGGCATCCTCGGGTATCTTCCCCGCATCGACATCCGATGAATCCACAATAACAGCGCTCTTACTCGCTGCATCCCTGTACATATAGTCGCAGAGTTCACCCTGCCGCTGATCCTCAGGAAATGATCCGCATATAACCGCAAGATAATGCTTATCCATAGCTCCGCCGTCATGAACCTGAGTACTTAGAGAAGCTGCTGCCTTCTTGGTTCTTCCAAATACAAGGATTCCCTCTACAGGCTGATCCAGTCTGTGAATCACATGAAGGGTAGTGGACTTATTCTTAAACTTACCGCTTCTGATTATCTGTGATCTAAGGGCAGTCTCCATGTCCGGAATAGTGACATTTCTGCTCTGAACAGCTACTCCTGCAGGCTTTACGCACACAAGAATATCGTCATCTTCATATAATATTTCTATAGGACTCATACCTTAAATCTATAGCCAACGCCCCAGATAGTCTCTATGTACTGAGGATTGCTGGTATCAAATTCAATTTTCTCTCTGATCTTCTTGATATGCACAGTTACTGTAGCAATATCACCGATGGAATCCATATTCCAGATCTTACGGAAGAGCTCTTCCTTGGTAAATACGTGGTTGGGATTCTCTGCAAGGAATGTGAGAAGATCAAATTCCTTGGTGGTGAAACTCTTCTCAGCTCCGTCCACATAAACTCTTCTTGCAGTCTTGTCGATGCGAAGACCTCTGATCTCCACAACGTCATTGGACTCATGTCCGCTTCCTACAAGTCTTGAATAGCGAGCCATGTGAGCTTTTACTCTTGCAACCAGCTCTGAAGGGCTGAAGGGCTTGGTGATATAATCATCTGCTCCAAGACCAAGTCCCCTGATCTTATCGATATCATCCTTTTTAGCTGATACCATAAGTACAGGAACGTCCTTCTTTTCTCTGATGCGTTTGCACACCTCGAATCCATCCATGCCGGGAAGCATGAGATCAAGGATTACAAGATCAAACTCCTCACTAAGTGCTGTCTGCAGACCCACATCACCTGAATTCTCGATCTTTACTTCAAAATCAGATAACTCCAAATAATCCTTTTCAAGATCAGCAATGGCTTCTTCGTCTTCGACAATCAAAATTCTGCTCATACCGCGTCCTCCTGGTTAGTATTTTTTTTGATGCAGTTTACATAGTTTCAAATCCATCGTGCTCAACCACGGTCTCAGTCTCGGCTTTTTCATGATGCTCCTGATACTTTCTAAGTACGAAGTGCATGCAGGTTCCCTCGCCTTCATGACTGGTGGCCCATATATATCCCCCATGGTCCTCTATAATCTTTTTAACAATTGATAGACCTATTCCGCTGCCTCCCTGTTTTGAGTTACGTGAGGCATCTGTTCTGTAGAATCTGTCGAAGATATTCGGTATCTCATCTGCACCTATTCCTTTACCGTTATCCTCTATTTCAACTCTGACAGAGTCTACTTCATCTAGTATTCTGATATCAATGCATCCCGATCCGTCTTCACGGCCAAGATATTTAACACTGTTACTTACGATGTTGTTGACCACTCGTTTTAGCTGCTCAGGATCTGCAACTATCTGTGTATCCGGTGTGGTCAGGTTCGCATAATTGAGCTTTATGTCCTTACTGTCAAGCTCCATTCCTATCTCTTCGATGCAATCTCCGAAATAGTCTCCAACAATAATTCTTGCAAAATTATATGGAATTCTGTTGTTGTCGATACTTGAATAAAGTGTCAGCTCATTGATGAGGTTATTCATGTCATTCGCCTTATTGTATATGGTGCGAATGTACTTCATCTGCCTCTCGGGTGTATCAGCTACGCCCTCTAAAAGTCCCTGGGAATAACCCTTGATGGCAGTTATGGGAGTCTTTAGGTCGTGGGATATGTTGCTTATAAGCTCCTTGTTCTGACCTTCTCTTATAACCTTCTCATCGGCGGATTCCTTGAGCCTTAGTCGCATGTCTTCATAGTTCCTGTAAAGCTCACCTATCTCGCCTTTGTCACCAATGTCTGTCGGCAGCATATAATCAAAATTTCCATCTTTAATATGCTGCATGGCTACATTCAGTTCTTTTACCGGTTCGAAAAATCCCTTTTTTAACCAAGTCGTAAGTATCATACTGGTCGCCAATAATATAAGCAGGAATGCAACTATTGTGTAAGTTGCTATTCGCGGCGTACTGACGAAAGTCTTCTGTATGAAAATATACGATGCTACGACCAGGATAAAGGGCAAAATAACGATGGTTGCCGAAGTAATAATCAGCCTGGTTCTAAAACGCATGTATGCTCCTTAAGTATATCATATTTATATAACCGGAATTTCCTCAGCTGCACTGCCCAGGATTTCCTGCATAGCCTTGTAGTAAATATCGTATCTGCCCTGACCTGTTACATTTTCAAGCTCTTCTATCAGTGCAGGTGCTTTTTCTATAACCTTGACGATATCCGGATTATATCTGGTTCCTGCCTCATTCTGAAGCTCTTTTAAGAGTCTCTTAAAATCCTTACCCTGGGTATAACTTCTTGTAAGAGTATCAGTACCGGCTTCCACAGAATCAGCAATAGAAATGATATCTATTATGATCTGTATGGGTGATTCTGTATTATCAAAACCAAGAGGATATCCGTGCAATCCGTCATAATGCTTGTGATGACCTAAAATAATATCTGAGTAGGGTCTAAGTGCCGCGTTACCCTGCGCTTCTTTATAGCCCACCTCCGAATGTTTTCTTATGGTGGCATATTCCTTGGTATTAAGGCTTCTGTTCTGGCGGTTGATGGTATCGGGGATGTAGCATTTTCCGATATCATGAACAAGTCCGCTTATGGTAATAAATGATAGGAGATAAGCCTTGTTCTTCTGAACATCCTGCTCAGTTTCAATGCCTCTTACACCCACAAATTTCTCAGGAATCTTTTCAAGCATTTCCTGTCCGATAAGTGTAGCTATCTTAGCCACCATCTTGGAATGGATGTATGTGAAGGGCTGGCGTCTTACTATCATCTGCATAATGAACTGAACCTTGTTAAGCTCACTTGAAATGATAGGCTCTGCCGCATGATACCACTGCTCACATATAGGCTGCATATCGCCCGTAAAGAACCTGTAAGGAATATTTGCAAGTATGGACATTGATTTTGGAAGGAACTTATCTGTCCACTCCTCGAGCTCATCACCTGAAAGATTCATTTTTTCAAGAATCATTATCACTGTGCAGGCATACTTAAAATGTCTGAGAACAAGCTCAAAGTTAATGGGATCATCCTTCTCAAAATCAGGAACGTCAATCAGCTCATTAATACTTTTAATAAGTCCGTTTAATGCTTCCTCGGAAGGAATATCTCCGTTTAACCATTTATATGTAAGGCAGGTCCTGTAATCAGGAGATCCTTCGACACTTCCGTTTCTTTCGTCAGCTCTCTTAAAGGTCTGGAACAGGAGCTGAAGATATCTGTCTCTGTCTTCCTCAGATAAAATATCTATGTTTTTGCTCTTTGCCATAAATGCATCATCAACAATAGACAAATAGGACTTTATTGTCTCATTGTCCGCATCCATGCTCTGAACATTTTCATTGTTCCAAAGAGCCCATACCTCATCATAAAGCCTTATACTCTCGGATTTTTCTGTATGGAAACCGGAGAGATAGGTTATAAGCAGCATGTAATCATTAAAAATAAACTCTCTTACTTCCGGAGAAGATATCTGAGAGTAGCGATTTGCATGAGCTACTGACTTACGGAAATAATCAAGGGATGTCTGCATACCGGTCTTATCACCGACAGAGCGATAAAACTTCGCGTATTCACTTCCTAAAACATGATAAATGGCGACAAGAAACTCCGGTTCATCCATATCTATGAATACCGGAAGAATTCGTTCGCAGAATTCTGTTAAGACGACAAAGTCATGATGACCATCAAGGAAAAATCCGATGGCAAGATCATATAAAAGCTCAGCTTCTTCGGGAGTTATCTCTTCAGAGCATTTTTCCCACAGTTCAGCCATCAGCTCCTCGTTCTCTGCATAAACCTCACGCATAACGTAAGACCTCTCAGAGAGAAGCTGAATCCAATCAAAGGGATCCTGAAGCGTAAAAAGCTGATCCTCGTAGTTTTTAAGTTTCAGGGAATTCTCGGTATAGAGCTTCCTGAATTTCTCTGCCAGTTTTCTTTCTATCATTGTGCGCCCCTCATAATTTTAGAAAAATCGGCAAGCATATTTTAATTATTATTATAATTATTATAATTATTATTAATTACAATACCATATTTCGTTAATTTGTGCCACGATAATAAGCCTTTGATTGCATAATTAATTAGTATTTGCTAAAATTTTCTATACATTAAAACAGATAGGAGACAGTCATGAGTAAAAAGCGAAATTTCGTATTATTCGGCCTGGCATCTGCAGTTTTAGGTGGAAGCGTCATAGCTGCATCACGTTTATATGACCTTTCAGTAGTTCCAAGTCAGAAGACTCCTGAAGAAATTGATAAAGATCCCATGGACAGCGTGTCCAGAGAATGGTTTAGTAAGATAGAAGGTAAAGAAGATGTTTACGCCCGTTCAATCGACGATCTTAATCTCCATGCAACTTATATAAAAGCAGAAGAGGAGTCTCATAAATATGCCATCTGCATACATGGTGTAAGAAGTAGTGGCGAGTTTATGAGTTATTTTGGCAAACACTACCACGATATGGGTATTAATGTTCTTTTACCTGATCTTAGAGGTTTTGGAAAAAGCGATGGCAATTACATCGGATATGGCTATTTTGACCGTCTTGATATTATCGAATGGATTTACTGGATCATCAAAAAGGATCCCGATGCTCATATCCTTCTTCATGGATCAAGCATGGGAGCAGCCACAACTCTTATGACCACAGGAGAGCATCTGCCAAATCAGGTTATAATGGCAGTTTCTGACAGCAGCTACACCACTCTTCCCAAGGAATTTGCAGATGTTTATAAGAAAAATATCGGCGGCTGGATGCCTACAGGCCTTGCACTTTTCATCATAAGGATTCTTGTAAAGCTGCGTTGCGGTTATGATATCGACAAAGTAAACGTGCTTGATGCAGTCGCACGTTCCAAGACACCCACTCTTTTCATACACGGCGATGAGGATACAGTGATCGATCCTCAGATGTGCGCTCATCTGTATGAAAAATGTGCTGCTCCCAAGCAGTACTGCCTGATACTTGGCTCAGACCATGTACAGGGTGCCAGAATAGATCCTGATAAATACTGGAAAAAAGTAGAAAGCTTAATGGAAAAAACATCATTTTAACAGAGGTAACACACAATGACTTACAAAACACATGGCACTTGTGCCACAGCTATAAATGTGGAGCTTGATGGCTCTATTGTAAAATCCGTTTCTTTCGTAAACGGATGCAGCGGCAATACCCAGGGCGTTGCAAGACTTGTAGAGGGTATGGATGCTCACGATGCCATCGCAAAGCTTCGCGGTATCAAATGCGGATTTAAGAGCACATCTTGTCCTGATCAGCTCTCTTATGCATTAGAAGAAGCACTTGCAGCTATCGGAGGTTGATGATTTGTCCAAAAAAATTGTTTTAACAGGCGGCGGAACTGCCGGTCATGTTACTCCTAATATGGCTCTAATTCCGGAGCTTAAGGAGCTGGGTTATGAGATCTGCTATATCGGATCCCATACAGGAATTGAGAAAAAGCTTATAGAGGATTTTGGAATTCCTTATTACTCCATATCTACAGGTAAGCTCAGAAGATATTTTGATCCCAAGAACTTCTCAGATCCTTTCCGTGTAATGAAGGGCTTTGTAGAAGCAAGAACTCTTCTTAAGAGACTGCAGCCAGATGTAGTTTTCTCAAAGGGCGGCTTTGTTTCCGTTCCTGTTATCAGAGCAGCTGCTTCCCTTAAGATTCCCTGCATACTTCACGAATCTGATATGACACCGGGACTTGCCAACAGGCTCAGCTTCTCATCAGCGAAAACCATTTGCTGCAATTTCCCTGAGACATTAGAACTCCTTCCTGCGGATAAAGCGGTACTTACAGGCACACCTATAAGGAAAGAGCTTCTTACAGGATCAAAAGAAGCAGGCAAGAAGTTTTGCGGATTTACGGATGACAAGCCTGTCATCATGGTCACAGGCGGAAGCCTTGGTGCACAGAGCATCAATGAAACCATCAGATTTGCACTTCCAAGACTCCTTCCTCATTTCAATGTGGTACACCTTTGCGGCAAGGATAAGATGGATAATCTTAAGCTCAACGTAGAGGGCTACAAGCAGTTTGAATATGTAAAAAATGAGATGAAGGATATCTTCGCAATGGCTGACGTTGTGGTATCAAGAGCAGGTGCCAATGCCATCTGCGAGCTGGCAGCTCTTAGAAAACCCAATGTCCTCATTCCTCTTTCTGCAAAGAGCAGCAGAGGAGACCAGATCATAAATGCTAAATCCTTTGAACAGCAAGGCTTTTCTCTTGTGATTGATAACGAGGAGCTTGATGAGGATATACTTGTTGAGAGCATCTTTGATGTCTATGTAAACAGAGAAAAATATATTCAGAACATGAGCGCATCCAATCAGCAGGGTGCCACCAAAACTATTCTTAATATAATTGAGAAAGCAGTTAATAACGAGTAAAAAGGGGCTGTGAAATAATAAGCCCATGAAAAAAAGAGAAGTAATAGCTGGAAACAGCCAATTACTTCTCTTTTTTCATGGTAAAATATTACCATGAACAATCAAACCAATTCTTATAATACTATAAATCAGGGCGTTTTACCATTTTTTATTTCAGATTG
>NZ_AUJJ01000019.1:106419-110713 GCF_000424165.1 Butyrivibrio sp. AE3006 | reverse complement strand
GAGACAGTTCGGTCCCTATCCGGCGCGGGCGTAGGATATCTGAGAGGAGCTGTCCTTAGTACGAGAGGACCGGGATGGACGGACCGCTGGTGTATCAGCTGCATCGCCAGATGCATAAGGCTGGGTAGCCAAGTCCGGAAGGGATAAACGCTGAAGGCATCTAAGCGTGAAGCCCCCCTCAAGATGAGATATCCCTCCCTTGTGGAGTAAGACCCCTTAGAGACTATGAGGTAGATAGGCACAAGGTGTAAGCATGGTAACATGTTCAGCTGATGTGTACTAATAGGTCGAGGGCTTGTCCTATTAGGATATAGAACATAAGATTTGGAATAAGATGGAATAATTCAGTGTTCGGTTTTGAAGGTACAAACCGATTTTAAACACTTAAGCTTATTGCTTAGGTGTTTTTTTGTTATAATAATTCAAGCTATTGAATTACAAGTGGAGGATAATTATGGAATATAGTTTAAAAGATATCGAAAATAAAAAGATTTGGGGAAGATGTTCATTTGAAAATGATGATTTTGTAATGTTTTGGACTGGAAGCGGAGTTGAGCTCAATGTAAAAGCAAGCTATATGTTTGCCGAGATTGAAGCATCTTATGAAGCATTAGAACTCTGGTTGGATGTTTTTGTTGATGATGAGAGAATAATGAGATTTCCTCTTCAGAAGGGAAAGAATAAATATCAGATCTTAAGAGGTTTTGATCCGGGACATCAGACAAGAGTAAGGATTTCAAGAAATACTCAGTCCATGCCTGATGATAAAGTTTCATTAATCAAGGTATGTTCTATTGATACAGATGCTGAGTTTTTACCTGTGCCGAATAGAAAGTATAAGATTGAGTTTATAGGTGACAGTATTACTTCCGGAGAAGGTAGTGCTGCACTTACAAGAGAGGAATGGATTCCAACTGTTTTTGATCCTGCTATTGGATATGCTTTTGAAACTGCAAAACTGCTTGATGCTGAGTACAACATGATAAGTCAGAGTGGTTGGGGGCTTTATGCAGCATGGGATGGTAATCTTGAAGGGGCGATTCCTCCTATATATAAGTATGTGTGTGGATCTCAAAAGACTGAGTTTGCTCTGGCTGCAGGTGCGGGAGAAGAGTGGGATTTTGAATCCAATAAGAAAGACGCTATTATAATAAATCTTGGAACAAATGATAGCGGAGCTTGTAAACTTGATAAGTTTGATTGCGATCAGTTCATGAAGGATTTTACAGAATGTGGAGTGAATTTCTTAAAGGATGTTAGAGCAAAAAATCCTGATTCTGTTATAATCTGGTGCTATGGAATGCTTGGCACAGATATGCAAAATGGTATAGAAAATATCGTAAAAACGTACAATAATAATTTCTCAGATAATGTTAGATTCGTACTTTTACCTGATTGCTCTGACGGATTGGTTGGAGCCAGAATGCATCCCAATCCTGAGGGACACAAACTTGCAGCAGCAGAATTATTCAGCTGTTTAAAGGAGGAATTAATAAACGAATAATCAACGATTCTAATAACAAAATAATAAATGGTAGACAACTTCTTAAATTTATAAAATACTTATAAACAGTTTCTTAAAAGACAGTCAATTCGGCTGTCTTTTTTATTTTTTCTATTTATTTTCAAAATGTATATGCTATACTAAATTAGAATATTAAATAGATATTCAATCGGTTTTTAGTTTGTTTTGAAGCAAAAGAATTTTTAATAAAGCGCGAGGTAAAAATATGGAATCTAAGATCTTGCTTGAAAACGGTACTAACGAGCTCGAGGTCCTTGAGTTCAAAATTGATGATCATTGCTACGGCATCAATGTGGCGAAGATCAAAGAAATCATCGTCTATGAGCCGGTGACGCCTGTTCCTAATGCACATCCTAGTATTGAAGGTATATTTATGCCTCGTGATACTATGATTACTGCAATTGATCTTAGGAACTGCTTGCAGAGAGGTGCGTCTAAAGCAGGTGGTCTCTTTATTATCACCAATTTCAATAAATTGGATATTGCTTTCCATGTTGATGCGGTTGTAGGTATTCACAGAGTATCCTGGGCTGACATTATTAAACCGAACGCGACTATTTCTAAGGCAGAAGAGAGTATCTCTACAGGTATTATCAAATTAGATTCCAGACTTATTATAATACTTGATTTTGAGAAGATTGTATCAGATATCAATCCTAATACAGGTCTTAACGTTTCACAGCTCACTGAAATCGGACCTAGAACAAGGAACGAGATTCCTATTGTTCTTGCCGAGGATTCACAGCTTCTTAATAAGCTTATTGTTGACTCTCTTAAGAAGGCTGGTTATGACAATGTTAGACACTTTGAGAATGGTAAGCTTGCCTATGACTACATCAAGGGTTGTAAGGACAGAGGCCAGCTCGATAAGGTTAAATGTATCATAACAGATATTGAGATGCCTATTATGGATGGTCACCGTCTTACAAAGCTTGTTAAGGAAGATGACGAGACTAAGCAGATCCCGCTCATCATTTTCTCTTCACTTGTTAACGAAGAGATGAGAAGAAAGGGCGAGTCGCTGGGTGCTGACAGACAGTTATCTAAGCCTGAGATTGGAAATTTGGTTTCTGTAATTGATGAACTTGTTCATGCTGATGGCGATGCCAAATAAAGAAAAGATGTAAAGAGAACTCCCTTTATTGCTTCAGTTATGAAGAATGACTGCTACAATGAAGGGAGTTTTATCATTTTTATGGGGAGCAGGCACATGAAGTCTAAGAATGAAGAGTATTTGGATAGTCTTTTAAATTCATTAAAAAAAGATGCCAATTCCGGGATTGCAAAGACGACATCCGATCCGGAGTATACTTCTGATCTAAATGATGTTATAGGCAATTCCTCAGGTAGTAATGACCTGAGTGAAATCGGAGAAATGCTTGGAAAAGTAGATAGTGGACAATTACTTGATGAAGGAATGACAAAGGTCCTTGATTCTATTGTTGCGCCTGCTGTTAGTGATGCTCCGACATACACTGTTGGGGATGATGTATCTGACTCTTATGAAAAAGATGATGATGAACGTGCACTTGATGAAGAAATAGCACGTGCTGAAGCTGCAATTGAGGAGGCGGCAGAGATTCAGCCTGATGACACTGACGCTTTACTAGAAGTGGCACCTGAAATTCCTATCGATGATTTGGCTCAGAATGATGAGGTAGAACAGAATAGTACTGATGCAGCAATTGACGATATGATGAGAGCAACTCCGGAAGAAGTTCTTGGAGTTGATTTTGGTGCGTCCACAACACCAAGCGATGAAATGTTAAATATCGACGAAATGCTTGATGCAGGTACTGGAGAAGGAGAAGAAGTCGGTCTCAATGATACTTTGAGTCTCGATGGACTGGAAGATCTCGGCGGGGAAGCTATGCCCCAGGAAGATTTGTCAGTCCTTCTTGATAGTGGAGATGAGACTTCAGCTATTACCGATGAAGCTCTTTCTGTAGATGGATTATTTGATGCTGAGCCTTCAGCTGAAGCAGTTGCAGAAGAAGTTGCAGCAGAGCCTTCGGTAGATGCTGGATTTGATGATATCAATATAGATGAGATGATGGCTGCAGAACCTGCAGCTGAAGACACAGTAGGTGATGTATCAGCCGAGCCTTCACTTGGAGATATCAATATTGACGAAATGATGGCAGCCGAACCTACAGCTGAGGGTGCGATAGGTGATGTATCAGCTGAGCCTTCAATTGAAGGTGCAGTGGGTGACGTATCAGCAGATCCTTCATTGGGTGATATCAACATCGATGAAATGATGGCGGCAGAGCCTCCTACAGAAGGCGCAGTAGTTGAAGCAACAGCGGAGTCTGCGGTAGACGCTGGACTTGGCGATATTAACATCGATGAAATGATGGCTGCAGAACCTGCAGCTGAAGGGGCTGTAGGTGATATCAATATTGACGAGATGATGGCAACGGAGCCGTCATTTGGTGATATTAGTATAGATGAAATGATGGCGGCAGAAGTTGCAACAGAAGGCGCAGTAGCTGATGTATCGGCTGAGCCTTCAATTGAAGGTGCAGTAGGTGATGTATCAGCAGAGCCGTCACTTGGTGATATTAATATTGATGAGATGATGGCTGCGGAAGCTGCTACAGAAGGCGAAGTAAGCGAAACAACAGCGGAGCCTACGGTAGATGCAGGACTTGGTGATATCAATATCGATGAAATGATGGCTGCAGAACCTGCTACAGAAGGCGCAGTAGCCGATGTTTCAGCGGAGCCTTCAATTGAAGGTTCAGTAAGTGACGTATCAGCAGAGCC
>NZ_AUJJ01000019.1:106198-106409 GCF_000424165.1 Butyrivibrio sp. AE3006 | reverse complement strand
CTGCAGAACCTGCTACAGAAGGCGCAGTAGCCGATGTTTCAGCGGAGCCTTCAATTGAAGGTTCAGTAAGTGACGTATCAGCAGAGCCTTCACTTGGTGATATCAACATCGATGAAATGATGTCTGCAGAACCTGCTACAGAAGGCGCAGTAGCCGATGTTTCAGCGGAGCCTTCAATTGAAGGTTCAGTAAGTGACGTATCAGCAGAGCC
>NZ_AUJJ01000019.1:0-106188 GCF_000424165.1 Butyrivibrio sp. AE3006 | reverse complement strand
CTGCAGAACCTGCTACAGAAGGCGCAGTAGCCGATGTTTCAGCGGAGCCTTCAATTGAAGGTTCAGTAAGTGACGTATCAGCAGAGCCGTCACTTGGAGATATTAACATCGATGAGATGATGGCCGCAGAACCTGCAACAGAAGGCGAAGTAAGCGAAACAACAGCGGAGCCTACGGTAGATGCTGAACTTGGAGATATTAACATCGATGAGATGATGGCTGCGGAAGCTGCAACAGAAGGCGTAGTAGGTGAAGTCTCAGCAGAGTCTACGGTAGACGCTGGACTTGGAGATATCAACATAGACGAAATGATGGCAGATGCTGTTCCGGAAGTTATGCCGGATGAGATATCATTGGATGATATGCTGCTTGAGGAGAACGGCGTAGAGGATTCTTCTATAGAAGAAGTTATGGGCATGGACGCATCCGCAGAGGCAGGAGCAGGTGCAGAAATGCCTTCAGCAGAGGCAGAAGTTGGTGCTGAGATACCTGCTGCAGAGCCTATTGAAGGAATGGCTGCTGAAGAAGCAGTAGCAGAAGATGCGCTGTCTATTGATGGATTGACAGAAGAAGTGGCAACTGAAGAACCCGTTATTGAAGAAGCAGCCGAAGAAATGTCGGCGGCTGATGCATTGGAGGGTGAAGTGGCAGTTGAAGAAATGATATTGGATGAAGAAGTATCAGGTGAAACTCCTGTAGAAGATGCTCCGGCAGAAGATTCAGCTTCTGCTGAAACTGCATCTGACGGGGAAGTTTCAGACGAAATGCTTGAACTAGATCAGTCGCAGATAGACAGGATGCTTTCAGGTGATGACTTAGATGAAGCAGCACCTGAAGCGGCTGATGGAGGCGGCGATGAGCTTAGCCTTGATGATCTTTCTTTGGATGGTCTTGATCTTTCCCTGGATAGTCCTGAGGGAGTATCAGAAGAAGCAGGAGATGACGTAAGTTTTGAATCTGTGAGCGCTGAGCTTGATGATCTGCTGAGTGATGTGGGCGAAGGCGGAGCAGAGGAGTCTCTTGATGGCGAATCTATGGGCTCTGAATCTGAGCTTGACAGTATGCTGGCAGATCTTGGAGGTGAAGGCGGAGAAGGTGGCAGCGAACCTGCGGATGTAGATATGCCTGACCTTGATGCCATAATGAACAGCCTTGCCAGTGATGATGTTGAAGATCTGGAAAACACAGCACACATCGATGAAAAGGAAGGCGCAAACGCCGGTGAAATCAGCCTCGATGATATTGGCGTAGATGAAGGAGAAGGCGGCGAGGAAGTCAATCCTGAAGATATTATGGAAGCTCTTGAAGGTGACGGACTTGATGAGATAGGCCTTTCTGATGATATTCCGGATCCCGATGAAGTTGAGGATAATGGCGGAGATTATGATGAAATCTCCTTATTTGACGGTTCCGGTGAGCCTGCTGAGGGCGAAGAGGGAGGCAAAAAGAAAAAGAAGAAGCGTCCTAATCTTCTTTTCCTTATAATAGCAGCGCTTTTCAAAGTGCTTACACAGACTGACGAGGATCTTAATCCGAAATCAGAAGAGGACGGACTTGCAAGTCTTACTGATGAAAACCAGCAGGTTCTCGATGAGCTGGCGGCAGAGGATGGCAAGAAAGCCAAGAAGGAAAAGAAAAAGAAAGAAAAGAAGGAAAAGCCTAAGAAAGAACCTAAGCCCAAGAAGGAAAAGAAGCCGAAGCCGCCGAAGGAACCCAAGCCTAAGAAGGAAAAGAAAAAGAAGGTCGATGATGGCGCTCCCGAGAAGGCTTTAGCTCCCAAGAAGGTAGCTATTTCAATGATTTTCGCAGTAAGTCTTGGTTTACTGTGCTGCATACCTTCATTTGTATTACCGGGTAGAATCATATTTGGTCGTGCTCAGACGGCATTTGAGCATGGTGATTACAAGGAAGCTTATAAGCTTTTGTATGGAAAACAGCTAAATGAAGAACAGGCTCTTTTGTATAACCAGGCCAGAGTTCTTGCTAACGCAAACCACTATATGGATTCCTACAACAACTATATTGCCATGAATATGAAGGATGAAGCTGTTGATAGTCTCCTTATTGGAATGCGTACCAAGAATGATGTAATTGCGCAGGCAGAGGAGTTTCAGGTTGCAGGTGAGGTCGAAAGCGTGTATTCTAATATCGAATCGATACTTACCGGTGAATATGGACTTACTCTGGCGGAAATTGAAGAGGTAAATAAGCTTACCGAGAAGGCAGCTTATACCAAACGTATCATGGAAATAGCAGGAACGCTGGAGGACTTTATACATCCGAACGGTTAAGCATCGATAATCTTTTTACGGGGATGTGGATTATGCTAGCGATTATTGATTACGATGCCGGAAACATAAAAAGCGTTGAGAATGCGTTTCAATTTCTTGGACAGGATGTTTGTCTGACCAGAAACCCTGAAGAGATTTACAGGGCTGACCGAGTAGTATTACCGGGAGTTGGTGCTTTTGGCGATGCCATGAGGAAACTAAATGAATATGGTTTGACGGATGTCATCAAAACTGTATGTGACAGTGGGACTCCGTTTATAGGTATATGCCTGGGCCAGCAGCTTCTTTTTGATTCAAGTGATGAGTCAGAGGGAGTTGCAGGTCTGGGCATTTTGCATGGAAAAATTAAGAAGATCCCGGAAAAGGAAGGCTTAAAGATTCCTCAGATTGGATGGAACAATTTGAAATTTCCCAATAAAGGAAGACTTTTTGAAGGAATCCCGGAAGATTCATATGTATATTTTGTCCATTCTTATTATCTGGATGCTGATGATAAGAGTATTGTCACAGCTACTACAGAGTATGGTGTTACTGTGGAAGCTTCCGTTGAACAGGGCAATGTTTTTGCATGCCAGTTCCATCCTGAAAAGAGTGCGGATGTTGGAATGGAGATACTGAAGAATTTCCTTAGAGTATAAAGAAAAGGACATAGATTATGCTGACTAAAAGAATTATTCCATGCCTTGATGTGCATGGCGGAAGAGTTGTTAAAGGTATAAATTTTGTACAGCTTCGTGATGCCGGTGATCCCGTGGAAGTAGGAAAAGCCTATTCACAGGCCGGAGCCGATGAGCTTGTTTTTCTTGATATTACTGCGACTTCTGATGCGAGAGAGACCGTGGTTGATCTTGTAAGAAAAGTGGCTGAGCAGATTTTTATTCCCTTCACTGTTGGAGGAGGAATAAGAAGCGTCGATGATATGAGAGCAGTTTTAAGGGAAGGTGCTGATAAGGTTGCCATCAATTCCGCAGCTATTAATAGGCCTGAGCTCATTTCGGAATCAGCTGATAAATTCGGCTCCCAGTGTGTGGTTGTTGCTATTGATGCAAAAAGAAGACCGGATGGAGGCTTTAACGTTTTTAAAAACGGCGGAAGAATTGACACAGGTCTTGATGCCATAGAGTGGGCAAAAGAAGCTGAAAAGAGAGGCGCCGGAGAGATACTACTAACAAGTATGGACGGAGATGGGACTAAGAACGGATATGATATTGAGCTTACCAGGGCAGTGTCTGATCTTGTGAACATTCCTGTTATTGCTTCGGGCGGCGCAGGAAACTGCGAGCATTTCTATGAAGCAGTTACCAAGGGCGGCGCGGATGCAGCGCTTGCTGCTTCACTTTTCCACTACAAGGAATTGGAGATAAGAGAAGTTAAGGAATATCTTAGAGATAAAAATATCCCTGTAAGACTTTGAGATAATTTCTCAAAAACGTGAAGCAGCACATGATAGATTTTCGCTACGAAAAATTTATAAATACTAATCGAAATATAAGGAGGCGCCTTCATGGCGGCAATAGATAATGACTGGCTTGAATACCTTGGAGAGGAGTTTTCCAAGCCATACTACAGAAAATTATACGAATTCATAGTTAATGAATATAAGACCACAACTGTTTATCCGAAAAAGGATGATCTTTTGAATGCATTTAATTACACACCTCTTTCTAATGTGAAGGTGGTAATTCTTGGACAGGATCCTTATCATGAGCCGGGGCAGGCTCACGGGCTTTCTTTCTCGGTGCTTCCGGGAGAGCCGGCACCGCCATCTCTGGTAAATATATATGGCGAGCTGAAAGAGGATCTTGGCTGTTATGTTCCCAACAATGGATATCTGAAAAAGTGGGCAGATCAGGGCGTTCTGCTTCTGAACACTGTGCTGACAGTCCGGGCTCACAATGCCAATTCCCATAAGGGAAGAGGCTGGGAGCAGTTTACTGATGCAGCCATAAGGGCTGTGAACAAGCAGGACAGACCTGTGGTTTATATGCTTTGGGGAAGACCTGCGCAGATGAAGGCAGATATGATCGATAATCCCAAGCACCTTGTTCTTAAGGCACCTCATCCAAGCCCGTTATCAGCTTACAGAGGTTTCTTTGGATGCAAGCATTTTTCCAGGTGCAATAAGTTCCTTGAGGAAAACGGATTAAGTCCAATCGATTGGCAGATAGAGAATTTGTAAGTTTTAAGAAAAAACTGTACATAGACTCTTTTTCATGATAACGTAGTAAAGTGTAAAATTTTTGGACATAGAGGTGATATTATGAAAAAGGCTTTCGTTACGAAACAGCAGGTAGAAGAGATTGTAAAGAAATATCCCACACCTTTTCATATTTATGATGAGAAAGGGATTATAGAAAATGCCAGAGCAGTTAAGAAGGCATTTGCTTGGAATAAAGGCTTTCGTGAATATTTCGCAGTAAAAGCTACGCCCAATCCGGTTATTCTGGATATCCTTAAGAAGGAGGGCTGCGGTTTTGACTGCTCATCACTTACAGAGCTTATGCTCAGTAAGGCCATAGGTGCCTCAGGCGACCTTATTATGTTTTCATCAAATGATACACCTGCAGAGGAGTTCGTATATACTGATAAGCTCGGCGGAATCATTAATTTTGACGATATTACGCTTATCGAATATGCAAAGGAAGCCCTTGGCGGAAGAATGCCTGAGACTGTAAGCTGCAGATATAATCCAGGCGGAGTGTTCCAGATGAGTAACGGAATCATGGATAACCCCGGTGATTCCAAATACGGCATGACTAAGGAACAGCTCTTTGAGAGCTTTAGAATGCTGAAGGATATGGGCGTTAAGAACTTTGGTATTCATGCTTTTCTTGCTAGTAATACAGTTACAAATGAGTATTATCCTACTCTTGCGGGACAGCTTTTTGAACTGGCAGTTGAGCTTGAGAAGGAGACAGGTGCTGACATTAAGTTCATTAACCTTTCAGGTGGTGTCGGAATTCCGTACACTCCGGATCAGAAGGGCAATGATATCGCTGAGATCGGCGTTGGTGTAAAAGAGCAGTATGAGAAGATTCTTACACCAAACGGCATGGGCGATGTTGCTATCTATACTGAAATGGGAAGATTTATGCTTGGACCTTACGGAGCCCTTGTTACTCAGGCTATTCACGAGAAGCATATCTATAAGGAATACATTGGTGTTGATGCCTGCGCAGTTAATCTTATGAGACCAGCTATGTATGGCTCTTATCATCACATCACTGTTCTCGGAAAAGAGGATGCTCCCTGTGATCACGTATATGATGTTACAGGTTCACTTTGCGAGAATAACGACAAATTTGCAATTGACAGAGAACTTCCTAAGATCGATATGGGAGATTATCTGTTCATCCATGATACCGGTGCTCACGGTTTCTCAATGGGATATAACTACAATGGAAAACTGTGGAGCTCCGAACTTCTTCTCAAGGAGGATGGAAGCGTCGAAATGATTAGACGTGCTGAGACTCCCAGAGACTATTTTGCTACATTTGATAATTTACCTGTTTATGCCGAGCTTGATTCTATCATGAAGGAATTTGAATAACAGATGGATGAAATTAGTCATTTCATAACCGAATTAAAGTTAGAAGGGCGAATGAGTGAAAATACCGTTCGCTCTTATCAGACTGACCTTAAAAAGTTTGAGTGGTATCTTCAGGATAACGGTCTAGTGGATATTCTTTTGATAAATGAAAAGCAGCTTAAGGAATATGTTGATTCGATAAGTAAACAGGGGTATTCTGCTGCAACTTTGGCAAGGAACATAGTATCTCTGAAGGCCTTTTTTAAGACCCAGGCAAAACAGGGAAGGATGCCCTATGACATTTCTGAAAATCTGACTGCTCCCAAGGTGGAACTGCCTAAAACGGTTATACTTACAAGGAAGCAGATTGAACTTTTGCTATCTATTCCGGATTCCAAGAGTCCGAAGGGACAGAGGGATTCAGCGATGCTTGAGCTTATGTATGCCACAGGGATCAAGGTATCGGAGCTGATTAAGGCTAAGGTATCTGACCTGGATATGCAGGTGGGATCAATAGAGTGTAAATCAGACAAAAAGGACAGAATCATTCCTTTTGATAAAAGAACCAGGAAGGCGCTTGTAAGATACCTTCAGGATGGAAGGCGCCATCTTATTAAGAGTAATCTTGAAGAGCTTTTGTTTGTGAATTATCAGGGAGAGCCCATGAGCAGGCAGGGTGTATGGAAGATAGTCAAAAGATATGCTGACTATGCGGAAATCGACGCCCAGATAACTCCGGAATCCTTAAGGCACAGCTTTGCGGCTCATTTGGTTGAGAGAGGCGCTGATGTGGACGCAGTTCAGGAAATGCTTGGACATGTGACAGCAGCTTCGACCAACAGATATGTAAAAGAGAATAAGAATTATATAAGAGACGTTTATAATCAGACACATTAAGCTTTATACATCGAAATATATGTAAAATAAAACGCTATATATCCGGCTTATGCCGAATGTATAGCGTATTTCTTTTTATTGGTGGCTTTACCTGATATTGCAGAACAGAGTAAAGCTTTTTTTTATTCTAAAAGCAGAAATATTAAACAAGATCTGCGATATCGAGAAGAAGTCTCTCCGTATCAGCCCATCCAAGGCAGGGATCTGTGATGGATTTACCGTAAATACCGTCACCGATCTTCTGGCAGCCTTCCTCAATGTAGCTTTCGATCATTACACCTTTAACAAGCTCGCCGATATTGGCATTGTGGCTTCTGGAGTGAAGAACTTCCTTTACTATACGAACCTGCTCTTTATACTTCTTGCCTGAGTTGTTGTGGTTGGCATCGATGATAGCAGCGGGGTTCTGAATATCTCTCTGAGCATAAAGATCGGAGAGAAGACTTAAATCCTCATAGTGGTAATTGGGCTGTGACTGACCGTGCTTGTTGCTGGAACCACGAAGAACGCAGTGCGCAAGAGGATTACCACCAGTTTTTACTTCATAGCCTCTGTATACGAAAGAGTGAGGAAGCTGTGATGCATAAACGGAATTGAGCATTACGCTTAAGGTACCGCTGGTGGGATTTTTCATACCTGCAGGTACATCAAAGCCGCTGGCAACCATTCTGTGCTCCTGATCCTCAACTGAGCGGGCACCGATTGCTACATAAGAGAGGATGTCTTCGATATATCCCCAGTTCTCTGGATAAAGCATCTCGTCAGCTGCGGTAAGACCGGATTCCTCGATGGCACGAATCTGCATGTGTCTCATGGCTATAAGGCCTGCGCGGAAATCAGTTTTTCCTTCGGGATCGGGCTGAGATGTGATACCCTTGTAGCCTTCACCTGTTGTACGAGGCTTATTGGTATAGATTCTGGGTACAAGAATAAGCTTGTCCTTTACTTTATCATTAACACCTGCAAGTCTTGAAACGTAGTCACAAACTGCATCTTCATTATCTGCTGAACAGGGACCAACAATTACAAGAAATTTATCACTTTTTCCTGTTAAAACATCAGCAATTTCCTTATCGCGAACCTTCTTAAGCTCTGCCAGCTTCTTGGATAAAGGGAACTCCTCGCGAATCTCCTGTGGTGAAGGAAGCTGCTGTATATATTGGAAAGACATTTGTATAACCTCCGAAGCATAATTTGCAGGACTTTTGTCCCACATCGTCCACTGTACCACATTAAAGCCTGAAAGTAAACGCAAATGAATATAAATATTAAAAAACTATAAAAAAAACGGGCTTTTTCTACACTTTGGTTTCCAAAAATTTAATAATATATAATCGAATTTTTGATAATATAAAAAGGCATTTATGCTAAAATTAAATATAGATATATCTTTAAAAATACTCTTTTGAGAATCAAAAAGGGGGACCAATCATGTGGAAAAAAATGTCTATTATGGCTAAGATGCTGGTAGGAATCATCCCAATTGTTGCGATTGCAATGATTTTGATGACCTATATCAGTGTATCTCAGAGTAGGACACTTATTCAGGAGCAGACCACCGAAAGAAACGAAGCTATTACCGAAAGTAATATCAACAAAATGAATGGCTATCTTGCTGAGATAAGGGCTACTGCTATTGGTTTAGCAGAAACCGTAGGCGGAACCTATCAGAGTGCAACCATGGAAAACTATAAGGATGTTTTCTCTAATGTACAGAAGGATAGTGATATGATATCCGGATGTGGCATATGGTTCGAACCCTATGCTTATAGTGCTGAAGAACAGTATCAGGGACCATATTGGTATAAGGATGGATCAAGTATTGTCGAGACCTGGGATTACAGCAATGCTGAGTATGATTACTTTAATCAGGAGTATTATACAAATGCTAAGGCTCTTTCAAAGGGTACAGCCCAGATTACAGATCCTTATTACGATCCTACATCAGGAACGATTATGTCTACCTGTTCCTCACCTATTTACAATTCTGCCGGTGAGTATATTGGATGTGTAACAGTAGATATCGTGCTTGATACTATTTCCAATATCGCTCAGTCTATTACAGTAGGAAAAACAGGAAGAGCAATCCTCATCACATCTACAGGTGTTTATCTTTACACAGATGATGCTGCAAAGGTATCAGATGGCGCCAACATTTTAGATGATGATAATGCATCTCTTGTTGCTATAGCTCCCGACATTCTTGCAAATGAGACAGGCGGAGCAAGATTTGAGGATGATGGAAAATATGTCATCACTTCATACGGAACGGTTCCGGAAGTTAACTGGAAGCTGATAATCAGAATGGATCAGGATGAGCTGGAAGAGAAGGTTAATTCCCTTACATATACTATGATCGGCATTCTCATTGCTGCTCTTTTAATCAGTTCATTAGTAGTAGTTCTTCTTGTTAGATCAATTGCTGTTAATCTTGCAAATGTTAAGAAGTTTGCAGGATCCCTGGCAAGCGGAGACTTTACAGTATCCAAGCTATTCTCTAAGTCAGGTGATGAGCTTGGCCAGATGAGTGCTTCACTTAACAACATGTATGAGTCCAACAGAAGCGTTATCAGTCAGATTTCTGATGAATCTGAAAATATCAGTTCTGCAAGTACTTCTCTTTCTTCCATGGCTTCAGAGCTTACAAGCCAGTTTGAGAAGATTCAGAGTAATATGTCCGGCGTTAACGACGCAATGATGTCTTCCGGTGCAGCTACTGAGGAAGTTAGTGCATCTGTTGAGGAAGTAAATACCTCTGTACAGAGCCTTGCAGATGTCAGTGAAGAGAGCCTTGCAGCTACTAAGGAAATCATGCAGAGGGCACAGGAAATCGAGCAGAGCAGCCAGAAGGCTTATGATAACGCTATCAATATAGCTCAGGAAAGAAGCAGAGAGCTTAGCGAAGCTTCCGAAAAGGCTAAGATCGTTGAAGAAATCAGTAATATGGCACAGTCTATCGCTGAGATTGCAGATCAGATCAACCTCCTTTCACTCAATGCATCAATTGAGGCTGCAAGAGCAGGAGAGCATGGTAAAGGATTTGCGGTTGTTGCTTCTGAGATTAACAAGCTGGCAAGTGATACAGCTGAAGCAGTTCAGCAGATTCAGATCACAATCGACGGCGTACAGGATGCGTTCAAGACTCTTACAGACAGTTCACAAGAGCTTCTTGATTTCGTTAATAATACAGCTGCTCCTGACTATGAGAACTTCGTACATGTAGCTCGTCAGTATGGCGATGATGCTCAGCAGTTCGGTTCACAGTCCGATCAGATTTCTCAGATGGTTGAGAATATCAGGAACTCCATGGAAGAGGTTAACAACGCTATCCAGAATATTGCAGAATCTACACAGGAGACTGCATCCCACAGCTCAGATATCACAGATTCCATCAACACAGCAGCAGATGTTGTTGAGAATGTAAGTGATATGTCCAGCAAGCAGGAGGATATCGCAGTAACCCTTGATGGAATTGTAAAGAACTTCAAGCTTAAATAAGAAATGATTCTTTTGATCCCCTCAGGCAGATTGTTCGATTTGTCTGAGGTGATTTTTTGGTATATTATGGTGTTACGTCATTGAAATCTGGAAACGCTATATTTGTTTTCGTGCAATTAAATGCGATAAAATGTGTAATAGGGAGAAACTATTGTGAAAATCAAAGAGGCGGCAATAATTTTATTATTGTCTGCCGTTCTGTGCTCATGCTCAGATGAAAAGGAGCCTGATGTCTCCGCTGAGCAGGATATACAAGAGAATAGTGATTACAGCAGCCTCTTTGAGCCAATAGAGGAACCGGGGGATAAATCTGGGGGAATTGATGAAAACGTCGGAGAAAGCGATTTAAAGGACTCTCAGGGGACTGGCAGTAGCGATGATGAGAGTGCTGGAAGTGATGGTGAAAATCCGGAGGAACCTGAACCTATAGAGGTGATTCCTGTTAATATAAAGGAACTTGTAGTTAAAGAAGCGATTGTTATTGATGACACTGAAGCGGATTTGCTTGGGAAGCTTGACGGGACGGAATCAGACAGAGAGCTGTCTGCAGAAAATGTTGAGATTCCTGTATTTTACAGCTCTGATGCTACCGGTAACAATGATTATGTAACGCCTGTTCGCAATCAGGGATATACAGCCCTTTGTTGGGATTATGCAGCACTGGGGGCAGTTGAGAGCGATCTTTTGATAAAGCACAGGGAACTTGCATCTGACAGCCTTAATTTATCAGAAAAGCACAGTGCATACTACAATATGCATAAGGCAATTGGTTCCTTTGATTCCGGAATTGACGATGACTACAGGGAGTTTGTCTTTGAGGAAAATGATAACTTCCTTAAAAAATACGACACCAGTTATATATCAGTGGGTGGTGTTACAGACTATTGTCTATCTATTCTGACGTCCTGGAAGGGGCCTGTAGTGGACGAAGACAGTGATTCTCTTCATGCGATCAAGGGACAGTCGGATATTTACACACAGAACGCTGATGAGCCTTCAGATGCTTATGCAAAGCCTTTTTGCCATGTTCAGGATGTGCTTGAGGTTCCGGCCACCAAAAAGAACAGGGACATTATTAAGCGCATGATAATGGAGCATGGAAGCGTAACGGCAAGTATCTGTGCCGATGATGCATATTGGACGGGCAAAAAAGTAGCTCTTTACGACTATAAGAAATACGGGGATGGGAATTATGCCGATCACGAGGTTTTGATTGTGGGCTGGAATGATGAATATCCCGCTAAGAACTTTATTACAAAACCATCAGAAGACGGAGCATTTATATGTAAGAACAGCTGGGGTACGAAGTCAGGGGCTTCAGGATATTTTTATCTGTCCTATGAGGATGCCATTCTTATCAATAACAATGTTGCTGCCTATAGCTGCGCAATGGAGGGAGATAAGGGCTGGTATGATAAGAATTATCAGTACGCAGGTTTCATAACTCATATAATGGATCCAATCGTTGATCAGAGCAATGTTGTTTATATGTATGATAATAATGACATTCGTTATGGGATTTGTTTCTCACCGGAGAGTGATGAGAGATTATCAGCTGTTGGATATTTTTCCATGACTACAGATGCAAACGATAAAGTGAGCGTATATGAACTGGATAAAGATAATGCTCCTTTAGAAAATACTGATGATGGCCTTGAATTTTACGATTTTAATAAACTTGGTGAACCAATAATAACGAAGGATTGCAAAAGCTTAACCGGAGGATATCATACGTTTTCACTTGAACAACCGGTTGATATTAAGGCTGATAACAGCTATCTGGTGGTAATTACTCCCGGTCAGGAAACTAAGCTTATCTACGAGAAGGCAATGGATTTCACCACGGATCCGCACAAGGATGAATGGCAGCATGACCTGGGTGCAATTCATACACTAAATACTGCCAGTGGCCATAGCTTCATGGCTGACAGTACAGGAGATGCTTTTGTAAAGCAGACAGACAAGGATTTCTTTGTGAAGGTATATACCATAGAGTGATAAAAGATAGGATTTCGACCTCGGAATCCTATCTCGTTTTATAGGCATAAATAAAGACCTCTAACGTAGAGGTCTGGATTTTTGGGAGGTGGTCATGCGATGGGGAGTCGCATGACCATGTTGTATGAAAAAAGTTTTTTGGGGTTCAAGAGATGTTCTTCATCTCTGATAGGTTTATGTTAAGATAAATTTGTTTCTAAAATATGGCTGTTTTATAAAAGAAAGATTCAATATTTATTAATTAAATGTGGGCACTTTGTGAACAATAAATAAATATTATCGAATTTACGGATAGAGATTTTACGAAAACAAGGAGACAGGCGCATCTATGAGAATATCAAAAAATGAATTTCCTATAAAATGCATGGATTTTGCTCTTAACATTTTGAAAAATAATGAAAAAGATAATGCTCTTGTATCACCTGTATCTGTGATAATGGCCCTTGGACTTGCTGCGGGCGGCGCAAAGGGAGATACAAAGAATGAGCTTCTTAGGGCTGTTTCAATGGATGAAGATGCCCTTAATGAGGGTATAAGAAGACTTCTTGACAGTTCTGATACCGGGAGCGATCAGATAAAATATGCAAACGGAATTTGGGTAAACGGCGACGATAGGATAGTCAAAGCCTACAAGAAGAAAATGAAGGAAGAATTCAGAGCAAAGGTTCGCTCTGATGCGTTTTCTCAAAAGACTGCAGATAAGATCAACAAATTCGTTAATGAAAATACCGATGGGATGATAGAGAAGCTTGTGGATACGCTTTCGCCGGCTGCTTCCATGATCCTCATAAATGCACTTTCGTTTTCGGGAAAATGGGATAAACCCTTTGAGGATTATCAGGTTGATGATGAGGCCATATTTACAACTGCTTCCGGTAAAAAGAAGAGAGTATCAATGCTTTGCGGAAGCTCGAAGCAGTATTTTGAACTGAAAAACGCAAAGGGCTTTTTGTATCCCTATGAAAACAAGAAATATACCTTTGCTGCCATACTTCCGGATAAAGGAAAAAGCGTAAGTGATATTTTGAAAGCATCAAGGGGCGAAGATCTTTTGAAAGCTTTGGCGAATCCGCTGCATATTAAAGCCGAAATAGGAATTCCTGAGTATACCCTGGATTTTGAAGCGGAGTTATCTGATACCTTAAAAAGTCTTGGAGTAAATAGTGCTTTTGCTCCGGGAAAAGCTGATTTTTCAGGAATGCTTAATGGTAATTCGAATGATTTCATAAGTCAGATTCTGCATAAGACGCATATTGAACTGGATAGAGAGGGTACAAGGGCTGCAGCAATAACAGGCGTTTTGACTCTTGGTGCGGCGCCGCCTCTTCCGGGATCAAATATAGAGGTTATACTGGATAGACCTTTTATCTATTTTATAATTGATAATGCCGATAAAACGCCAGTTTTTGTGGGAAGAGCAGATAACATCGGGCATTGATCCGACTTGCAAAATCCAACCGTCTGTGCTATATTTTGTGGTAGGTAAACATGTAAACACAAATACTGCTAATTTAGTATAGGAGGTTTGTAGTGGGGAGAGAAGATAAAACACCTGCAGAGATTCGTACCACAGATAAGCTTAAGATTCAGAAGATCTTAGCAGAAGCCGGATACTTCGTTGAGATGGGTAATGGAAGTGTCCCTACAGTTGTCTGCAAAAAGCGTGAGGATATGAGCAAGGATCTTGCCGCTATCCGTAAGATTCTTAAGGAACAGCGTTATGAAGGTAGTTTCGGTGTTCGTGCACCTCGCAGGACTGATGAGATTCAGGTAACTGAAAATGAAGAATCATCTGAGATGATGGACGATATGGTAGCTGCAGCAGGTTGATGAGATATTAAAAGAGACAAAGTTTTCGCTTTGTCTCTTTTTTCATCAATTAATTTATGCATATTTTTATTCGTCTTTGCTTTCGTCATGGATAAGAACTCTTGATTGGGATTCCGCCCTTTTGGTCTCGTCCTTTTTTCTTTTGACGTCTATTATGTATCCCATAAGACCACTGTCTATTCCGCGCATCTTACATCCAACAGCGTCATAGGTACCAACCTTGAAGTTGCGGATTACTGTAAGAGTAATCTCAAAATCTTTATTGTAGCCCGGTGGTCTGAAGGTGAGTCTGATAATATCCCCGGGGTTTGCTGTGGCCATTTTTCCCAAAAGGAGAGAAAGTCCCTTTATGGAAATGTCGTAAATGATGGCACTTACAGTAGTGTTATGGTTGATAACTGCTTTTCCAAGCAGATTTATAACATATCGTTCAGCCTTTCGCTGATTCTCAAGCTCTGTAACAATTTCATGTCCCTTAAGAAGATAATAGATGTCGCTCCAGTTCTCGTAAGGAACGACGCTTTCAAGGCTGAAGCTGTGGTGGTCTCCCATGGGCATAAGTGTAGCCTCGGCAGTTGCCTGTGTCGAAGCGGGAATCGGGACACCATGGTATTTAAGCGGCTCCACCAAAAGTGCGCCGTCTATTACAGAAATGGCTTTTGTTTTGATAGCTACAGGCATATTATCCACAAGAACATGAACTGTCAGAGGTGTGCCTGCAACGACTTCAGTAATATTCATAAAATTCTCTTTCTTATTCGTTATATACCTACTAATTTATCTAAGAATAATGTTAAACTGTTATTAAGATTTTTACAATACTTTGGGGCTTTACTGACTATGAAAAAAGTGGCTTTTATTTACAAATTAATTCCTAAGTATATTCCAAACAGGGTAGTGCTTTCTTTTTTCGGGATTCTTTCTGCTTTTACAGGAAAGGTCAGGAAAAGGATAGTCGCTTTAAATCGTGAAGAAAACGAGAAAATACTTGATGATAAGAGCAACGGCATCTTTGACGGACAGGGCTTTATCGAGAATCAGAACAGATGGGAGAAGGTGTGCTTTGGATCACATAAAAAGTCCAATATGTCCTATTCAGGCTGCGAGATTATAGCCACTTGGAATGCACTTATGTCCCTTCATGGGGACATGCCCAAAATGCCTGAGCTTATCAGCTATTTTGAAAGGCATGGGGCTACTCTGCGTGGAGGCTTTGGAATTGCCCCCTCAGCTCCTGCGAAATACATGAAAAAAAGGGGCTATGGTATAAAACGTCTCACATCCAGAAACAGGGACGTAATAAGAGCCTTTGGTGAGCGCTACGACAGTTTTATGGTGACCTTTTACTGGGACCATGAAAATATACTGAAACAGCTCCATACTGTGAATATTTCTAAAAATGGTGACGAATATTTTGTCCATAATATTTACAGGAGTCAGGGCGGAAGGTTTGTGCAGAGCGGCCCCTTTATGGATTTGTCTGAAGCTATATATAGAATTGCTGATAAGGCAGCGCCCCTTGTTATATACGGAATTGAGGCATTCCCTCAGGATAGAGATAAATAAAAGTATCGGATGATATTTATGGAGGATAGGTTTCACATGCTTAAAGAGTACTTAGAATCAGTCAGCGGTAATTTAGATAAAAGAGTTAACATTCCTCAGATAACGAACAGAGAGTTTTGGGATGGACTTTCTGAGGATTTGAAAAAAGCCATAGTAAAAGAAGGCGAAAATAAGAAAAAAGAAGAATGGTCTGTGATTTTGCTGTCGGATTATCGGGATTTTTACGAGACGGGAAACAGGGTGTTTTTCGAAGATAAGTCTTTTTCAAGAAGAATTAAGCTATCCGCCATGGTTATGGCCGAGTGTGTAGAGAATAAAGGCACATATATAAAGGATATTCTTGATGGAATGTATCTTCTCATGGAGGAGAGCAGCTGGTGCCATCCTGCACATAATTCCCATATAAGGGACGCAAAGCAGGATAATATGCCGGATACGGAGAAGCCTGTTATAGATCTTTTTGCGGCTGAAACCGGGGCTGTTCTTGGAGTGGCAGAGTACATGCTAAGACCTGTTTTGGATGAGATAAACCCTATGATCACGCAGCATGTGGACAGCGAGATAAGGGAGAAATTGATTATTCCATATCTTTCAGAGCATTTCTGGTGGATGGGTGATGATGAAAACAAGGCCATAAACTGGACTGTTTGGATTACGCAGAATGTGCTTCTGGCTGCTTTTACAAGGCCTTGCCATTCCATGAATAAGGACACTGCCGCAAA
Organism: Butyrivibrio sp. AE3006; assembly: GCF_000424165.1. Lineage (NCBI taxonomy): Bacteria > Bacillati > Bacillota > Clostridia > Lachnospirales > Lachnospiraceae > Butyrivibrio > Butyrivibrio sp. AE3006. Next base: position 89,857 of record NZ_AUJJ01000019.1, on the reverse strand, counting down.
GATAATAGAGCAGGCTGTAATTTCAACGGATTATTTTATAAGTGCTTATGGAGAAGATGGCTGCTGCGATGAAGGAGCTCAGTATTATTCTCATGCGGGGCTGTGCCTCTATGGAATACTGAACATATTGAATGATATTACAGGTGATGTATTTTATGACGTATATAAAGTGAATAAAATACGAAATATCGCCAATTATATCAGAAAAGTTTATGTTGATAACGGCTATTACATCAACTATGCGGACTGCGCTGCTAGGCCCGGTAACCGCAGCGCCAGGGAATTCCTTTTTGGAAAAGCCTGCGCGGACGAGCCTTTGTGTGCCATGGCTTCAGATGATTATCGCACTGAAGACTGGAATGAAAGGCTTCTCACAGAAGAGCATAACCTTTGGTACAGGGTATTACAGGCATCAGCTCATAAGAATATGATGCAGTACAGACATGGGAATGATAAGGGTGAAAAGGATGTTTTCTTTGAGAGCGTCGGCATGATGATAGCAAGAAACAATAGCTTTGTTCTCGCAGCAAAAGCCGGAAATAACGGCGACTCTCATAATCATAATGATGTGGGAAGCATTATTCTTTACAAAGAGGGAGAGCCCTTCCTCATCGATCTTGGGGCACCTACGTATACGGCTAAGACTTTTTCTGACAGGCGCTATGAGATTTGGACCATGCAGTCTGTGTATCATAATCTGCCTACTTTTTATGATGGACACGAGACTGTAATGGAGCTGCCCGGGGAAAAGTACGGAGCAGGAGACGTTGTATTTGATGAAAAAAGCCACAGTCTATCCATGGATATAGCGCAGGCTTTTGGAAACAGTAAGGTTCGAAGCTATAAAAGGAGCGTTAGCCTTAAGGAAGATAAGGTACTACTTGTAGATGAATATGATGGAGATTTGGACGCAGTTTTGAGCTTTATTACCTACGAAGAGCCAACGGTGATAAAGGAAGGGAAAAATGCTGACGGACTCAGTGATAATGCGGCTATTTCCGTTGGAAAAACAGGTGATATCAACATATCTTCATATGGCAGTGCAGGCGCCATAACAATAGAGAGATGTGAAATAAATGATGAGCGTTTGAAATTGAGCTGGAAACACGACTGTTATCGAATCAGAATTCCTGTTACAAAGGGCAAAATAGTAGTGGAAATTAGCTGATTCTTTGTAGTATGATAACTATTACGTACCTGAAAAATTACTAGAAATGGGGAGTTTACAATGAATAATAAGAATAAGTTTCCGACACGGTCGGGACTTGTATTTTTCTTTCTTAAGGGAAGTATAGGTCTGTTTGCTTCAGGCATTGTTTTTTCAATGCTTGTGGCTTTCTTAGACATGGTCAATCCCAAAATTATCCAATATACAGTGGATTATCTTATCGGTGATTCAGAATCGACCATGCCTTTCTATATGCAGCTTCTTATCGGTATATCCGGTGGAAAAGCCTATTTGAAGACCCATCTGTTTGTTATCGCATGTATAGTGATAACGATTGCTATTGTCTGCGGAATATGCAGATATCTCAATAAGGTCCTGAATTCCATGGCTGCGGAGAAGCTGATCAAGAGGATGAGAGATATTTTGTTTGATCATATTTCTCACCTTCCTTTTGCATGGCATGGAGAGAATCATACCGGAGATATAATTCAGAGATGTACATCCGACGTAGAGACCATCAAGGTGTTCCTGTCAGAGCAGCTGACTTCACTTTTCAGAATAGTGATAATGATTACCTTTGGACTCATTTTCATGTTCCAGATTCACGTGAAGCTGGCTCTTATTTCTCTTGCCTTTATTCCGGTACTGGTGCTTTACTCGCTGTTTTTCCATAACCGTATAGGAAATGCCTTCAGAGAAGCAGATGAGGAAGAGGGAAGACTGTCTGCAATTGCCCAGGAGAACCTGACCGGTGTCAGAGTTGTAAGAGCTTTTGGACGTGAGATCTACGAACGTCATCGCTTTGAGAAAAAGAATGATGCGTACACCAAGCTGTGGATAAAACTTATGATGCTGCTTTCAGCATTCTGGACTTCCAATGATCTGATTGCCGGAGTGCAGTGCATGGTAGTGCTTGTAATGGGCTGTGTATTTGCAGTAAGAGGTGAGATCACGGTAGGTGAGATGATTGCCTTCTATTCCTACAACGCAATGGTTTCATGGCCTGTACGTATGCTTGGACGAGTTATCTCAGAGATGAGTAAAGCCGGTGTATCCGTAGACCGTCTAAGAGAGATCATGAATGCAGAGATTGAAACTGACAGAGAAGGCGCAACAGAGCCGCCTCTGGATAAGGATATTGAATTTAATAACGTAAGCTTTTCTTATGATAACGGATCTTCCGAAATCTTGAAAAATGTAAGCTTTAAGGTTAAGGCCGGCGAAACAATTGGAGTTCTTGGAGGTACTGGTTCCGGTAAGTCCACCCTTATGTACCTTCTTGACAGACTGTATGAGCTTCCTGAGGATCAGGGTACCATTTCAATTGGCGGCGTGGATATCAGAAATATCAAGATGCATTATCTTAGAAGAAATATCGGACTTGTTTTGCAGGAGCCTTTCCTGTTCTCGAGAACACTTAAGGAAAATATAGCAATTACAAGGAAAACTCCTGAACTTAAGGATGTCACCAGAGCTGCCAAGCTTGCATCTCTTGATGAGACCATCAGGAATTTCGATGCTGGCTATGACACCTTTGTAGGAGAGAGGGGCGTTACCCTTTCAGGTGGACAGAAGCAGAGGACTGCTATTGCCCAGATGCTTATTACAGAGCCGCCGATTATGATATTTGATGATTCGCTTTCAGCTGTAGATACGGAGACCGATGCCAAGATCAGAGCTGCGCTTGATAAGCATGCAAGCGGTGCCACAACCATTCTGATCTCACATAGGATAACTACGCTTATGCATGCTGATCATATTATTGTTCTGGGTCATGGAGAGCTTATCGAAGAGGGTACCCACGATGAACTGGTAGAAAAGGGCGGCCTTTATCGTAAAATCTATGACATTCAGATGCAGGGAGGTGAGGAAAGTGCCTGAGTCCAAAGAAAACAAAGAAATAGTCAAGCTTCCCTGGATGGGGATTCCAAGACTATTACCATATTTAAAGCCCTACAGATACAGGATGATGCTCATGATCTTCCTTGGGGCGATGGTAAGTCTTGTAGACAGTATTGTTCCGCTTTTTAACAGATATGCAATCAACAATTATGTTGTAAAAGGAACGTTGGAAGGAATTAGCAGATTTGCGCTTTTATATGCACTTGTACTGGTGGTAAAGCTTTGTATGGATTTTACAAGTGCTTACATGTGCGGACAGATAGAGATGTCTGTTGACAGGGATCTCAGAAATGCAGCATTTAACCATCTGCAGGAGCTTTCCTTCTCATATTTCAATCAAAATAACGTTGGTTATATTCACGCAAGAGTTATGAGTGATACCGGAAAAATCGGTATGCTTGTGGCCTGGAGAATGATGGACATCATATGGAACGGAAGTTATATCCTGTTCGTTTTGATAGTAATGCTGTCCATAAATGTGCGCCTGGCCCTTTATATACTCGTGTTGGTTCCTATAGCTGTTGTGCTGGTTATTTATTTTCAAAAACATCTTATTGTGCTTAACAGACACATAAGAGAGCTTAATTCCACAATCACCAGTAACTTTAACGAAGGAATTACCGGTGCCAAGGCAATAAAAACGCTTGTTGTTGAAAAGAAGATTCAGGATGATTTTACCAGAGATACAGAGAGCTATCGCAAAAATGCAGTTCATGCAACTCATTACTCTGCGCTGTTTACCGCATCTGTAACCATGCTTTCATCATGTGCTCTGGCACTGGCTCTTTGGAGAGGCGGAAAGATAACCATGGAGGGTGTTATGGAAATCGGAACACTTTCTGTTTTCCTGTCCTACGCCCTTGGAATACTTGAGCCTATTCAGAATATCATCGTTACAATATCTGATCTTATTGCAGTGCAGGTAAACGTTGAGCGACTTACCAGGCTTCTCAACACTGAGTCAGACGTGGCTGATTCTAAGGAAGTTATTGAGAAGTACGGCGATACCTTTAATCCTAAAAAGGAGAATTGGGAAGAGCTTTACGGGGATGTGGAATTCAAGGATGTGTCTTTCCATTATCCTGACGGAACAGAGTATGTTCTTGAGAACTTTGATCTTAAGGTTCCGCAGGGTACCAACGTTGCTATTGTTGGTGAGACAGGTGCAGGTAAATCCACACTTGTTAACCTTGTATGCAGATTTTTTGAGCCTACAAAGGGACAGGTGCTGATTGATGGAAGAGATGCCAGAGAAAGGTCACAGCTGTGGCTTCACAGCAATATCGGATATGTGCTTCAGACACCTCATCTTTTCTCAGGAAGCGTAAGAGAGAACCTGAAATATGGTAATCCCGACGCAACGGATGAAGAGATTTGGAATGCTCTTAAGCTGGTATCTGCTGAAGAGATCGTAAAGCGCATGGATAAAGGCCTTGACAGTGATGTTGGTGAAGGTGGAGATATGCTTTCAACAGGTGAAAAGCAGCTGTTATCATTTGCAAGAGCGATACTGGCAGATCCTAAGATTCTGGTACTTGATGAGGCTACATCATCAATTGATACCGTTACGGAAAAAGCTATTCAGGATGCGATCTCTGTTGTAATAAAGGGTAGAACATCATTTATGATTGCCCACAGATTATCAACCGTTGTTGATGCTGATGTAATCCTTGTTGTTAAGGATGGTAAGATCATAGAACGCGGAAAACACAAGGAACTCATGAAGAATAAGCAGGGATATTACTACAGCCTCTTCTCAAGACAGTATGAGGAAATGTCAATAAAAGCGATAGGATAATTTTGTTAATGATCACAAAAATGAAATTCTTTACAAATTGACGTAAAAATGTTATTGTATTAATTAACTATAGGTTATTCTGTCTTAATGACAGATGTTTGGAAGGATCCTAAGATAGATTTTCAGGGACGGAGAATCTATCCCAGTGACTACATCAAGTGGGGACTTATAGGAGTCACAGGCGCAGAACGGATTTATCCTTATTCACGGAGGAAGAAAGGAGGCGCTATATGATAGGAGGCATTAGTAACAACAGCTATAGTAACTATTCATCCTATGGCAAGATTGCTAGCGGTAACAAGTTACAGTCCGCAGCAGATGGTGCCGCCGAGCTTGCCATCTCTCAGAAGATGGAGGCAGCTCAGAGAACTCACAACGTTAATGCAAGGAATTCAAGAGATAATGTATCTCAGCTGAACATTCGTGACGGAGTTCTTGATGGTGTTACGAGTTATCTACAGGATATTCGCGCTAACGCCGTTTATTCACAGAATGGTACCCTTACAGCAAGTGACAGAAGCGATATCGCAGGTGTCAATGCGCAGCTTATGCAGGGTATCGGTCAGCAGCTTGATTCTTCACAGATGAAGGCACTTGGACTCGATAATCTCGATGTTAATGATATCGATTCCATAGACGCTGCAATTCAGAGTGTGAGTGATGCCAGAAGCACGGTAGGAGCTACTACAAATGGTTACGAGCACAACATAAGCTACAATTCTATCGCAAGAGAGAATGTACTTAGTGCAGAGAGCAGGATTACTGATACTGATATTGCACAGGAGATCACAGAGCTCCGCAAGAATCAGACTCTTGAAGCTTATCGCAATCAGATGCAGAAAAAGCAGCTGGAAGACGAAGAGCAGAAAAGTAATATGAATCTTATGCTTTAAAAATGGTTCGGCCGCCACCATATATATCTAAACACATACTCGTTAAGCTTTGCTTATAATCGCCTGTGTTCCGATATATGTGGTGGCGGCCTTATTTTGTTTAAATATATTAATTTGGGTGTGGTAAATCAGGCCTTAGTCTGTTTAAACATATTCAGGTATGGCAGGTCAGGCCATGTTTAGCTTCATAATCTTAGGAGATATCTTTACGGTAGTGTAGATATCTGCGTATTGTGAAGCCGAAAGATCCTCAATGTAGTTTTGCATATAGTTTTTCTCTATGCCGTTTCTTCTCAGAATATCTACCGCCTTGTTATATGCAATGGCAGCTTCGTTCTCGGTGTTATATTTTCCAACAACAAAATCACCCCGGACATGAATCACGGTCTTGTACTTCAAATAGCCTCTGTGGTTGTACTGCCTAACGCCGTGGTATCTGTTCAGAATCTCGATATTTTCATAGCGAAGGTCGCTGGAGTTCCCATTTGCAAATTTATAATCTCTTCCCTCTACTGCGTAGCTTCTTATGCCGTAGCGGCTTAGTATGCTTATCTGTGAGCCGTAGTCAGCCACGAACAGATGTGAGCCCCTCTGCATGATCTTATGGGATGAATAATAGAACAGGTCATCTATATCAAAAATAAGAGTCTGCTGTGGTGAGAGATAGTATAAAAAGAACTTCTTTTCAAGATAAATCGGATTTGGAATGTAGAGACCTTTATCCCTATAGTTGATCAGAACAACACACTTTTCAAAGGGCAGTGGCTGTCCCTGCTTATAAGAATCAAGTGTCCATGAAGTGTCTTCGAGAATGCTTTGAGCCTGAGTGTAAGCCCGTCCTGCCAGGCGAGCATTACTAAAAGATCCAAGAGCTATGTGTTTGCCCTTGTAGGTGATTGATGCACGATAAGATTTAGTCCCATCCTTGAGACATGTTTCGTATACCCCCGTTACTTTGTTTGCCATTTTGGTTTACCCCCATAAACTAAAATTGACTAGTAATTGGTTATGTAAAAATATGCATTTTTGTGTTATACTTTTTACTCAAAGTATATGTTCATAAGAAAATCGTAAACGACTCATGAATGTATAGTCATTTATCTATCTTATTGTATCACAGTGTTTTATTCGCTAACAACATGAAAACGGAGGAGTGTCATATTATGGAAGTTATGTACAGGAGTACAAGAGGAGACAAAAATCAGGTTACAGCTTCACAGGCAATACTCAGAGGTCTTGCCGCTGATGGAGGACTGTTTGTACCGGATCATATACCTCATCTTGATAAGACTTTTTCAGAGCTTAAGGAGATGGATTACCGTGAGACCGCTTACCAGGTTATGAAGCTGATGCTTACGGATTATACCGAGGAAGAGCTGCGTTATTGTATAGATCATGCATACGATTCCAAGTTTGACACAGAAGAGATGGCTCCTATGACAGAGGCAGGCGGTGCTTTCTATCTTGAGCTTTATCATGGAAAGACAATAGCCTTCAAGGATATGGCCCTTTCAATACTTCCTTATCTCATGACAACAGCTGCTAAGAAAAACAATTTAAAGAATGAGATAGTTATTCTTACAGCTACAAGCGGTGACACAGGAAAGGCAGCTCTTGCAGGCTTTGCCGATGTTCCCGGAACCAGAATCGTTGTATTTTATCCCAAGGACGGTGTTTCTCCCATACAGGAGAGACAGATGGTTACTCAGAAAGGCGCAAATACTTGCGTTGTAGCAATTGAGGGTAACTTCGATGATGCTCAGACAGGCGTTAAGAAGATCTTCACAGATCCTGATTTCGCAAAAGAACTTGATGAGAAGGGCTTCCAGTTCTCAAGTGCAAACTCCATCAATATCGGAAGACTTATGCCTCAGGTCGTTTATTATGTTTATGCATACACAAGACTTCTCAAAGAGGGAAGAATTGCTGAGGGAGACCAGATAAATGTTGTAGTTCCCACGGGTAACTTCGGTAATATCCTGGCTGCATATTATGCAGGAAAAATGGGATTACCCATCAAGACATTTATTTGTGCATCCAACTCAAACAAGGTACTTTATGACTTCTTCAAGACAGGAGAGTATGACAGGAACAGAGAGTTTGTACTTACAAGCTCACCTTCAATGGACATCCTCATCTCATCCAATCTTGAGAGACTCATTTATCATATTGCCGGTGATGATGCTGTTGCAGATGCAAACTACATGAAGCAACTCTCCACAGAAGGTAAATATGAGATAACAGACGCTATGAAAGAGAAGCTTGACTGCTTCTATGGCGGATATGCCACAGAGGAAGAGACAGCAAAGACAATCAGTTCACTCTTTGGTGATACAGGTTATCTTATCGATACACATACAGCAGTCGCTTCCTGCGTATATGACAAATATGTGCGTGAAACAGGTGACAAAACCGTTACGGTTATCGCATCTACAGCAAGTCCTTACAAGTTCACAAGAAGCGTTATGACTGCACTTGGTAAAAACGATGACAGTCTCGACGACTTCCAGCTTGCTGATAAGCTCTCTGAGGTTTCAGGCGTAGAGATTCCTGAGGCTGTTACATCAATAAGAGATGCAAAAGTACTGCATAACAAGGTTGTTTCCAAGGATGGCCTTGCAGATGCGGTAAGAAGCTTTTTACAGTAATCGGATATACTAAAATAAAAATAGAAAACGGGGGGATATCAATGGGTAACAACAATGAGATAAACATTTATTCTGACAATACACCTGAATTAGAGGATCTTGCCAGACTGGTGGAGACAGCAGATGTCATTGATACCGACCTCTACACTAAGTATGATGTAAAAAGAGGTCTTCGTGATTTAAATGGTAAGGGTGTCCTAACCGGCCTTACTAACATTTCCACCATCAATGCTACGCAGCATATTAATGGTGAGACAATCCCTGCAGATGGTGAGCTTTTCTACAGGGGAATCAATGTTAAGGATATCGTTCACGGAACGGCATCCCATAGTAACTGTGGTTTTGAAGAGACAGCGTATCTGCTTCTTTTTGGAAAGCTCCCCACAAAGAGTGAATTGCAGGGCTTCTGTGAGCTCCTTGGCTTTTACAGATCACTGCCTACGGGTTTTGTAAGAGATATCATCATGAAGGCACCCAGCCGTGATATGATGAATACTCTTTCAAGAAGTGTGCTGACATTGTATTCCTACGATGACAGTGCAGATGATGTTTCTATGCCTAATGTACTAAGGCAGAGCCTGCAGATGATAAGTCTTTTCCCGCTCCTTGCTATTTACGGATATCAGGCATATAACCATTATCACGAGGGTAAGAGTCTTTTCATTCACCCTCCGAAAGCAGAGTTGTCAACAGCAGAGCATATACTGTATCTGCTTCGTCCTGACAGTAAATACACAGAGCTTGAAGCAAGACTTCTTGATATCTGCCTTATCCTTCACATGGAGCATGGTGGTGGTAATAACTCATCATTTACAACTCACGTTGTAAGCTCATCCATGACAGATACTTATTCTGTTATAGCTGCAGCTATTGGTTCTCTTAAGGGACCAAGACACGGTGGTGCCAACATCAAGGTTATTCACATGTTTGACCAGATGGAGAAGGAGCTTAAGGACTGGGCTGATGAGGAAGAGGTAAAGGAATACTTAAAGAAACTCCTTCATAAAGAAGCTTTTGATAAAGCAGGTCTAATCTATGGTGTAGGACATGCTATTTACTCAAAATCAGACCCGAGAGCAGTACTTCTTAAGGAGTACACAATTAAGCTCGCTAAGGAAAAAGGCATGGACAAAGAGCTTGCTCTCTATGAGATGGTGGAGAGACTTGCGCCTGAAGTGATCAGCGCTGAGCGTAAGATGTACAAGGGCGTTAGTATCAACGTGGACTTCTATTCCGGATTTGTTTACAAGATGCTTGAGCTTCCGGAGGAGCTTTTCACACCTATGTTTGCAATTGCCCGTATAGTTGGCTGGAGTGCTCACAGAATGGAAGAGCTTGCCAACAACAGTAAGATCATTCGTCCTGCATATAAGGCAGTAAGTGATGAATATCCTTATGTGCCTATGGAGGAAAGATAATATAAAAGGCCCGTAATAGGGGACTTTTGGAGGTTTTAGGAATTGGAGAATAAAGTAATTAAAGAAAGACTTTCTGCTCTCAGAGCAAAGATGGAGGAGAACGGCATTGATTATTATCTTATGCCCACATCCGATTATCATAATTCTGAGTATGCGGCAGATTTTTTCAAGGTGAGGGAGTTTTTCTGCGGCTTCACAGGATCAAACGGTACCTTGGTTGTATCCAAGAAGTGGGCCGGAATGTGGACTGATGGAAGATATTTCATCCAGGCTGAGAGAGAGATGAAGGGAACAGGAGTTACTCTTTACCGCATGGGCGAAGAGGGCGTTCCCACAATCAAAGAATATCTTAAAGACAATATGAAGGCAGGAGAGGTCCTTGGTTTTGACGGAAAGGTAGTTCCTGCTGTTGAGGGTCTTTCTTATGAAAAGGCTCTTAAGAAGATTCAGGCGAAGGTAAAATATGACAGAGATCTTGCAATGGAGGTATGGACAGACAGACCCAAGCTCCCCTGCAATCCCATCTATATCCTTCCCGATGAGCTTTGCGGTAAGAGCTTTAAAGAAAAGCTTGAAGAAGTACGTGCCACAATGACAGAGAACAAGGCAAAGGCATATCTTCTTTGCAAACTGGATGACATCTGCTGGCTTACCAACCTTAGAGGTAATGACGTAGAGTGTAATCCTGTAATTTTGAGTTATCTTTTCATCACAGAGAAAAAGACAGTTCTTTTCGTACAGTTTGATGAGCTTAGCGATGAAGTTCGCACTTACTGTGAGAAGAATGAAATTGAGCTTGCACCCTATAGCAAGATCATCGGATGGCTTGATGAATATGAATACGAAGGCATCACACTTTATGATGAGAGAAATGTAAGCTATCAGGTTTACAGAACTATCAGCGATAATTCTGAGAGCAGAAATGCTAAGATTAAGAACATCTTTGATCCTACAGAGATGATGAAGGCATGTAAGAATGATACGGAGCTTAAGAATATCCGCGAGGTTTACATCCGCGACAGTGCTGCTCTTACAAAATTCATCTATTGGGTAAAAAAGGAAGCTCCCAAGGGAGAACTCAACGAATATACAGCTGCCATGCATCTTGATGAGATGAGAGCTCAGCTTCCCGGATTTATCGAGCTGTCATTCCCTACAATCAGTGCTTATAAGGATAATGCTGCAATGATGCATTACGAAGCAACTGAGGATGATAATGCTGCTCTTAAGGGCGAGGGATTCCTTCTTGTTGATTCAGGCGGAACCTACATGGGTGGTACAACAGATGTTACCAGAACCATTGTCCTTGGCAAGATTTCAGCAGAAGAGAAGAAGCACTACACTCTTACAGCTGTAGGTATGCTTCAGCTGGCAAATGCAAAGTTCCTTGAGGGATGTAACGGAAGAAATCTTGATATCCTTGCAAGAGGACCCCTTTGGAATATCGGAATCGATTATAAGTGCGGAACAGGACACGGTATCGGATATATCCTCAACGTACACGAGGGACCTCACAGCATCCGCTGGAAGTCACGTTCTGTAGAGGATGAAGCACCTCTTAAGCCGGGAATGATCATGTCTGATGAGCCCGGAGTTTATATTGAGGGTAAGCATGGTATCCGTATTGAGAACATCTTAGAGGTTGTTAAGGATGTAAAGAACAGCGACGGACAGTTCCTTAGCTTTAAGCACCTTACTTATGTGCCTCTTGACCGCGATGCAATCGATAAGAAATATCTCCAGCCGAGAGAGATTGATGCCATAAATGAGTATCAGAAGATGGTATATGATACCATTGAACCGCTTATTGAAGAGAAGGAAATCAAGGATTGGCTTAAGAATGCTACAAAGCCGCTTTGATGTAACGTTTTTTCATGAGAAAACGCTCGGAATGAAGATTTTATGCGGTTTTTTCATTATTTCTTAAGAATTTTTAAGGATTATTCTATTGATTTGGGGCTCGTGTGATTTATAATATAATTAAAGAACTGCAGAAGCAGTTTATACGAGCCTCGAGCTCGCCTGGGATGCTCGACACTTCCGGTGTAATTTGAACCTACAGTTACTTTAAACGGGACACCTAGATTGCTGGATTGATGTCACGCCTCCGGCCCTGCACATGTGCAGACAAGCTATGGGAGAGGAAGACAGATATCGCTGCTGCGGTAACCCACCTGGCGTTTGCTAGGAGTCAAATAACCGGAACCGGCATTTCGGGTCTTAAAAGAACAGTAAATCTGTTCTTTTTTTTTGCAAAATGGTATAATAAATTATCAGAATTCAGAAAACAATCGAAAGGAGAAAGTTCCATGCTTGCTTCGCTTATTCCGCTGTTTGATGATGAGATGAAAGTCTGCGCATACTCTGTATTTGCACAGAGAGAGAACTACCTTATGAATCCGCAGCTTATGGGTACGGGTTATCTTGATAATGTAGTTGATATCGTCGGACTTGACATCGTAGATAGTATCGGTACCAATGTACTGTCCGGTAACAAGGAGGTCTTTGTTGAGATAAACAATATCTCTTTATTTGCCAACATCGAAGAGCAGTGCAGCGCGCCGAAGCAGAGGATAGTTCTTCTTTTAGACAATACGGTTCTTCCCCAGGAGCCTTATCTTGCAAGGCTTTGGGATCTGAGAGGACAGGGCTACAAGATCGCTGTGAGAAAGCTTGCGGGCAACATGTTCGAGACCTTCAGACCGCTACTCGAGATGTGTGACTATGTACTTCTTGATCATCGTAAGGTCAATATCAGAAGTGCCAAAATCTATTTCCAGAAGGCTTTTCCCAAGATTAAATTATGTGCTGTAAATGTAGACAGCAAGGATGATTATGAGAGACTATCTTCAGACGGATCCTATGATCTCTATGAGGGAAGCTTCTTCCGCGTACCTGTAGAGGATTCGGAGATTTCTGTTGCACCTCTTAAGGTTACATATATCGAGCTTTTAAATGTTGTTAATGATCCCGATTTTGATCTTCAGAAAGCGGCTGATGTAATCGGAAAAGATGCAGCTCTCGTTATTTCAATGCTTGAGATGGTTAATCATATGGCCATCAATTCCGAGATTACTTCCGTAAGGCATGCGGCTGCAATGCTTGGACAGAAGGAACTTAAGAGATGGATCAACACCGCGGTGACCAAAGAGCTTTGCGCTGATAAGCCCAGTGAGATTACAAGAATCTCCATGATTCGTGCAAAATTTGCTGAGAACCTTGCCAGTGTGTTTGATATGGCAGGACTTTCTTCAGAGCTTTTCCTGGCAGGTCTTTTCTCACTTCTTGATATAATGCTTGATCAGACCATGGAGGAATCCCTGAAGCTGGTACATGTATCAAAGAAAATAGAAGATGCACTTCTTGGCAATACCGGAGAACTGTGGCCTGTGCTTAATCTTATTTATCAGTATGAGGATGCTTCCTGGCAGGAGGTTTCAAGACTTATGATTCTTGATAATCTTGAGATGGATAAGATTTACGAGGCCTATACAGATGCACTTAAGTGGTACAGAGATCTTATTGATCCTGTATAACGGATGATTAGTGATTTGGCGGAGCGGCGAAAAAAGCTGCTCCGTTTTTTGTCTTATGGGAAATTCTTCCGAATTTTTTATTTCATTAGGCGGATTCTTTATCACATTAAAGTATCGCATTATTAATAAGTTGTGATATAATACATTCTAGTCAATTTTGGGATAAGGAGTTTTATTATGAAAAACAATAAGCCGGATCTGAAAAACGTTGACCTTAAGGTCAAGACCTATAAGGAAATGAACAAAGAGGAGCTTCAGCGCGAAGTTGCTAACCTGAAGGCAGAGTACAAGAGATATCAGGATATGGATCTTACTCTGAATATGGCAAGAGGTAAGCCCTGCCATGAGCAGCTTGATCTGTCCATGGGACTTATGGATGCACTTAATTCTGAAGCTGATCTGTCCTGCGAAGATGGAACAGATTGCCGTAACTACGGTGTCCTCGATGGTATCCAGGAAGCAAAAGAGCTGATCGGTGCCATGATGGAGAACAGTCCGGACAACATTATCATATATGGTAACTCATCACTTAATGTTATGTATGACACAGTTTCTCGTGCTTATACACATGGTATCATGGGCAATACACCCTGGTGTAAGCTTGATAAGGTTAAATTCCTTTGCCCGGTACCAGGTTATGACAGACATTTTGCCATCACTCAGTATTTTGGTATCGAGATGATTCCTGTACCCATGACTCCTACAGGTCCTGATATGGATATAGTTGAGAAGCTTGTTTCTGAGGATGAATCAATAAAGGGAATATGGTGTGTGCCTAAGTATTCCAATCCGCAAGGGTACTCATATTCAGATGATACAGTAAGACGTTTTGCAAGACTTCGCCCCGCTGCAAGAGATTTCAGAATTTTTTGGGATAATGCATACGGCATTCATCATCTCTATGATGATGATCAGGATTATCTGATCGAGATCCTTGCTGAGTGTAAGAAGGCAGGAAGTCCCGATATGGTTTATAAGTTTTCATCCACTTCCAAGATCACATTCCCCGGAAGCGGAATTGCAGCTATAGCTACATCTCTCAACAACCTTGAAGAGATCAAGGCTCAGCTCACTAACCAGACTATCGGTCATGACAAGGTTAATCAGCTTCGTCACGTGCGTTTCTTTGGTGATATCAATGGCATGAAGGAGCACATGAAGAAGCACGCAGCTATCATCAGACCTAAGTTTGAAGCAGTTCTTGAGATTCTTGACAGAGACCTTGCTCCTTACGGAATCGGTGACTGGACAAGACCCAAGGGAGGTTATTTTATCAGCTTTGATGCTCCCGAGGGCTGTGCAAAGGCTATAGTAGACAGAGCAAAGAAGGCCGGTGTTACCATGACAGGCGCAGGTGCAACATATCCTTACAAGAAGGATCCTCATGATAGCAATATCAGAATTGCACCTACATATCCTTCACTTGGCGATCTTCGTACAGCGATGGAGATTTTCACTGTCTGCGTAAGACTTGTTTATGCAAATAAACTTCTTAGTGAAATGGAATAAGATATGGCATTAGGATTTCCACCTATCAGCAAAAAAGATATGGAAGAAATGGGACTTTCACAGGTTGATTTTGTCTATGTGTGCGGCGATGCATATGTTGATCATTCAAGCTTTGGAAGTGCTATCATTACAAGAACATTGGAGGCTCACGGTTATAGCGTGGGCCTTATTTGTCAGCCTGATTTCAGGGATGAAAACAGCATTACGGTACTTGGTGAACCCCGTCTTGGATTTCTGGTATCAGCCGGAAACATGGACTCAATGGTTAATCATTACACTGTGGCCAAGAAAAGAAGGCAGACAGATGCTTACAGTCCGGGCGGTGAGATGGGTAAGCGCCCTGACTATGCTACAATCGTATACTGTAACCTGATCCGTAAGGTATATAAGAAAAATCCCATAATCGTTGGAGGAATAGAAGCCAGCTTAAGGCGTCTTGGCCACTATGATTACTGGTCCAATAAGGTAAGACGTTCAATTCTTCTTGATTCAGGCGCAGATATCATATCCTATGGAATGGGAGAGATAAGCATAGTTGAGATCGCTGATGCTCTTGCATCCGGCATGGATGTTGCGGATATCACATTTATAAACGGAACAGTTTATAAGACAAGAGATGAGGAAAACATCTACGATGCCATAAAGCTTCCTGAGTTCGAAGAGATTAAGGAAGATAAGAAAAAGTATGCCGAAAGCTTTGGTATACAGTATAAAAACACTGATCCCTTTAACGGAAAACGTCTCTATGAGACCTATGATAAGAGTCTTTTTGTTGTACAGAATCCTCCTTCGAGGCCGCTTACTCAGCAGGAGTTTGACGATGTATACGAGAGGCCTTATATGAGGGCATGGCATCCCGTATATGACAAAATGGGAGGCATTCCTGCTTTTAGTGAGATCAAGTTCTCCATATCATCTAACAGAGGTTGTTTTGGTGAGTGTAATTTCTGTGCGCTGACCTTCCATCAGGGCAGAATTGTTCAGGCCAGAAGCCATGAATCAATATTAAAAGAAGCAAAGATTTTCTTATCAGAGAAGGATTTTAAGGGTTACATCCATGATGTAGGCGGACCTACAGCTCAGTTCAGAAAGCCTGCATGTAAGAAGCAGCTTGTAAACGGCGCCTGTATGAATAAAAAATGCCTGTATCCAAAGCCCTGTCCCAATATAGAAGTGGACCACAATGATTATCTTAAGCTCCTAAAGGAATTAAGAGAACTTAAAGGTGTTAAAAAGGTTTTTGTAAGAAGTGGTATAAGATTCGATTACCTCTTAGCAGATAAGGATGATTCATTCCTTAGGCAGCTTTGTAAGTATCATATAAGCGGACAGCTTCGTGTGGCCCCTGAGCACATTTCAGATAATGTTCTTTCCAAGATGGGAAAGCCTTCAGTCAGCGTATATGATAAGTTTATCGAGAAATTCGATAAGGTAAATAAAGACCTTGGATTGCAGCAGTATGCGGTACCTTACCTGATGTCATCACATCCGGGAAGTACCATTAAGGACGCCATAGCCCTTGCAGAGTATCTTTGTAAGCACAGACTTAATCCTGATCAGGTCCAGGATTTTTATCCTACGCCGGGAACGGTTTCTACCTGCATGTATTACACAGGCATAGATCCACTCACCATGGAGAAGGTTTATGTTGCGAAGGACCCTCATGAAAAGGCTATGCAGAGAGCTCTTATTCAGTACAGGAGACCGGAGAACTACGAGCTTGTTAAGGAAGCTCTGCTTCGTGAGCACAGAGAAGATCTGATAGGCTTTGGTAAGGAATGCCTTATTCCGCCAAGAAAGGTTACAAATGATAAAGCCGCAGGAAGGTTTGGAAAATCAGGTAAGCTCGCCAATGGAAAAACCGGTAGCAGTAAAACGGGTAATGGAAAAAGAGCATCCGGCAACAGAAATAACAGTTCTTCAAATAAGACTAAAGCTTCGGGAAAAAGGAAGAGAAAATAAAAAAAGCCCCATTAATGGAGGAGGAGCTGTAAGGTGGGGAACCTTACAGCCCTGGTATGAAAAAAGTTTTGTTGGGGGAGTCAGAAGTCTTCGCTTCTGATATGTTTATAATACATTTTAAATTTGACAAAAGTATGTACGAACCCTAAAAGAACAATAAGAAGTATTAGTAAAGGCTAAAGAAAATATTATAAAATCATAAACTATATTATATATGCAAAATAACGTTAATATATGATTATAAAAAGGGCTTAATTCAAATTTTTACGTAAATATCTGCAATTTACATCCCCCCAGGGGGCTTGTAAGTGAGTTGTATGCAATATTATACTCTTTTAGAAACGTGCTTATGACGATTTCGTTTTTATACATACACATGGAGGAGAAATAATTATGCATATGGCTGATGCACTGGTAACTCCCGCAGTTGCAGGAACAATGTACGTTCTTTCAACAGGAGCTGCCGCTTATTCAATCAAGAAAGTAAGACTTGAGGACGATCCGAAGAAAATCCCTGTAATGGGTGTAATGGGTGCTTTTGTATTCGCTACTCAGATGCTTAACTTCACAATTCCCGGAACAGGATCTTCAGGACATCTTTGCGGAGGTATGATGCTTTCAGCACTTCTTGGACCTTACGCAGGATTCCTTACTATGATAGGAGTACTTCTTATACAATGTCTGATGTTTGCAGACGGTGGTCTTTTGGCCCTTGGATGTAACGTCTGGAATATGGCCTTTTACGGGTGCTTTATTGGAGCGCTTCTCATTTGGAAGCCTATCATGAAAAAAGGAGTTACAAGAGGTAAGATAGTTCTTGCATCTATACTTGGTTGCGTGCTTACACTTCAGCTTGGAGCATTTTCAGTAACACTTGAGACACTTGCTTCAGGAGTTACAGAGCTTCCTTTCTCTGTATTCCTTGCAACAATGCAGCCTATTCACCTTGCAATCGGTGCTGTAGAGGGACTTATTACAGCTGCTGTGCTTACTTTTGTAAATGAAGCAAGACCTGAGCTCTTATGGGGCGTAGGCGAGAACAAGAGCGAGAGCAAGCTTTCATTCAAGAAGACTATCATCGTTCTTGCTTTAGCTGCTGCACTTTGCGGCGGCGTTGTATCACTTTTTGCATCTGCTTTCCCGGATGGCCTTGAGTGGTCCATGGAGAAGGTAGCAGGCACATCAGAGCTTGAAGCTGATGGAAGCGTATATGAAACTGCTGAGAACATCCAGACTACAACTTCACTTTTACCGGACTACGCATTTAAGGACAGCGAAGCAGCTGTAGGAACAAGCTTCTCCGGAATCGTGGGTTCACTCATGGTTGTTATCATACTTACACTGGTATGCTATGCATTTAAATTCTTTAAAAATGGTAAGAGTGTTCAGGAAAACTAATAACTCATAGCCATTTTTAAGAAATGGTTAGTTTTAATGGATTCAATTGAAAAGAAGTTAAACGAATTTAAAAGCATTGAAGAATTATGGCAGCGTTCTCATTGGATGAATGACCTTCATCCTTTGGGGAAGCTGCTTATTAGCGTTATATACATTTTTACTGTGGTGTCCATAAATAAATATGCTGTGACACCGCTGATTCTTATGTCTGTTTATATCATTTTCGTTTTTGTCATCGGAGAACTCTCATTTAAAACAGGAATTTACAGGATGAGGCTGATACTTCCGCTGGTGATTTTTGTGGGAGTGCTTAATCCTTTTTTTGATAAAGAGGTACTGTTGCAGGTAGGAGATGTTGGGATCTCGGGAGGCGTTATCTCGATGTTTACCCTGATGTTAAAAGGGTTCTATGCTGTGCTTGCAACCTATATTCTTATAGCCACAACGTCAATTGAGAAAATATGCTACGCTCTAAGAGTCCTGCATGTTCCTAAGATAATCGTGATAGTTGTGCTACTGATAGGAAGATATTTTTATATAATGGGCGAAGAAGCTGACAGAATAGCTACGGCCTATAAACTAAGGGCTCCCCATCAAAACGGAGTTCATTACAGCGCATGGGGTACGCTTGTTGGTATGTGGCTCATTCGAAGTATGGACAGAGCTACAATCGTATACGAGAGCATGCTGCTTAGGGGCTTTAAGGGAGATTTTTCTTCTGAAAAAATAAAAGTAAGAGCGATAGATGTAATATATCCCATAGTCTGGATAACTATTTTTATACTTATAAGACACAGTTATTTGTTTTTATGAAGGATGTTTTGGAACGTGATTAAAACGACACGTGTAAGGCGCAGATAATAAAAAGGAAGTAAGGAATGCATACCGGAATACATGGTGAACTTTTAACAATTGAACATTTGAATTTTTCCTATGAAAAAAATCAGCAGGTTTTGTTTGATTTAAATTTACATGCCCATGATGGTGAGAGTATAGGACTTCTTGGGGCAAACGGCATAGGTAAGTCCACTTTATTAAAACTGCTTGTGGGGCTTTATCTTGACTATGACGGACGCCTTGAAATAGTAGGGCACGCAGTTAATAAGAAAAATCTAAACCATGTGAGAGAGCATATAGGCTATGTCTTTCAGGACTCTGACAGTCAGCTTTTTATGTCAACCGTAGAGCAGGACGTGTCTTTTGGCCCCAGGAATTACGGGCTTTCTGAGGATGAGGTAAAAAGAAGAACAGATGAAGCTCTTGCAAAGGTGCACATAGAGTATCTTAGAAACAAGCAGACCTACAAGCTATCCGGCGGTGAGAAAAAGCTAGCTGCCATCGCGACAATTTTATCCATGGAACCAGATATAATACTTATGGATGAGCCCTCAATTGCCCTTGATCCAAGGAACAGAAGGAATCTCATCAACATATTAAATGAGCTAAAATGCCTTAAAATAGTTGCATCCCACGATCTTGATTTTATAATGGATACATGTGAAAGGGTTGTTCTTTTGCATGATGGTACTATAATAGCTGATGATAAAGCAGAGGTTATCCTGAGAGATAAGGAACTTTTAGAGAGTCACGGACTTGAGCTTCCCCTTAGATTTCAGAATTATTGATTAGATATAAAGGAAACAGAAATGAAGAAAAAACAGACACACACCCATGAGCATACACATGAAGGTCACGAGCACGAACACAGCCATGGTGAACATGATCACGTTCATGAGCATAGTCATGAGGGACATGCACATGAGGAACACGAGCATGTTCATGATCACGGACATTTCCATTCTCCCGAGGAGAAGAAAAAGCAGATAAACAGACTGAGCAGGGCAATCGGTCATCTTAACCATGTAAAGCTTATGATAGAGAATGATGATGACTGCGCGGATGTTCTTATGCAGCTGTCCGCAGTGAATTCGGCTCTTAAGAATCTTGGTAAGGAAATAATTAATGAGCATATGACTCACTGCATCATACATGCCATCGAGGATGGTGATACAAGAGCTGTTGAGGAATTCCAGAAGGCAGTTCAGAAGTTTATCTAAAAAATGAGGTTTTATGGATAATAAGAAAAAGACAGCACTTATAGCCATGAGCGGAGGAGTTGACAGCAGCGTTGCCGCAGAGCTTATGGCGAAGAGAGGCTTTTCATGCATCGGTTGTACCATGCGATTATATGAAAATGACATGATAGGTGAGGACCTCTTTGGGACCTGCTGCAGCCTTAAGGATACCCAGGATGCAAGGGCTGTTACAGAGAAAATCGGAATTCCCTATTATATATATCATTATGAAAATGAGTTCAGGGAGATGGTAATCGAGCCCTTTGTCTGCAGCTATGAAAAGTGCGAGACTCCCAATCCCTGCATCAGATGTAATAAATATCTTAAATTCGACATCCTTTATAAAAAGGCAATGGAGCTTGGCTGCGAGTATATCGTGACAGGACACTATGCCAGAATAGAAGAGAAGGATGGCCATTTTTATCTTAAAAAGGCAGTGGATTTATCCAAGGATCAGAGCTATGTTCTCTACGATCTTACTGAGGAACAGCTCTCCCATACAGTTTTCCCGCTTGGAGATTTTCATAAGACAGAGGCCAGACAGATTGCAGAGGAAAATGAGTTCGTAACATCCCATAAGAGCGATTCTCAGGATATATGCTTTGTTCCTGACGGAGACTATGCTTCAATGATAAAGCGTTACAGGAATAAGGATTATCCAGGTGGCGACATAGTCGATAAGGATGGCAATGTTATCGGTCATCACAACGGATTAATAAACTACACCATAGGTCAAAGACGCGGCCTTGGAGTGGCAGCAGAGAAAAGACTCTATGTGACTAAGCTTGATATAGAGAAAAATCAGGTTGTTCTATCTGATAATGAGGATCTGTTCAAGACGGATCTTACGGTTCGGGATTTTCACTGGATCACAGGAGAGATGCCAAAGGGCGATGTCAGATGCAGCGTGAAGATCAGATATAAACATAAGGAACAACCTGCCACAGTTACCCTTCCGGAAAAAGAGGGTGGTATGGCGCACATTTCTTTCGATGAGCCGCAAAGAGCCATAACTGCCGGACAGTCAGCCGTATTATATGACGGGGATATTGTTCTGGGCGGCGGAATCATTGATCACGCTGATTAAATTCTAAAAAAGTAATTTGAAAAAAGGCCTGAATATGAATCGCCTACAAAAGTTAGCCTATATCAAACTTTTGTAGGCGGTGCATATCAGGTCTTTATTATTTCAGTAAATGCGTGGAGGAGCCTTCCTGTAAATCCCCAGATTACCGGAGACGTATCCTTATAGATCCACATATCATATTTCTGGGCATGCCAGTTGTAGGTACTTTTGCCGCCTGTTACTAACTTTATTGGGAAGTCATCAGGCGGTATTACTTTGCGCTCCATTGGGTAGCAGGATGGTTCATTCTCTATAAAATATGAGATTGGATAAGTGATAATCCTTTCAACCTCATCAGAAGAAAAACTTCCATTAAACTTCTTAACTGCGCATACAAAAGGATAGACATAGGCACCTGTTGGTCCCGGAAGAGGTGGCAACTGGCAGAGGATATCAAGATATTCGCCGAAGTCATCAGAACTATCTGATGACGAATCCTTAGAACCGTTGCTTTCACTGGCATTTCCAGAAGCAGCTGTATCCAGCACCTCCGGATACAATTCCTCCATAAACTCCCTTATGGCAGCATCCCTTGGACTTTCACCATTCTCAATCTTACCTCCCGGAAAACATACCTCACCTGGTTGAAAACTAAGCTTGTGTGATCTCTCTTCAAATATCACATGCAGCTCACCATCAATTTCCACAAGCGGAATCATAACAGCGTATTTTCCGTCATAGGATTCTTTAAAATTCTTTAGTTTATTAAGAATTTCATTTTTCATTCGGATGCTCCTGATAAGTCATTTTTGTTTGTTTATCACTTTACCTTGTCACACTAAAATGATAGCATATTAACATAATTTAATAAAAGAATAGCTGTGTGGGAATTGAATTTAAGCCCCACACAAGTGTGTTGAACATGCATATTCCATGAAGCAGCTTTTGAACACGTCGGTACTTAGCCTGTGTTCTTTACAGGCTTAGTACCGCTACGTGTGAAACAGAGCGGGAGCGTCGGCTGAATGGAATATACATGTTAATAAGCACTGTTTGGAGATGAAATGCCCAAAAACACAGCCGTAGGGGAAGAAATGGACAGAAAAAGTATTATCATAAGGACTAGTATTATTGGAATTGTTACCAATTGCTTATTGGCGGGATTTAAGGCAGCGGTCGGAATTTTGTCGGGATCGATTGCTATTGTACTAGATGCAGTAAATAACTTAAGTGATGCACTGTCATCCATAATTACAATTGTTGGAACAAAACTTGCGGGCAAAGCTCCTGACAGGAAACATCCCCTGGGATATGGACGAATTGAGTATATTAGTGCAGCCATAATATCCGTAATCGTACTTTATGCCGGCATTACTTCTTTTGTTGAATCTGTTAAAAAGATCATACATCCCGAGCTTCCAAGCTATGGCGTGCCTTCACTTATCATCGTGGCAGTTGCCATAGTGGTCAAGATAGTTCTTGGAACCTATGTTAAAAAGACAGGAGAAAAGGTTAATTCCGACTCCCTTATAGCATCAGGCGAAGATGCAAAGCTTGATTCCGTTATCTCGGCATCAACACTTATTGCTGCCATCATTTTTATTTTCAGCGGAATATCCCTTGAAGCATGGCTTGGTGCGATTATCTCAATCGTAATCATAAAGGCCGGTTCAGAGATGCTAAGAGATACTCTTTCTCAGATTCTTGGAGAGAGAATGAGCCCTGAATTTACCCAGAACATTAAGAAAACAATCGCGGCCTTTAAAGAAGTAAACGGTGCATATGATCTTATTCTTCATAACTACGGTCCTGATAAGATTGTTGGCTCTGTACACATCGAGGTCCCGGAAGATATTACAATCAAGAGACTTGATTCACTTCAGCGAGAGATTGTAATGAAGGTTTATGAAGAGCATGGCGTTGCCATAGAGGCTGTCGGAATCTATTCTCAGAACAGTGATAATTCCGTTGCCGGCAAACTCCACAATGATGTTGTCAGAGTTGTGAAAAGGCATAAACATATAAAACAGATCCACGGCTTTTATCTTGATGAAGTCCGTGAGAGAGTATCCTTTGATATGGTTGTAACCTTCGATGAGAAGGATGTGGAGAAGCTTCGCAGAGACGTTTATGATGAGCTTAGAAAAGAATTCCCTGAATATGACTATATAATCAATATTGACAGGGATATTAGTGATTAAAATACTTGCAAAGCGCAGGGAATATGGTTTACAGTTTTATCTGTTGAAAAATTAAAACAAAGGAATGGTATGAAAAATGAATAATGAGAGGGGAAGCTTTGGCTCAAGGCTTGGTTTTATTCTGGTAAGTGCAGGATGCGCTATCGGTATTGGTAATGTTTGGAAATTCCCGTATATCACAGGTGCAAACGGCGGCGCAATATTTGTTCTGTTTTATCTGTTATTTCTTGTGATCATGGGTGTGCCTGTTCTCACTATGGAGCTGGCTGTTGGAAGAGCAAGTGGTAAGACCATAGTAAGAGGATATGAGGCATTGGAAAAGCCCGGATCCAAGTGGCATATTCACGGCTGGTTCTGTGCACTTGGCTGCTATCTTCTGATGATGTATTACACCAATGTGTCAGGATGGATGCTGAATTATTTCTACAAATTCGCAACAGGAAAATTTAATGGTGTTGCAACTGAGGCAGTTGGCGATGTTTTTGGAAATATGCTTGCAAATCCCAATGAGATGGGCATTTTCATGACACTTACAGTCCTTTTCGGATTTGGAGTGCTGCTTCTTGGAGTTGAGAATGGTCTTGAGAAGGTTACGAAGGTGATGATGATAGGACTTCTTGTTCTTATCATGGTTTTGGCTATTCACTCTGTATCACTTAAAGGCGCAGGAGAGGGAATTAAGTTTTATCTGCTTCCCAGCCTTGAGAGGGCAAAAGAGGTAGGCTTTGGTAAGGTTATTACTGCAGCCATGAATCAGGCCTTCTTTACACTGAGTCTTGGTATCGGTGCAATTGAGATATTTGGTAGCTACATGTCCAAGGATCATGCACTTACAGGTGAATCCATCAGAATTTGCGCTCTTGATACCTTTGTTGCCATTATTTCAGGACTTATTATTTTCCCTGCATGCTTTAGCTATGATGTTCAGCCTGATCAGGGACCGGCACTTATTTTCATAACTCTGCCTAAGGTATTTATAAACATGCCTATGGGAAGAGTATGGGGAACAATGTTCTTCATGTTTATGACATTTGCCAGCTTTTCAACAGTTACTGCAGTATTTGAGAATCTGGTAGCCATAATCACTGATACCTTTGGAATCAGCAGGAAAAAGTCAATTTTAATCAACTGTATTGTAGTATTTGTAACCAGTATACCCTGTGTACTTGGATATAACCTTTGGAGCAATCTCCATATTATCGGCGGAAGAGACGTACTTGATTCAGAGGACTTCATTGTAAGTAATATCCTTCTTCCTGTTGGTGCGCTTATTTTCCTTTTGTTCTGCGTAAGTAAGCACGGTTGGGGCTTTGATAATTATCTTGAAGAGACCAATACCGGTGAGGGAATGAAGATGTCCAAAGCCTTCAAGACCTACTACAAATATGTACTTCCAATTTTGATCCTTGTTATCATTATTCAGGGATTGGTTCAGTAATCTGATTGAGATAATAAAGCTCTGAATATCCAATAATTGAACAGCGACTAAAATAATGCAGTGAAACCATACATGAATTAATGGTTTCACTGTTTTTGTTTACTGAGGTTTTTCTTGTTTTTTTATAATTTATTACCAATTATTTAATTTAAGTGTTGGCAAGGTTCATATAGAATAAAGGTAGTTATTTAAATGCGGGGTACCATGTATGGTTAATTGGAATTTCGATTATGTAATTCCAAGCCTGTTGATGCTAGTTGTAATCATGGGCTTCTATTTTGCGCTTCCCAGATTGCCGATAAGAATGAACAAACTGTTCCTGGCGATTCTGGTTAATGAAGCTATAGTAATCCTTTCCGATATCATATCAAGTTGGGCGGACAATAATTACCAGACAATAGCAGCGCCTATATTGGTACTATTAAACGCGGTCTTCTTTATTTCATTCGCTGCAAGAATGTATTTGTATTATTGTTTTACTGCAGCGCTTCTTAGGGTCGACACCTATGCTAAAAGAATTCACACAGTAATCATAGCCCTTCCTATTCTTTTTCTTCAGCTTTTAGTTCTTATAGGCTTTGTTCATGGCACAATCTTTTATATTGATGATACAGGATATCACAGAGGACCTTTCCATGGTCTTATCTATGTGGTTTCGTTTTTCTATGTCATCTATTCGTTTTTTATCATGTTCAAATTAAGGGACAGGATCAGAAGAAAAAGAGAGAGATATGGAATTTTCTTCTTTAATATCATCATATTTGTCGGGCTTATCTTTAGATATGCTTTGCCTAAAATGCTACTGTTTGATACCTTTTGCATGATGTCGGACATGGTAATTTATCTGGTATTTGCCAACCCCGAAGGATTTCTTGAAAGACGAAGCTACACCTTTAATTCCAAGGCCCTTAGGAGCTATGTCGAAGAAAATCTTGGAAAGGGCGGCTTTAAAATGCTGGCCTTCATTCTGAATGACTATCATGATATGCGTGAAATTTACGGCGGTGTTCAGATGGATCAGGGTATTTCCCTCATTTCTGCGCACCTCATTAAATGCTATCCTAAGTGTCTCAATTTTTATTACAACAACGGAAGGTTTATTATTCTTGGAGATAACAGGACAGAATTCGAGGTTATTCATGAGGAGCTGAGAAACAGATTTAAACTCCCATGGCGTGCTTTTAATGCCGAGCTGTATTTGGATGCCTGCTATGCACTTCTTGATTGCAACAAGAATTATAAAAGTGTAGATGAAGTTTTCAATACACTGAATCTTCTTTTAGAAAAAACAGAAAGTATAGGTGATGATTACAATATACTTACAGATGAAGAAATTCATCAGGATTATGAAGACAGACTTGAAGTAAAAAAAGCACTGGAGTATGCCGTTGATAATGACAAAGTGGAAGTTTTCCTGCAGCCCTTTATGGATTCAAAGACCAGAAAAGTTATAGGAGCAGAAGCACTTTCAAGAATAAGGGACAGTGCCGGAAAAATAATACCACCCGGCGAATTTATACCGATTGCTGAGATGAACGGCCGAATAAATCAGCTTGGAGAGCAGGTATTTGAAAAGGTATGCAGGTTCATATCTGAAAATGACATAGAGACTATGGGCCTTGAATTTATCAATGTAAACCTGTCACCTATCCAGTTTATGCGCGCAGACCTTGTAGACCGCTTCACATCAATTATCAATAAATATGATGTAAATCCGGAGTTAATTCATTTGGAGATTACAGAGGTATTTATGATCGATGAATTGCTGATGGAGAGGCAGATCAACATATTGCAGAGCTCCGGCTTCAAATTCGTCCTTGATGATTATGGTAAAGGCTACTCGAACCTTTCACGAATGAAGAGGAGTCCGTTTGTAAATATCAAGCTGGATATGGAGGTTGTTTGGGATTATTGCAATGAACCCGATGTTTTCATCCCTATGATGGTAAAGGCCTTTAAGGAGATGGATCTTGGAATTACCGCGGAGGGTATCGAGACAGAGCAAATGGCTGATGCTATGACAGATATCGGAGTTGATTATCTTCAGGGAATGTTGTTTTCACCTCCGATTCCTGAAGATGAATTTGTAAAAAAATACTCATCGAAATAAGTTATTTGCATAGTGTGAACACGAAGAGTTAATTTATCAAATTCTTTTAATCGGCAGCTTTAAGGAGCTGTCGATTTTTGTAGTGGAAAGGTGTATTATAGAACGGTCGGGCAAGCGACAAATTTTCGAGTTTTTAAGGTAGAGATATGACTAAGTTAATATTATTTATTTTTAATTCTGTTTTATTGGGCGTAGGTCTTGCTATGGATGCTTTTTCCGTATCTATAGCCAATGCCATGGCAGAGCCGGGTATGAAGCAGAAAAAGAAAATTCTGATAGCAGGTACCTTTGCGGGCTTTCAGTTTTTGATGCCGATGATCGGATGGTTCTGCGTACATACAGCAGCAGAGTATTTTAATGCTTTTCAGAAGTTTATTCCCTGGATTGCACTTATACTTCTGTGCTATATAGGCGGCAAGATGCTGATAGAAGGCATTCAGGAGCAGAAGGGTGATGAACCTTCAGAAGTTGTCGCTGTAAGAAAAAGAGAGCTTTTGGTGCAGGGCGTTGCAACTTCCATCGATGCGCTCTCTGTAGGCTTTACAATAGCGGATTATTCAGCTCTTATGGCTTTTGCTGCATCCGTTATCATTGCAGTTGTGACATTTGTCATCTGTATTATCGGACTTAAGATTGGTAGGAAATTTGGTCTTAAACTTGCAGGAAGAGCAACGATATTCGGTGGAATTATTCTCATCGGAATAGGTATAGAGATATTTGCTAAAGGATTTTTCGGATTATAATATTTTATGATATAGGTGTCAAAAGTCAAAAATGCGTACATGCTTGCATGTTAAGCATTTTGACTTTATGACCCGAACAAATATGAGGAATTAGCAATTTACGCAGTAAATTAGCGCTTTCCGAATATTTGTAGAATTGCGAGAGTTTCGAAGAAACGGAGCAATTCGTATATCATATGGTGTCAAAATTTACTTTTGACACCTACATCATTTTATAAAGAATCAGAAGTGGGGAATAAAAAATGGCCAAGATTACCAGTTTGGAACAGCTTACAACAAACAAATTCCTGAACCTTTTTCATGCAAAGGGTGTAAATGATAAGGGATATGAGAGTAACTACTTTATAGCATCCAGGAATAAAGATAAGTCAGGTCTTATGATCACTACCCATGAGAATGAGGCAGACGGAGTCGGAATATATGCTCTTTATGGTGAGAAGCACGATAAGGTTGTAATGGTGAAGCAGTATAGATATCCCATAGACGGTTACATTTATGAATTTCCCGCAGGACTTTGCGAGAAGGGAGAGGATTACAGGGAAGCTGCTGTAAGAGAACTTCACGAGGAGACAGGCCTTGTTTTTCATCCTATAGATGCCAAAAAGATGTACGAAGCTCCGCGTTTTTCATCTGTTGGAATGACGGACGAATCTGTGGCCATGGTATATGGATATGCAGATGGTGAAATCACGGATAAGTATCAGGAGGCAGCAGAGGAGATTCAGGTAGTGATTGCAGATAAGGATGAAGTCAGAAGGATTCTTAAGGAAGAGCATGTAGCAATGCCCGCCGCTATGCAATTATATCATTTCCTTGCAGATGAAGATCCTTTTGCATTCCTTAATATTTGAGAGGACTACGCCATGTCAATCAGAGAGAATCTTGAAACAGTAGAAAAAAACATACAGGCAGCCTGTGACAGAGCAGGCAGAGACAGGAGTGAGGTTACTCTTATTGCCGTAAGCAAGACCAAGCCCGTATCTGACATCAGAGAAGCCATGGACTGCGGAATTACTGTTTTTGGTGAAAACAAAGTCCAGGAGATCAGGGATAAGACAGAAGAGATCAAAGAGCCTCTTAACTGGCATATGATAGGTCATCTTCAGACCAATAAGGTTAAGTATCTTCCGGGAAAAGTGTGCATGATCCATTCCGTAGACAAGCTGAGTCTTGCAGAAGAGATTGAGAAGCAGGCAGCAAAGCATGATCTTGTTATGGATGTGCTTTGCGAGGTAAACATGGCAGGAGAGGACTCCAAGTTTGGTCTTTCTCCGGAGGAAGCACCTGATTTTGTAAAAAGTATTGCAGCTTTCCCGCACATAAGAGTAAGAGGCCTTATGACCATCGCACCCTATACAGATGATCCTGAGACCAACAGACCCTACTTCAAGGCCCTTAAGAAAATGCTGGACGACATCAATTCTGAAAACATCGAAGGCCTCCACCTGGACACTCTTTCCATGGGCATGACAGGCGACTACGAAGTGGCTATCGAAGAGGGTGCCACCTTTGTCCGCGTTGGCACAGGCATCTTCGGCGAACGTAACTATAATATTTAAAAATATGAATACTGATATATATCCAACCCCGCCCATCTGTGGTGATTATATCCTCGACCAAATATTATCAAAGACTATAATTTATATCGAGGATAACGAATCCACAGATGGGCGGGGTTGGATAATAAAGCAGTACACGATTTTATGTAAAATTCATATTTATTTTATTGATGATATCTTGTTCGACCTTTAGAATAAATTTATAAGTTATTAAACTAAGGGGAATCAGATGCTTAGGACGATGCCATTAACGAAAAACCTCACATTGGAGCAGATCAATCATCTGATAGATACCGGTCATGCCTTTATTTCTCCCTTTGGCCTTAACAGGACTGCTTATATTGTCATCAATCACAAGCCCTTTATGGTTGTTGTGACTGATGTTTCTATCAATGCAATACAGCTGTCCGGGTCCTGGTACAATTGGGATGAACTTGAGAAAATGGGCGGCGTTTTTGAGTCTGAATTTGAAGCGCTAAAGGCAGTTGCAGGCGGGGCATAAATTAAATTAAATGAAATAGTTTAAGGGAAGTACAGGCATTATAACCTGTACTTTTTTAACAAAAGAAATAAACACAAAATGGTAAAGTATTATGGAAAAAATCTCTATTTCTGATCATTTCACAGTAAAAAAAATCCTTCTGTTTGCACTTCCCTGTATTGGGATGCAGCTTGTGGATAATACTTATCAGGTTGTTGATGGATATTTCATCTCCAATTTTCTTGGAGAAGATGTATTTGCTGCGGAAAACATGATATTTCCTCCTCTGGCGCTACTTATGTCTATCGGGCTTGTAGTGGGAGCAGGCGGAAGTGCCATAATAGCATCCTATCTTGGTGAAGGAATGGAAGACAAAGCAAGGCAGACACTGTCCATGCTAAGTACTATCCTGCTTATAGTCGGCAGTATCATTTCTGCTGTTTCTTTTGTTTTCATGCACGGCATAGCCGTGATTGCAGGTGCCACAGAAGACCTGGTGGATTATTGCGCTGTATATGGTCGCATACTTGCAGTCTTTATGCCTGTCCAGATGATGAATTATGCATTCCAGGAGTATCTTGTGGCGGCGGATAATGGGAAACTGGGTTTCTTTGTATCTGTAGTTAATGCCGTGACGAATATTATTCTGGATTTTCTGTTTGTGGGATTTTTTGGATGGGGGCTTTGGGGTGCAGCTCTGGCTACGGGCATTGCCTGGTGTGTCAGCTGCATGGTAGCCATTAAGTATTTTGCGGACAGGAATCATAAACTACATTTTGCTGGATTTCATGTTAATTATAAAGATGTCTTTCAAGCCCTTGGAAATGGTTCGTCAGAGATGGTGGATGCTGTTTCCTATGTAATTGTGGCAATTATTTTTAACAGACGTCTGGTAACACTTCTCGCCGCAAGGGGCGTAGCTGCTTATGCTGTCACTGAATATGTGACCGGCGTTTTTGCAGCTATTTTTATGGGACTTGGTATTGCGATGATACCGGTTATAGGATACCGTTACGGCGAGAAAAATTTCGAGGAGCTAAAAGGACTTAGAAGAGAAGGTCTTAGGCTTTCCCTTATATTTGGCATCTCCATGATGCTGATAGCACTCCTGCTTAGTGGTATCATTGCAGATATTTTCGTGGGCTATGATCCGCAGCTAAAGGATATGGCAGTTTATGCCTTGAGAATATGTGCTTTAGCATATGCTCTTAGCGGGATCAATATGTTTTCCTCATCTTTTTTTACAGGTATATCTGATGGGCTAGCCTCAGCACTTATTGCAGCTTCCAGGAGCTTTGTGATGCCCATTATATTTATTTTTGTTCTGCCCCTTATGTTTGGGCATGACGGAATATGGTATACGACTCTTGTAGCTGAAGTGATCACCACAATAGTTGTCTTTACACTTTTCAGGTTAAGATTTAGCAAAGGAATAAAATGGGGGAGAGAGTAATATGTTTATAAAAGCTTTTCTTGAACAAACTAAAAAGAATCCTTCCAATATGGCTGTATGCGATATCCGCGGCGGATATTCATATAAGACGTTAAATGAACGCTCTTCTCATATTGCAAAGGTGCTTTTGGAATCCATTCCGGAAGATGCAAAGCACAGGAGAGTTGCTGTTTATCTGTCAAGAAGCAGGGATTATATAGCCTCGCTTATTGCTATTTTAAGGGCCGGATGCTGTATTGTCCCTATTGACGGTGAATATCCCATAGAGAGAGCGGCAACCACTATAGATAGTTCAGAATGTAGTGTAGTACTGACTGATAACAACTCTGCCCTGGATATTAGTGGGACTAAGATCATTTCTATGGACACTCTTTTTGATGATGAAGATTTTTCCTTCAATGGGGAGCTGGATCTGTCAGGACCTGATTTAGAGGGAATGATATTGTTTACATCAGGTTCAACCGGGAAACCCAAAGGTGTCATACACAGACAGGAAGTGTTTGATTTTCCTGTGAATATAGTAAAAGAGGTTGCTGGTGTAGATGAGTCGCTTCATACCATGTGCATTGCAGGCTTTAATTTCATAGCCAGCTTACTTGACATTACACCGCCCCTTTCCTGTGGCGGAAGTGTATATATTGCCAATGAGGTTGAACGTAAGAATTTTGATATGCTTCATGCACTTATAGATAAGCGGGGGATTACCGGAATGTTTATTTCACCGCAGATGTATGGAGTTATGACCAGAATATATGGTGAATTAAACCTGGACTATGTGCTTCTGGCAGGGGAAAAGGTTGAACCCTCATATCTTACGGGCAAAAATGAGTGGGAGCTGTATGGATCCACAGAGGTTCCGGGAGTACTTATGCACAGAGCAGGGGATGGTATGCCGGGATCACTGGGCGGTAGCTGTGACAGAACAAATGCATTTCTCTATGATGACGAGGGAAATGCGATAGCTGATACAGATATAATTGGGGAGCTGCGGGTATCAGGCTCATATGTGGCACTTGGATACTGCGGCCTTGAAGAAGAAACGAAAAAAAGGTTTTTAAGAGATCCTGAGAATAAAGAGCATGCGCTGTTCTGCACAGGAGACTACATGGCATATGGCGAAGATGGCAGCTTTATATTCCATGGCAGGAAGGACCGCATGGTGAAGATCCGTGGATACCGTGTAGAGCTTGGAGAAGTGGAACAGGTACTTAGAAACTATGATGGGATGGAAGAGATCGCCTGCGTTGATGCAAGGGTTAACGGCAATGATAATATTTGCTGTTATTATACCGGGGCAGAGGCATCCCCGGAGGCTGTTAAGAATTATGCAGGCAAAACTCTTCCTGAATACATGATACCGGAGTTTATTGTGCATCTGGATGAGATGCCAAGAAATGAAAGAAACAAAATAGATTATCCTGCCCTTAAGAATCGGGAAATAATTACCGCTGAGGCTGAATACGAACCGCCATGTACAGAACTTGAAGAGATAATCTGTGATGCCTTTGCGTCTGTTCTTGAGGTGGACAGAGTCAGTGTCCTTGCGGATTTCTTTGAATTTGGCGGAACATCCTTAAGCGCTGCCCTTCTTATCAGTAAGCTGGGTGAAAAGGGTTATGCTCCTTCATTTCAGGATATATTGGCGAATCCCACACCGAGAGATCTTGGCACTTTTCTGGATTCACACAGGTCAGCCTACAGACCGTCCATGGACAGAGAGTATTATCCTCTTACAAAGACTCAGCTTGGAATCTATCTTGAAAGTCTGACAGGTGGTAGTAAGGAGACCTATTCTTCTTCATATCTTGCAAGGGCTGCTGAGGGAGTTGAAGCTGGAGCACTGATAAATGCAGTTCGCAGGGTTATAGAGGCACACCCCTGCGTAAAATATATTATTAAGAATGATAAAGATGGTATGCCCCATATGGTGCTGGCACCTGATGCGCAGATAGACATACCTGTTATAGAAGGCAGGGATGAGGACAGGCTGGATTTTATGAAGAATTTTATACCTGTTGTCCCCATGATGAATGAGCTTTTATTCCATTTTGCGGTATACAGGACAGAGAGCAGATGCTATCTGGCGATAAAGTCCCACCTTATTTTCTTTGACGGAACAGCTATCAGCCTCTTTATTGCGGAGATGAACAGAGTCCTGTCAGGAGGTGAGCCCATAGGTGAGGATTTCTCCATACAGCAGGTTGGTATGTATGAAGAAAGGCTCCTTGCTGATGGTTCCCACGATAAGGCAAGGCAATACTACCTGGATCTTTTCAAGGATTTTGAAGATGTTCCTGCTCTTATGGGTGACCTTAATGGTCAGCTTACCCCCGGCGTTAGTGAAAATCTAAGGTTTGAGCCGGGAGACCTTAAGGCTTCAGAAGTGAAGGCATTCTGTGACAGGCTTCATATATCTGAGAGCAGCTTCTTCCAGGGGGCTATGGCAATTTTGCTTGGCAAATATCTAAACAGTAAATATGTGTCATTTTCCACCGTATATAATGGCAGAGGTCTCTCTGAGATGAATAACACCATGGGTACGCTTATTAAACGTATTCCGGTATGCGGTGATCTAAGTAAGGACATTCCCGTAGACGAATTCCTTAAGAAGATCAGTAAGCAGCTGTTTTCATCCATGTCAAATGACATATATTCTTTTGATGAAGTATTAAAGAACTGCCCTGTGAATGAGGATGTGGAATTCATATATCAGGGTGATCTTTTTACGGATAAGATGGGTACAGCTGCAGGAAAAAGCCTTCTTGAGGGCGACAAGTGGTTTATGGAGCATTACCATACAGGAATGGTAACAGGCTGCATGTCTATCCAGTTTTTCTCTACAGACGGGCTCTATAACATGACCTTGGAATATAGGAATGAAAGGTTCTCTGCTGATTATGTGAGACGATTTGCAAAAGATCTCTTTGCAGTTGCCAGGGGGCTTATGAAGGCTCACTCTATAGGTGAAATATCTATTTTATCTGATGAGGATAAAGGGAAACTTGCATCCTTTAATGACACGGCCGTTGATATCGGCTTTAAGCCTGTGCATATACAGATTCATGAGCATGCTGTAAATAAGCCTGATAAGATTGCCGTTATAGCAGATGGTAAAAAGCTATCATTCCGTGAACTTGATCTTATAACTAACAGGTTATCTCAGATTCTGCGAAAAGAGAAGGTTCAGGCTGACAGTCTTGTGGGAGTTCTTTTTGACAGGCAGATATGGGCATATGTGGCTGAAATTGCAATACTTAAGGCAGGCGGAGCCTTTGTGCCCTTTATTACGGATTATCCGGATGACAGAATCCTTTTCTGTATGGATGATGCAGACAGTAATACACTGCTGACCACAAAAGCTGCCGTGAAGGATCGTGACCTTGATAATAAGGGCTTTAAGCTTCTGACTCTTGAAGCGCTGCTTGGATCTGAACTGGAAGAGATAGCTTGTGATGATAGCTATGATAATGTAGAACTGGCAGATTCAGATAAAACAGATCTTGCATACTGTATCTATACCTCCGGTTCCACAGGTCGTCCTAAAGGTGTAATGATAGAACACCAAAATATAGCTAACTACGTGCACCGGAATGAGAAATCCCTTGAGATCATGTATTATGCAGAGCCTGAACGGGTGAATCTGGCTATAGCGGCATTTTCCTTTGATGTCTCCGTTGTGGAGGAATTTGTTCCCCTTTGTAACGGCAATACGGTTGTTATCGCTACAGAGACGGAGATCCATAATCCGGGCGACTTTGCAAAACTTGTCAGAGAAACAGGGGCAAATGGTATAACCTGTACCCCGACTTATCTTCTAAGTCTCCTGGAGATTCCGGAAAGCAGAGAGGCTATAGGTCAGTTTACATTTTTTGATATAGGAGCTGAGGCTTTCCCTATACAGCTATACAGTAAGCTCAGGGAACTTAGAGATGACAGTGTAATACTAAATGTCTATGGCCCGACGGAATGTACTATGGGCTGCGCTGCTGTAGTGATGGATGGAAGCGAAGTGGTAACGGTTGGACCACCTATAGCCAATACATATTTTTATGTATCAGATACCTTTGGAAATGAGCTTCCTGTGGGAATGAAGGGTGAGCTCATAATATGCGGCGATCAGGTTGGAAGGGGATATGTAAAACTTCCGGATAAGACGGCAGCAGCCTTCTTTACCCATGACGGGATGAGGGCGTATCACAGCGGAGATCTGGCTGCATGGACTGAAGACGGCGAAGTAAGGATATTTGGAAGACTTGATAATCAGATAAAACTAAGAGGCTTCAGAATCGAACTGGATGAGATAGAGAAGGTTATGTCTGAGTATCCCGGAGTTGCGACAGGTGCTGCGGTAGTTAAAAAGAATGGAAGCCTGGAGTATCTGGCAGGCTACTATACTGCTTCTGCGTCAGTTTCTGAAGCAGAGTTAAAAAAGCATATGATGGATAAGCTTCCGGAGTATATGGTTCCGTCAGTTATCATACAGCTTGATAAGATGCCTCAGACCAGTAATGGCAAGGTGGACAGGAAGGCTTTGCCTAATCCTGATATTCAGGAAATGAAAGCTGAATATGTTGCGCCGAATACGCCTGAGGAAAAGGCCTTGTGCGCTGCATTTGCAAAAGCGCTTTCTCTGGAGAATGGCAGCGTTGGCATACTGGATGATTTCTTTGATCTTGGCGGCGATTCACTTAAAGCTATGGTAGCTCTGGCGGAGAGTCACCTTGATGGACTTACTGCAGCAGATATCTTTCAGCTTAGGACTCCTTCAAACATTGCCAGGGAACTGGAAAACAGATCTGCAATGGAAAATCTTGATGACAGGGATACCAGAGCCAGGGGAGAATCTCATATGCTGACTCCCATGCAGGTGGAAATGGTTGATCTGCAGTTGTTTAGCCCTGATTCTACCATGTGGAGCAATACTCATTTCCTTGTGAGGTTCGATGAAAGGATTGATGCAGACAGACTTTGCGATGCAGTAAACAGAGCAATTGATAATCATCCCGGATTGTCCGTTAAGTTTTATTTTGATGAAAACAGCGAACTGAGGCAAAAATATGAGCCAGGGCTTGTACCTAAGGTGGTGGTTAAAGATATCATGCCATCTACAGAAGAAAGTCTGTCCCAGGTACTTGTGCTGCCCTTTAGAAAAATACTGGATTCATGCCTTTGCAAGGTTAATGTATTTAAGGGGCAGAAGGGAACCTACCTGTTTATGGATGTGCACCATCTTCTTATGGATGGTGGATCCCTTGGAGTCATACTGGGAGATATAGTTAATGCTTACTTTGGAAGAGAACTAAAAAGAGATTACTATTTTGCTCTGATTGAACAGGAAGAAGAGCGCATAAAGTCCGGAAAATATGAAGAGGACAGGAAATATTATACGGAGCGGTACGGACAGGATAAGTGGTGCAGGAGTCTTGACACAGATGAGGGCACCAGGGATATCAGTTTAGAAAACAGAATGAAGAGACTTTCTTTTGATGCTGATAAAGTCCAAGCTGCCGAGAAGAGGAGCGGTGTCACCATATCAGTCATGGCAATAGCAGCAGCTTTAAAAGCACTTTCTAAGGCCACAGGTAAAAATAATGTTATGACAAACTGGATATTTAATAACAGACTTTCGCCGGAATCAGAGAGCAGCGTCGGAATGCTTATTAAAAATCTTCCGGTGGCTGTGAGGATGGATGAAATAGAATCTGACAGGGAACTTCTATTGACGGTTAAGGAGCAGGTTGCATCGGGAATTGCCCATAATTCATACGATTACCTTGCAAGTGATCTTCAGCCCTTTAAGAATGAATGGATGGAGGTTAACCTTCAGCTTGGTATTAATGGTTCTGAGCTGGATGAACTTGATCCGGAGCTGATAGAACTGGAGGATGAATTCTCTGTAGCGGCAGGATGCCTGGAACTTGAGCTTCTTGAAAATGAGTATGGAGATGGAGGATATGATTCAGAGATGGAATATGCAGGAAAAATGCATGACAGGGCTGTTATGGAGAGGTTCCACGATCTGTATGTAGAGATTCTTGAAAACATGGTTAATGGTTGATTCACAGAAAAAGTGCCGATGCTGGATGCATCGGCACTTTTGATAGTGCGCCTAGCGGCGCACGTTTATGGTTTATTTTACAGTACCATTTTTCCGGATTGTCTGATAGGTTTCGCCCTTATCATAAAAGATTACATAAGAAGCACTGGTTCTATTGCGCTTTCCGTTTTCATCTCTGTAAGCAGTAACAGCAATCCAGTATTTTCCTTTGGGATTGAATTTCTTCT
This sequence comes from Butyrivibrio sp. AE3006, assembly GCF_000424165.1. Taxonomy (NCBI): domain Bacteria; kingdom Bacillati; phylum Bacillota; class Clostridia; order Lachnospirales; family Lachnospiraceae; genus Butyrivibrio; species Butyrivibrio sp. AE3006. The sequence continues at coordinate 52,214 of NZ_AUJJ01000019.1, read as the reverse complement.
TATTGTATCTAGCGATGGTTGCCTTTTCAGTGTTCCTGTTTTTTATGGTCTTAACTTTGGTGTACTTGCCGTTCTTCTTGGTTGCAACCCAGATTTCATAGCCGTTTGCATATTTTTCTTTCCACCACTGAACTATCAGCTTCTTTTTCTTGATAGTAACAGCATAGCCATCCTCAGTTTCTTTAACTGTGGGCTGTGCAAATGACTTATAGGAATCTGAATATGCACTGTAGTACTTTGTGCCGTCATATTCAACAATAGAACGAACCTTCACATTTATATATGAGACGTCCTCTGTGTCAAACTCCATCTTCTTTTCTGTTGTATCCTTGGTATAGCCGTCATCTTCGGAATCCTTGACAGCTACTTCAAATCTGTCATATTTATCTGCGCAGTCCCATTCGATTATAAGCTTGTCAGTTCCAAGAGACCAGAATGTAGAATGAACGTTAGTAGGTGTTGGCGGGATAGTAACAGCGGTTGCATTCTTGTACTTGGTATCTACTAATGTTTCATCTTCTGTCGCGTATTTTAAAACTATGAAGTATTTATTACCGGGCTTTAAATTTGTAAAAGTATAGGAAGTTGTGGTTACTACAATTGCTTTACCTACAGCGCAATTAGTAGTAGCTTCGTCCTGAGTTGTGCCGTACCCAATAAAATATTTAGCTGCAGCTGGATCTGCAGGCCAGGAAGCTGTAATGGAATCTGTGGTCGTTGCTGTGATTGTGATAGGGGTTGTGCCTTCTGCTTTGACCTGCATATGCGGAATCAGCAAAAGAGCAAACATCAGGACCGGTAAAATCAGATACTTTAGTGCTTTCTTCATAAACTATTCTCCTTTTTTTGCATGGGCAGTTTATCTGCCCTCCCTCAATAAGTAACACTTTAATTTTATGCTATTAATTTAAAGGAAAAAAGAAAATAAAGATAAACTTTTTATAACTTTATAATGCATTTATGTTCTTGCATGTTTCATGTGATAGAGATCTGAGTCAGCTCTTGCAATAAGAGAAGGGATAGGAACAGGGTTAGCGTAATCGTATTCAGCTATTCCCACACATACGGAGAGGTTATAGGGAACCTCTGCCTTATCGTTGTAGAGCTTAACATTTGAGCGGATCTTTTCAGATAACCAGTTTACTTCGCCTTTGTACTCGGTCTCGGCAATTACTATGAATTCATCGCCGCCAAATCTTGAAACGAAGAATCTGTTGCGGTGCGCCTGACATGCATCCTTCATGGCATTAGCTACTCGTACGAGGGCCTTATCACCTTCAATATGACCATAGGTATCGTTGATCTCCTTGAAATGATCGATATCGATGATCATCAGATACAGCGATAAGTTCGGAGATGGATTCTTCATTTTTCGAATAAGATATTTATGCATCTGATTTCTGTTATTGACCTGTGTCAGTGAATCCATGGAAATCAGATTCTCAAGCGTCGCCAGATAGATCAGCATAATGGAAAAGGTGGCGCCGTAACACATAAAAGGAATATAGATAAATATTACCTGTAAGACGCCTGTTATAATAGGAATAAAAGGGAAAACACCAATTGTGAGATATACGATGTGATCCATGTAGCGTCCCTGAGTAAATGCTCTGTAGAAACCCTTAATGGAAGCATACGCCATGTATCCGAGAGGAACCAGCACAAGTATTCCGTAAAGAGGTCCGTTTTTAATGTGATTGTTCTCATCAAAGTAGAAGACTATTCCTGTAAAAGATGCGGATATAATAAGTATTACGGTAATAAGAATCGGAATTGAAGAAATAAACGCACCCTTTCTTGTCAGAATAAGCTTGTCCTGCTGGAGTATCTCACAATACACAAACCAGAAATATGAACTGCATACTATAAGGACAAATGGAATGATCGAAACAACAATCATTACAGGATGAGGTATATTTACAACACCGCTGTCTAAGAATATCCATATGCTGTCTGAGAAAAAATAAGTCATCAGAACGATAATAAGTCTTCTGAGAATGACAGTAGAAGTCTGCCTGTCGATTCCATGATTTATCTTATAGAGAATAAGTCCTAAAATTAAAAAGCATGCAAGATTTGCCTGAATGTAATAAAAAACTTCTGTCACAAGAATTCTCCCAAATAACGTTTAATTATTTAGAAAATATTTTAGCACGATTAGTATTTGTTTTTTAGATGACCACAAAATATTTTATACAATTTTTATGATTATATCAGGAAAATGAAAAGATATGTAAATTTACGAAATTGAGTTTCGTAACTAACGAAAATTTTCGCAGACAAAAAGAAAAAATTTACGAAAAGACTTTTTCCATTGTACAATAATAGATACTTGTAAAAAATAGGGAGAAATTTTTTAGAAAAGAGGGTATTTATGGGACTTAAAATTGTTGAATGTAAGACGGAGTACAGGTCAAATCCGCTTGGAATTGACACTTCTTCGCCTCGTTTTTCATGGAAACTTGAAAGCGATGAGAACGATACCTTGCAAAAATCTGCGAAAGTTATCGTAAAAAATGAAAATGGGGAGATTGTATGGGATTCAGGTGAAATAGATAGTTCTGAACTGTCAGAAGTGTGCTATAAGGGAAGTGCGCTTAAAGCTAAGACCTGTTACAGCTTTGATGTGACTGTTAGGGATAATCATGGAAGAAGCTCAGAGAGTAAAGGAAACTTTTTTGAGACTGGCTTCATGATGGATCATGAGGATACATTTGGAGGAGCAAAGTGGATTGGACCTACAAAGTGTTCACTCAGCTCAGATGTATATGGTATTTTCGGGCTTACAGCCAGATTTAGGATCCACGAAGGATCATCGGTTTTTGCTGTGGTACTTGGCAGAAACGATAAGAGAATTAAGGACAGGGAAAACTACTTTAAGTTTGAACTTGACGTAAAAGAGATTCCTGCATTGCTCAGAATTTACAGAGTTGGAATACTTCCTGAAGATATTGCGGATAAGCCTCTTGTGGAGGTGCCTGTTAAGGACTGCGACGATCCTGAGAAAAAGGACGTTTTGACAGAAGCCAACAGATATGAAGAGCATGAGCTTTTTCTTGATGTAAGAGGAAATGGCGCATACACAGTCCTTGACGGAAAGCGTATCGACGTATCCAAGGACAGATCATTCTTTGGGGAGATTGAGGCTCCAAGAGCACTTAATCCCATAGGAACAAATGATGTTAATACGTTCCCCAGACTAAATGAGATAGGTGTATTTGTACCAAAGGGACAGGGAGCTGATCTCTATAGTCTTGAGGTTAAGAACCTCAGAAAGCCCTACAGCGTGGTATACAGTGATACGAACACTTATGTTTTTGATGAGAACAGAAGTGATAGGGATGAAGATTCACATATCTACGGAACAGCTAATGATGATCTTATGCTTACCAAGGACCCCAGCCACACTTCAATTCCTATGTTGAGAAAAGAGTTCGATATTGTGGATAAGAAGATTAAAAAGGCAAGGCTCTATGCTACCGCAAGAGGTATCTATGAGTGCAGGGTAAACGGAAATAAGGTTACTGATACCTGGTTTAATCCGGGAGCTACTCAGTACGACAGACATCTTTACTATCAGACCTATGATATTACAGAGCAGATAAAAGAAGGCAAAAATGCCATCGGTGTAATTCTGGCATCAGGCTGGTGGAGTGATGCTCAGACCTTTGTACTTGGCAATTACAACTACTATGGCGATAGGGAATCCTTCCTTGGCCTTATTGAGGTTACATACGAGGATGGAACCGTAGTAAGTATTCCTACAGACACAGATACCTGGAAATACTATGGCGAAGGTCCATACACATACGCAGGATTTTTCCATGGTGAGCATTATGATGCCACAAGAGATGAAAAGGTTAAGGGCTTCTCTGAAGCAGGTTTTGCAGATGGCGATTGGGAAAAGCCTGCCGAGATAGAGCCTACACCCATTTATCATGAAGAAACCATGTCATCAGGACCTGTAGTATGGCCCGAAGTTAATATAGATAAGACTTCCCTTATAGGACAGGTGGGAGATGGGGTTAAGGTATCCTACGAGCTTACAGCACTTTCAGTAAGCGAGGTTTCAGAGGGCGTCTATATCTATGATATGGGTGTAAACGTAGCAGGTGTTCCAAAGCTGCGACTCTATGGAGAAAAGGGAGCTACAGCTACCCTGAGATATGCAGAGCTTCTGTATCCCGATATCCCTGAGTTTACAGGTAAAGCCGGAACCATGATGGTTGAGAACCTGCGTGATGCTGATTGTACAGATCTTTATACCTTTAAGGGAGATGATAACGGCGAAGAGTATACACCGGCATTTACCTTTAGAGGTTATAGATATATAGAGATATCAGGAGTCTCAAAAAAGCCGGAGCTTTCTGATGTGAAGATGCTTGTTTTATCATCGGCATTTGATATGACATCATCTCTTGAGACTTCGGATGAGCTTACTAACAAATTTATACAGAACGTAAGAAGGTCGCAGCAGTCCAACTTTATCAGCATTCCCACAGATTGCCCTCAGAGAAATGAGAGAATGGGATGGGACGGCGATACTTCCATATTTGCAAGAACAGCAATGTTCCATGCTGACACCAGACTTTTCTACGAAAACTGGCTCATGTGTATGAGAGACCTTCAGGATAAAAACGGAAAATTCCCTGATATTGCTCCTGTAGGCGGAGGCTTTGGCGGCTATACCTATGAGAGCTCAGCTATTCATGTGACATGGGAGCTGTTCCAGCAGTACGGCGATGTGAAGGTGATTCGCGATAACTATGATGCATTAAAGCTTTACATGGACTATTCAGCAGGCTTGTGGGAGCAGGGAGACCTTGGGGGAGGCTTTACTCTTGGAGACTGGCTGGCTCCTGAGGAGACGGATATTTTCCTTATCTGCCATGCATTCTATGGATATAATGCCTACACAATGGCCCGTATGGCAAAGGCTATAGAAAAAGATGCTGATGCGAAAGCATATCAGGCCCTTTACGAGCAGCTGAAGGTTTCCTTTAATGAGAAATATTTTGATAAGGAAACAGGAAAAACAAAGGATGATACCCAGTGTTCCTACGCGCTTCCTCTGTCATTTAAGATGGTTACAGATGAGATGAAGAAGCTTGTGGGCGACAGATTATCAGATGCCACAAAGAAGACAGGATATCTTGTAAAAACAGGATTCTTTGGAACAGCACCGCTTAATCCCATGCTCACTGAGACAGGTCATAGCGATGACGCATATAAGCTCATGTCTCAGACAGGATGTCCTTCATGGCTTTATCCCGTTACCCAGGGGGCTACAAGTATATGGGAGAGATGGGATTCCTTCACAATAGAGAATGGTTTTGGCGGTCACAACAGCATGAATTCCTTCAATCACTATTCACTTGGTGCGGTTATTGAGTGGTTCTACATGTACGCTCTTGGAATAATGAGAGATGAGGATGCGCCGGGTTACAGACATTTTACTGTAAGACCTTACATGGATAAGTCTTACTCTTTCGTAAAGGGACATTTCACAACACCTTATGGTGTCATACGTGCAGGATGGGAACTGTCAGAAGACGGAAGCTATGTATACAAACTGGAAGTTCCTGCAGGTAGCAGCGCAACAGTTATTATGCCCGGAAAAGAGCCTGTAGAAGCAGGAAGCGGTATACACGAATTTAGATAAGAATGGGAGTTATTTCGAAATGGGTTCAGCAGTACTTGAATGTATAAAAGGGGAGAATGGCAACTACGTGTTGCCGTTTTTCTGGCAGCACGGCGAAGATGAGGCTGTGCTTAGAAAATATGTAAATGTAATACATGAAGCCAACATTAAGGAGATGTGCCTTGAAGCAAGGCCCCATCCTGATTATGCAGGAGATGGATGGTTCCATGATGTTGACATAATTATGGATGAAGCTAAAAAGCTCGATATGAAGCTGTGGATTTTGGATGATGCTCATTTTCCCAGCGGACAGGCAGCAGGCAAAATGGCAGATGCTGATCCGGAGCTTTGCAAGCAGTTCCTCGAATATGCCTGCGTTGATGCTGCAGGACCAAAGAAGCAGGTTACGATTGATATTGCAACAGCCGCAAAGCATTACGACAATCCATTTGCACCTGCAAGCCCCTTTGGCGGCGGTGAGAAAAGAAAGTTCGATGATGATGAACTTTTTGCTGTGATCGCATCAAGGGTTGATGGCAAAGAGGATGACATTTATCACTTGGATGACAGCCTTATCGATCTTACCGATGAAGTAAAGGATGGCATGCTTAGTTTTGACGTGCCTGCAGGTGTATGGCGTATTTTTATAATCTATGCCACAAGAAACGGCGGCGGAAGAGGTGGCTATGTTAATTTCCTCAGCAAAAAGTCCTGCCGAATTCAGATAGATGCCTGTTATGAGCCTCATTATGCTCACTATAAGGACGAATTTGGCAAGACGATTCTCGGATTTTTCTCAGATGAGCCTGAAATCGGTAATGTGGCAGGTTATAACGGAAGTGACGCTGCAATAGGTAACATGAATATGCCTCTTCCCTGGAGTGAGGAGATGCCCGGGGAGATGACAGAGAGGTTTGGAGCTGATTACAGAAAGTTTATCCCCGCGCTTTGGATGCCTGTTGGAAGTGATGAATTCACTGCAGATATCCGTACAGGCTTTATGGATATAGTTACAAAGCTGTGCAGCCGGAATTTTGGCGGGCAGATAGGACAGTGGTGCAGAGAGCATGGAGTTAAGTATATCGGTCACATAGTTGAAGATAACGATAACAGCACAAAGCTTGGTTCATCACAGGGACACTATTTCCGTTCACTTTGGGGACAGGACTTTGCAGGTATTGATGATATCGGAGGTCAGGTTACTGAAGGTGGTGCGGATATAAGCCATAAGGGACTTATGGGACTTGGCGCTGACGGAGAGTTCTATCATCACGTTCTTGGAAGACTTGGAACATCCTTAGCTGATCTTGATGAGAAAAAGCATGGTGATACCATGTGCGAGATATTCGGAGCTTACGGCTGGGAAGAAGGAACAAGACTCATGAAATATGAGCTTGATCATTTCCTTGTAAGAGGTGTGAACCACTTTGTACCTCATGCCTTCAGTCCCAAGGATTTCCCGGATTTTGACTGTCCGCCGCATTTTTATGCCCATGGTAAGAATCCTTTATATAAGCCATTTGGAGAGCTTATGCTTTACCTTAACAGGGTGGCTCACCTTATTTCAGGTGGAAAGCATCTTACTGAAACAGCGGTTTTATATCATGCTGAGGCTGAATGGTCCGGAATGAAATACATGGACTGCGCAAAAGTGGCTAGAAAGCTTGATGAAGCTCAGATCGATTTTGACATTATTCCCGTGGATGCCCTTGCCTTTGATGGAGAGTATAAGCCGGAGCTTAAAAAAGAGGGGCTTTTGATAAACGGACATCTGTTTAAGACACTGATAATTCCGGGAATGGAATTTGTTCCTGAAGATCTTTTGGCATTTGTCAAAAAGGCAAAAGATACTGACCTTGATGTGGTATTCGCAGGCTTTGGACCAGAAGGCGAAAAAGTATGCAAGCTTACAGACGTAGCTGATATAGCTGCAAAGAATCTTACAGAAAATGCTTCTGTTACATCCGATACCTTTAAAGATCTTAGGATATACAACTACGAAAAGAATGGTGAAAAGCTTTATCTTATTTCTAATGAGAGTATATGCGAGACCTTTGATGGAGAGGTTAAGCTTCCTGTATCAGGAACACCCTATCAGTATGATGCATTTAAGAACAGGATACTAACCACAAGTCACAACAAGGGAGAAGTAAATCTTACACTGCATCCCTACGAGATGGCGATAATAGTGGTTCCTGAGGATAATGCGGAGTTTGAGGCAAAAACCATAACTCTTCCTGAAGTTAACGAAAATGGAATTAAGATAGAGGGACCTTTCAAAGTGTCCTTTACAACCAACGAGGATTATCCTGACTTTAAGGATGAGATTACTGCTTCAGAGCTTAGGAATGTTCTTGAAATACATCCTGATTTCTCAGGAATCATCAGATATGAGACAAGCTTTGAGGGTAAAAAAGAAGCAGCATATCTGCACCTTGAAGATGCATTTGAAGCTGCTGAAGTCTGGGTGAACGATGAATTTGCAGGATCTGCACTCTGTCCGCCCTATGTATATGAGATTGGCGGTCTTGTTAATGACGGTACAAATACCCTCAGAATAGAAGTAAGAACTACTCTTGAGCGCATGGTACATAAAATGACAGGCGGAAGAGGATTCTTTGGCCCTGATATCAAGGCTGTTTCTCCCAGCGGTATCGTGGGAGACATCACTTACTTCTTGTGCTCTGACCGATAAGCATTGGGAGTAAGCCCTGTTGTTTTCTTAAACTGCTTACTAAAATATGATACGTTTGAAAAGCCGGTCTTGTCGGCTATTTCCTGTGAAGAAGCTGCTGTGTTTAACAGTAGCTTCTTTGCTATTGCGATTCTCTCACCATTTATGTAAGAGGATAATACTTCACCTGATTCCTTATGGAAAACATAGGAGAGGTAGTCAGGAGAAATATGAACAGCTTCAGCTATGGTGGTTCTTGAAAGATCGGTATCGTCGATATGATCTTTTATGAAAAGCTTAACCTGTTCTACAACATTCTCCTCAGGACTTTGACTCGTTAGAAGGTCAGAGGCGCTGCGAAGAAGAGAGTTGGCCCACTGAAGAAGTCCCTCGGCAGAAGTGGTGATGGTGCGGGGGTCAGTGGCGTGAGTCATCTGTGATGATACATTCATAGGGGAGCAGTTTTTCTGGACAAGCACGGTAAAGACTGCTGACATAAGACCGTAGTAAATTGACCTTAGAAGTCTTGCTGAAAAGGTTGAATCTGTTTTCATGAGAAGTCCCCTGATGTCTAAAAGAATGTCATCTGCTCTGTTCATGGATAGGAGTTCTTCCCATTTTTGGATATCGATCTGTTCTGAGTCTGATGCAGTCTTTGCAGAGATGGAATCCATAGCCACATTTGTGATGGAGATAACCTTATTCTCTGATGTAAGTATGTTTTTGGAGTAGTGATCCAGGAGTTCAAAGGCATAGGGCGCTGCTGACAGAGGTGCGCCTGAGAACAGATAGAACACGAACCTGAAACTATCATGTTCTTTTTGGAGCTTATCAAGTACAAGTGAAAAGCTGTTATATATTTTCTTTTCCAGTTCGCTGTCAACATCTGCGTAGTCACTTAAGCTTATATTTATCATGAAGCGATTTTTATCAACGGCTGTAACATAGATGCAGGAGTTAAACTGATCCTCCAGGGCGGACAGAACAGCATTGGCACTGAAAACTTCATCAATAGATTCAGCGCGAAGGTAAGCGTAGTAATAGAATATCTCTGCCATTTCTTCAGGGATGGAGTTCATTGCCATGAAGTTTGAAATGGAATCCTGATCGGCGGGAATCGTTCCGTTATATAGACATCTCCATAATTCCTGCTTTGCAGTCTGCAAGCGTTCAGTTTTTTGTTGCTGGTTTTCTTTTACCTTATTAACAGCTCTTTTCATAACTTCACGAAGGCTGTTTTCCTCAACAGGCTTGAGGATATAATCAAGAATCTGAAGAGAGATTCCTTCTCTTGCGTAGTTAAAATTGGCATGACCTGTCAGAAGAATGTTAATGGATTCATAGCCGTTATCTTTTACCCACTTAATCAGTGAAAGACCGTTTTCTCTTGGCATCTCTACATCTGAAAGCAGTATGTCCACGGTATGTTCTTCATAAACAGCTCTTGCCTGATCTGCGCTGTAGGCTGTATATATCTCGTCTATTCCAAGTGCTTCGAAATCGATGGCGTTTTTTACACCCTGCACTAAGTAAAATTCATCATCAACTATAAGTAATGTCATTTAGTCCTCCGGTAATAATCAGGATATAATTCCTTTCATTGTAGTCTTTTCATCTTTTTGCTTCTGATATTCCACATAAGGAATGTCCAGGTCAATGCGGGCACCCATGCCCGGTTCATTTGAGAGCTTCATCACAGCAGACTCATCATAATAGAGTCTGAGTCTTGATACAACATTTTTTATACCTACATGATTTCCATCTTTGTCAGTAATAAGTATGTATTGGTCATTGTTGAACTGCTCTAAGAACTCCTCAGAGAAGCCTTCTCCTGAGTCTACATGGGATATGTGAAGTCTTTTTTCATCATTTTTAAGGTAGACATTTGCACTTACTTTTACGATAAGTTCTTCTCCCATAATAAGATTGAATTTGAAGGTATTCTCCATGAACATAATGAGAATTAAAGGGAAAACTTCAGCGCTTGGTGCCATTTCGTCGATATCCTTTTCATAGGTTATACAACCCGGAAAGCGTATCTTGGTAAGCTCCACATAATTATCAAGATATTCAAGCTCTTTAGAGAGAGGTACATGCTCTGATGTGCTGAGGGTGTAGCGCAGATGTTTGGAAAGAGTCTCGATCATCCTGCGGAGAATAGCTGTATTTTCCTTAGTGCCGTCTGCCAGATAAGTGATCATATTGAGGCAGTTTATAAGGAAGTGAGGAGCAACTTGCGATTTGAGGAAAAACAGCTGGAAGTTTTTCTTATGAATTCGTTCTTCATAAACATCGAGCTTAAGCTTTTGTATATGGTCCACCATACTGTTGTAGGTAGTTGCAACCTCAAGGACCTCATCACATCTTTCATCCGTTACATCTATTCTGTGATCCATATCCCCTGACATAATAGCGTTGTTCATGGATGTAAGCATTTTCATGGTTCCGCCTACAAGCTTATTAAAGAAATAGACCACTATTCCAAACACGATAAGAATGAGGATCATGAACAAAAGAGCATAGCGCCAGAAGGTGTTTACGGACTGGGATATTATCTTCATGGGTATCATGGCTGTTATGTAGTAGTCGCAGTAATCAAGCTCCTGTGTGGTCACCATATATCTTTTGGAGTCTACAGTTATCTCAGAAGATCCATTCAGAGATTTTTTTAATGGAAGCCTTAGCTGGTCCTTTTGTTCTGCAAGATTAGCTGCCATATCCTTCGCAACAGAGGAAGGACTTTCGATACTTATAACGTTACCTTCCTTGTCTGTAAAAATAATGACTGCTTCCATATCATCAAGAGATGTAAGCGATGAGGAGAGGGCGTTTAGGTCAGTCCATGCTCCAATCATACTGTTATCATACATGAAGGTTTTAACAAGGTAGGTCTTATTTTCATAATTATATGGAATCCATTTAAGACCATTGGCATCTTCGATATATCCAAGTATTTCTTCATTCTGAAACTGATTTTTTAAAAATGGCTGAAAGGTCTTTTGAGATTCAGCGGTATTACTGTACCCGACCCAGGTGTTGCTCTTTGGGAAATATGCGTACATACCCTTAATACTGGGAAAAGACCGCAGATTAAATTCAAACATCTGAGAGATGCGAAGGATGCTGCTATAATGACCATTAATGCTTTCGAGTGTTGCGGTGGTGGCAACTTCTGTGCTGTAGTTTTTAAGCTCCATAAGATAATAGTCAACACTCTTAAGGTCCTTGGAAGTTTCTTCATTATATAGGGAAAGAAGCTGGCGTACATCCTTATAGGTACGCTGCTGCATGGAGTAACTGAAAAAGGCTGAATAACCGATCAGTCCTGCCAGTGTTACCCCGAAAAGAAGGTAGAGAATCCTATATAGTCTTTTTCTAAAAGAATAGTTTTTCAAATTGTTTTTTTCTTTTTTCATAATCTAAGAAATTTACATAAACAGCTAATAAAAGTACAACATCCGTGTAACCATTATATTCTATAATTTGCATTAGGTTAAGGCAAGTTGTGTAGAAGGATGGCTTGCACTATAAGATTTAGGAATTGAAAGGGAGGTAACTATTAATGAAAAAACGGTTAATGGCTTTACTTTTAACTGGCGTAATGACTTGTGGAATGCTCGCAGGTTGTGGCGGTGGAGCCGCAGAGAGTACCGGTGCTGATGAGGCTGTAGAAGAGACAGCTGATGAAGCAGGAGAGGCTACTGAGTCCGATGGCGCTGCTGAAGCAGCTGACAGTGCTGAAGCAGATGCAGCTATCCAGGAGAGAAAGGATTCAGGCGAGACACCCACAGTTGTAATCGCATACATGAACTTCGCAGGATCACCTGCAGGTATCGACAGAGTAGCATCAAAGCTTTCTGAGATCACAGAGGAGAAGCTCGGTGTTAAGGTTGAGCTTCAGATTATGGATGCAGCTTCATATTCACAGAACATGAACCTTATGCTTGCATCCGGTGAGCAGGTTGACCTGTTCAACGCAGTTTCAGTTGGATTTATGCCTTGTGTAAACAAGGGTTACACACTTGATCTTGAGGAAGATGACCTTATCCAGAAATATGGTCAGGGAATCCTCAGCGCATTCAGAGAGGATGAGATCAACGGATGCCGTGTAAGCGGAACATTATATGGAACACCTGTAAAGAAGGATGATGCAGCCGGTAAATTTGGCATTTCAATCCCTAAAGCTCTTCTTGATGAGATCGGTTTCGATTACGCATCTCTTTACAAGGATGGCGAGGAATGTATCTATACTGATTTCGATACAATTGAGGATATCTTAGGAAAGCTTCACGAGGCTCATCCCGAGAAGACAACATTCTACATGGATACCTCTTCAGTTGTGAGCCAGTGTCTTGCAATCGATATCCCTTCAGATGTATTCGGTGTACTTCTTGATCCTGTAAACAGCCTTGAGGTTGGTGATCTTTTCACAAGCGATCAGTACAAAGAGCTCTGCTCAAGAATGTATGACTGGAACCAGAGAGGATGGATCTCACCTGACGCTATCACAGAGACAACAGCTACAACAGTTCAGGTTAAGTCCGGAAGCCTTATGGCTTACAAGACAGCTACAAAGCCCGGCATCAAGCAGCAGGAGTCAAACCTTTGCGGCGAAGAGATGATCATCTTCCAGCTTGGTCCTGATTTCAAGGGCTCTAGTGCATACAACACAATGCCTTGGTGCATCAACCAGAACACAGATGATCCGGTTGCTGCAATGCAGGTTCTCAATCTCCTTTACACAGATCCCGAAGCTTCAACAATCCTCTGCTGGGGTGAAGAAGGAAAAGAGTGGAAAGAGACAGACGATGGACACATCACATATGCTGATGGTATCGATGCAAACAGTTCAGAGTACTTCAACAACGTTAACTGGGAAATGCCCAACCAGTTCATCGCTAAGATCTGGGAAGGTAATGAGCTTACAATCTGGGATAGAATGCAGGACTTCAACGACAACGCTACAGCAAGTAAGGCTATGGGCTTCACCTATGATAACAGCGATTACTCAGCAGAGTACACAGCTCTTGCAAACGTTTACTCAGAATATCAGTCACAGCTTGAGCTTGGATTCCTTGATCCTGAAGTAGGTATTCCTGAACTTGAGAGCAGACTTAAGGAAGCAGGTCTTGATGATTATATTGCAGCTAAGCAGGCAGCTCTTGATGAGTGGGCAGCAGCAAATGGTGTTCAGTAATAAGTAATAAATTTGAGAAGGTAATTTAGTATATAAAACGCCATCTCGGATTAAAGAATATTCTGAGATCCGGGATGGCGATTTTCATGGAAAAAAAGAGGAGAAGGGGCTATGGCAGAGCAGAAAAAGTACAAACAGAAATTGTCACCCGCAAAACGCAAGTCACTTTTAAAGCGTTCTATACCGATCTATATCATGGCACTCCCGGGCCTTATTTATATGTTTATCAACAACTATATGCCGATGCCGGGAATCATATTGGCATTTAAAAATTACAAAGCTAAAAACGGAATTTACGGCTCCAAATGGGCGGGCCTTAAGAATTTTAAATATTTGTTTTCAACACAGGATGCATTTATCATTACCAGAAATACTATTTGTTACAATCTTGTGTTCATAATAGTCAATACAGTGTTTGCAATTTTGATCGCGATAATTCTTTCAGAGCTTACGCATAAGATCAAGAAGGTATATCAGTCAGTGATTCTTCTTCCTTATCTGCTTTCAGCGGTTATTATCAGCTACCTGGTATTTGCTTTCCTTTCAGCAGAGAACGGATTTATAAATAACTCAATCTTTAGACTTCTCGGTAAAGATCCAATCAGCTGGTATCAGGAAAAGCAATATTGGCCTTTCATCCTGGTATTTGTAAATCTCTGGAAGGGTATCGGATACAACTGTATCATTTATCTTTCAACCATCATTGGATTTGACAGAAGCTATTATGAGGCAGCAGCTATTGACGGTGCAACCAAGTGGCAGCAGATAAAGAGCATTACACTTCCTTTGCTTAGACCTACGATCATAATGCTCACACTTATGGCTATCGGTAGAATTTTCTATTCAGATTTCGGCCTTTTCTACCAGGTACCTCAGAACTCAGGTGCCCTGTTACAGGTAACAAACACAATCGATACCTATGTATACAGAGGACTTATCGAGCTTGGTGACATCACAATGTCAGCAGCAGCAGGTGTTTATCAGTCAATTGTCGGATTCATTCTTGTTATGGCAGCTAACCTTGCTGTTCGTAAGCTTGATCCCGATAGTGCATTATTCTAAGAAAGGAGGAAATAGTTATGGGACAGGAAAAAAGATTTCAGATCTTTGGTCATATAATAATGACAATCGTTACTCTTTGTGCAGTAATACCGCTTATCCTTCTGGTTATTTCTTCTTTTACAGATAATGCGGTGCTTGTCAGAAACGGATATTCATTCTTCCCTGAAAAATGGAGTTTGGAAGCATATAAGTATATTTTCACCAGCGGTGATTCAGTACCTCATGCATATCTGATTTCAATAGTGCTTACAATTGTTGGAACAACTCTTGGACTTTCTATAACAACACTTATGGGATATGCTCTTTCAAAGACATTCCTTCCCGGAAGAGGAGTACTTACTTTTATCGTATTCTTCACAATGTTGTTTAATGGTGGTCTTGTTCCTACATACATTAACTATACGAATGTTTTCGGACTTAAGAACACATTCTTCGCACTGCTTGTACCCGGACTTCTTATGAATGCATTCAACGTAATGATGATGAAGTCTTACTTCGTAACAGGTGTGCCGGAAGAGATTCTTGAAGCAGCATACATCGATGGAGCCACAGAGTTCCAGGCATTCTTCCGTATAGCTCTTCCTCTTGCAAAGCCTATTGTTGCAACAATTGGTCTTTTCATAGGAATCGCTTATTGGAACGACTGGATGAATGGTTACATTTATCTGACAAAGAGAACAGATCTGTATTCAATTCAGAATCTGCTTAACAGAATGATTCAGAACATTCAGTTCCTGACACAGAACAGTTCAGTATCAAGTAATGCAAGTACAGCGCTTGCATCAATACCGAGTGTAGCTGTTCGTATGTCAATGGCAGTTGTTGGTGTTCTGCCCATCATCATCGTGTACCCCTTCATCCAAAACAATTTCGTTAAGGGCATTACCCTCGGCGGTGTTAAGGGTTAATACGAAAGATACGGCTCTGTATATATATATTAGTGCTCTGCGGACGCCTCTCGGCTCCGTGAAAAACGTAGCGGTACTAAGATGGCAAAAAACGCCATCTAAGTGCCGACGTTTTTCAAGGCCGCTTCGTCCTAATATATATATCCAGAGCCTATTTTTGAATCAGTCCTTAAATCATGTAAGGGCGATGCATTATACCATGTGAGGGTTAAGTAGCTGAAAACTACGTGTGAAATCTGGAAAAGCTATAACATACACGTAAGTACGTATATAGAGTAGGTAAAAACTACGTGTGTAATAAGAATAAGTCGTAGATTCCACGTAAAGTAATGGAAAAATTAAGAAAGTGAGTGAAGAGTATGGAGAGTTTACTTTATCCGGTTAGGAATAGGTTTAGAGATGAGAGGAAGCTGGACGGACTTTGGAGGTTCAGCTTTGATAGAGAAGAAAAAGGTGAAAGTGAAGGCTGGACTAAGGGGCTTCCTAAGAGTGCAATAAATATGCCTGTGCCGGCTTCGTTTAATGACTTTTTTACTGATAAGGAGTCAAGGGATTATTGCGGAACCTTCTGGTATGAGTGCGATTTTTATGTTCCGGCGAAGCAGGAAGGTAAGAAGACCTATATCAGATTTGGAAGTGTTACACACAGGGCAACAGTTTATGTAAATGGCGTAGAGGTTGGAAGTCATGAAGGTGGTTTTCTTCCTTTTGTTCTTGATGTGTCAGATGCGGTTAATTTTGAGGGAAATAATAAACTTGTTGTAAAGGCTAATAATGAGCTGGATGAGACTACGCTTCCTTGCGGAAATGTAAGCACTCTTAAGAATGGTAAAAAGCTGGTAAAGCCCTATTTCGATTTCTTTAACTATGCGGGAATCCATAGATCTGTATGGGTTATGAGTATAGGTGAAGAGAGTATCACCGATTATGATGTGATTACAGATTTAAATGGCGATACTGCTGTTGTAAAGGTAAGACTTGAAGCTGCATCAGCTAGCGGGAAAGCGCTTAAGGGAAGCGCATATCTTACAGACAGATCGGGATGTCAGATTTGTGATGCTGTTTTTGAAATGAAGCATGATGAAGAAAAAGGTGTTTATTCTGGTGAAGCATGCTTTGAAGTAGATGAGCCGAACCTTTGGGATATAAAGAATCCATATCTGTATGGAATAGAATTTAATTTATTGTCTGAAGGACAGGAGATTGATTCATACGAAGATAAGATAGGTATCAGAACAATTGAGGTAAAGGGCACAGATATTCTTCTTAATGGTAGCCCCATTTACCTGAAGGGCTTTGGTAAACATGAGGACTTCGATATTATCGGAAGGGGATTTAACTACGGCATAGCAAAGCGTGACTTTGAGTGCATGAAATGGATAGGTGCCAACTGCTTTAGAACAAGCCATTATCCCTATGCAGAGGAGTGGTACAGATTCGCTGATGAAGAGGGCTTCCTTATTATCGATGAGGTTCCCGCCGTTGGCATGATGCGTTCCTTCTTTAATTTCATGGATGCAGGAAAAGGTGGTAAGTACACATATTTCTTTGAAACTGACACGGTACCGAAGCTTAAGGAAAATCATTTAAATGCAGTAAGGGAGATGATAACAAGAGATAAAAATCATCCTTCGGTTATTTCATTTAGCCTGTTCAATGAGCCTGAGACCATAAGCACTTTTGCGCATGATTATTTTAAGGATATTTTTGAATATGCAAGAGAACTTGATCCTCAAAAGCGCCCTCTTACAGGAGCTCTTGAGAAAACATCTTCTCCGGATAAATGTCAGTGTTATCCTTTCTGCGATTTTATCAGCCTTAACAGATATTATGGCTGGTATATCAGCGGAGGCTCCGAGCTTTCGGATGCAAGAGAGCTTTTCATAGAGGAGATGGATAAGTGGAAGGCGCTTAATCTGAATAAGCCCTTTGTGTTCACAGAGTTTGGTGCAGATACCCTTGCTACGGAGCACAAGCTTCCGTCAGTTATGTGGACTCAGGAGTATCAGAACGAGTACTACGACATGAACTTTGAGATTTTCGATAAGTACGATTTTGTTAAGGGTGAGCTTACCTGGAACTTTGCAGATTTCCAGACTTCTGAGGGAACTTTCCGTGTTGCTGGTAACAAGAAGGGAGTGTTCTCGCGTAACAGGCAGCCCAAGGATATCGCATTTAAACTGAAAGACAGATGGGAAAACACAAATAATCTTCAGTAACAGAACCATCAACTGATGTTACTGCATGTTTGCCTAAGACAATCGAACATAATTGAAAAAGAGGATTGATATTATGAAATATCAGGATGAAAAAGTAAGGTTAAGTTTAGCCAGAGAAATAGCAACAGAGGCTATGGTGCTTCTTAAAAATGATGATGCGGTACTGCCGCTCGAAGCCGGAAAGAAGGTGGCTTTACTTGGAAGAACTCAGAATGCCACGATCATTGGTGGTGGCGGATCAGGGGCTTCTCACAGTGATAATACGCTTCAGATTAGGGATGAGCTTGTAAATGCAGGACTGAAGCTGGACAAAGGTTTTGATAAGTATTATCAAAATGTCCATGAAAAGGAAGTGGAAGAACTTAAGAATAAAGGCGCCGATTTTGCAGCAATGGATTTAGAGGGACTTGTTGCCAGCGGAATTATTTATGAGCTTTTTGGAAAATATCAGGCTGTTACACCTGAACCTGTGCCGGAAAATGAGCTTTTTGAAAGTGCAGCAAAGGACACAGATACGGCTATCATGGTAATAGGCAGACAGACCGGTGGTGAAGAGTGCGACAGAAGAATAGAGGATGACTATCTTTTAACTGATGCGGAAAAATCTCTTGTTGATGCTACCTGCAATAGTTTTGAAAAAGTGATCGTTGTTCTTAATGTAAACGGAATGATAGATACCAGCTGGATTAAGAGTAACGATAGAATCAAGGCTGCAATTTTCATGGGAACATCCGGTGAACAGGCGGCAGGAGCCCTTGCTGATCTGATTTCCGGAAAGGCATATTTTAGCGGAAAGCTTTCTCAGACTGCAGCGTTAGCCTATGAGGATTATCCTACTGCAGAGCATTTTTCTTTTAATAAGGATGAAGGCGGAAATATCAAAACCTACGAAGATTACGGACTTTCCGCATCTGAGAATGGAAGTGAAGGAAAGGATGTAAGCCCTGTCACAGTCTATGCAGAAGATATGTATGTGGGATACAGATATTTTGACAGCTTTGAGAAGAAGGTTGCGTATCCCTTCGGATTTGGACTTACATACGCTGAGTTTGACACTGAAGTTGTGAACTTTGTTAATGTAGGCGGAAGAGCGCTGGTTTCTTGCAATGTTACAAATAAGTCAGATCGTTTTGCAGGAAAAGAAACGATTCAGCTCTACGTTCATAAGCCCTTTGGAAAAGAGAAAAATCCATATAAGGAGCTTGTAGATTTTGAGAAGACTTTTGAACTGGCACCCGGCGCATCAGAAAACATTGCACTTTCTTTTGACTTAGGCGAACTGGCCGTTTTTGTAGAAGATGAAAAGGGCGGCAACTATGTAATAGAAAAGGGAGAGTATATTCTTTTCCTTGGAAACAGCTCTGATAGTGCTAAAGCTATTGCGAAAATTGTTGTCGCAGAAGAGATTGTAACAAAAGAACTTTCTGCTGACATAGGCATGAAGGCCTGCAACAAAGATAAGATTAAGCTTATCTGTCCTGAAAAGGAAAAGACTGTAGAAGATACAGGAAATCTTAAAGAAATCACCATCTCCAAGGATGATGTGATCATTGAAAAGTGTGAGAAAAAGGAATACAGTTTTGAGAATGATTCTCAGGACGCTTCAGGAAAAACAGCAGAAAACGGTAATGTAATACACGCTAATGAGGATAGCACTGATCCAAAGAGCTTCATAACACTTGCAGATGTAATTGCAGGTAGAGCATCTATGGAAGCCCTTGTTAGTCAGATGAGTGTTAAGGAGCTGGCAGTTTTATGTAACGGCTTTGGCCCCGGACTTCCCTTTGGAGGAATTGGTCAGAAGGCTCCTGTTACCATTCAATATGATGACGGAACCGATATAGGCAGAAATTCTCATCCCGAAGCAATGCCCGGATACATAAATCCTGCCATTGATAAGTACGGAATCTTTTCCTGCTATTATAAGGACGGTCCCGCCAGCGTCGGCAAAACTGCGTGGCCTACAGGAATGATGATCGCGTGCACTTTTAATAAAGGACTTGCTTATGAATTTGGAAGTGCATGCGGTAGAGAAGCAGAGGAACTTAAGGTTAGTGCATGGCTTGCTCCCGGACTTAACATAATCCGTAATCCCATCGAAGGAAGAGCTTTCGAGTATTTTTCAGAGGATCCTTTTGTCTGCGGAACAATGGGCACACAGATCTGCAAAGGCGCCATAGAGAATAATCAGGTGACAACCTGCCCCAAGCATTTTGCTTTGAATGAGCAGGAGACCTACAGACGAGGAAGTCTTAAGAAAAATATCGATGCAGTTGACAGCATCGTTTCAGCCAGGGCCGCAAGAGAGATATATTTAAAGCCCTTCGAGATGGTTATAAAGAACTCCGATCCTGTAACTATAATGAGTTCTTTCAACAAAATAAACGGAACATTTGCAGGTGGCAACCACGTGCTGTGCACGGAAATACTGCGCGGTGAATGGGGCTATGAAGGCGTGGTAGTAACAGACTGGGGCGACATGGATTTTGTAGTGGATGGCGCTGATGCGGTTGCGGCAGGAAATGATGTTGTTATGCCCGGTGGACCGCCTGTAATTCAGCAGGTTCTTAAGGGCTACGACGAAGGAAGAGTAACATTGGATGAACTTAGAATTGCTGTCATCCATCTTCTTAACTATGTTAAAATGATGAAGGACTACTCAAAATAGAGTAGGTATAGGGATTATTTTATTGAAGGTATAAGGCAAAAATTTTTTCACAGGAGGAGTTACAGATGAAAATTCGTACAATTATTACTCAGGATGCTGAAGTAGATGATCAGAATTCCTTAAGACATTTTCTTTACTATGCAAATGAAGTTGAGCTTCAGGGTATAGTTCAGACATCTTCAAAATTCCACTGGGTTGGAATCCCCGGTGCTGTTAAGCCTGACAAAAAATCTGATGATGATTTTAGCGGTGAATTTGCTAAAGTTTCAGGACCTTTTGATCAGCCCTACAGATGGCCGGGAACAGACTGGATGATGGAAGAGATTGATGATTACGAGAAGGATTATCCTAATCTTTGCAAGCATGCTGAAGGTTATCCTACACCGGATTATCTAAGGTCAATCACCAAGATCGGAAACATCGGCTACGAAGGTGAGATGGAAAAAGCTACAGAAGGTTCTGATCTTATCAAAGAGCGTATTCTCGATGATGATGAGAGAACTCTTTACATTCAGGTTTGGGGCGGAACCAACACAGTTGCAAGAGCGCTTAAGGACATTCAGGAAGAGTATGAGAATAAGCCTGAGTGGTCAGAACTTTATGCAAAGATTACCAAGAAGGTTGTAATTACAGCCTGCGGCGAGCAGGATCCTGCATACAAGGAATATGTTGCGGAGAACTGGCCCGGCATTCAGTTTGTAAAGACTCTTCAGATGCAAAGCTATGCTTATCCCTGGTTTGTAATGCCTGAGGGCGAGAGCAAAGACACTCTTAAAGCAGACTTTATGGAAAAAGAAATTTTATCTAAAGACAGTGCTCTTATTAAAGGTTACTGCACATGGCTCGACGGACATGAGTATGAAGGAGAGGGTCCGGAAGGTCAGTTTGGAGCAAATCCTAATATTGTTAATGAATGGTTTGGAGCAAGATTCATGAAAGTAGTTCCTCAGAAATATGACTTTTTATCTGAGGGTGATTCTCCTACATTTTTCATACTGCTTCCCTGGGGCACAAGAACTCTTGAGGATGTGACCTATGGCGGTGTAGCAGGAAGATATCACAAGGTTGATTTTAAGAATTCCAAGGGCGAAGCTTGCAATCTGTGGGATGTTTCAAAGGACATCTATACAGATAAGGATGGAAATGAGTCTGAACAGGAATCCATGTGGCTTTATGTTGCAGACATTCAGAGAGATTTCGCAGCAAGAGTTGCCTGGGCTGCAGATGGAAGCTATGAAAAGGGCGAACATTCTCCAAAACTTTCAATTGAGCAGGGCGTTGATATATCCGCATCAAAAGGTGATGTGGTTACCCTCACTGCAAGTGCCGAGAATCCGGATAATCTGGATACAAATATCAGCTTCAGAGTTTATAAGGATGCCAGTGCAGACTGCGCAGCAGAGGTTACCCTTGAAACTACAGATAATACAGCTAAAATAACCATTCCTGAATCAGCAAAGAGCGGAGACTTGATCCACATTTTGGTAAAGGCTGAATCAAAAGGACATTACAGACTATTTGACTATAAACAGGTTATCATTAAAATAGACTGAGGGGGATTACTGTTTATAGGGAGGTTTTATAATAGTATGAAAAAGGAACGGGTATTTGTGCGGATTTTTTCTGCATTTTTGGCAGTCATGTTTTTAGTCATGTCAGTGCCCGGAATGTCAATGTCAGCAAGAGCTGCTGATAACGATTCAGGTGAACTTGTCATTGATATGACAGATGGTTATGCGATGGTTGTTGGTGATTCAGCTATAGGTTTCTCAGCTACTAAATGGTATCTGGGTTTGGAGGGACAGATAAAATACAAATATACCAACAATGGAGATAACATTGATTTGGATGTTGATGGCAATCCGGATATCAGGGTAAAAGAAGGTGAATTATGCTATTTTACTGTGCTTCAGGGGAAAAATATAAGTGGCAGATATTCATTGCAAGTTAAGAATCCAAGAAAAAATCAGGATGAGTACTATTCGAAAGTTACATTTATATTACCTGAATCCGATATTCTCCAATGTGACAGGGGAGTAAAAATTGTTGATCTCAGTAAGGGCAGACAAAACTATTATAAAGATGAAATGCTCATATTGCTGGATACGATTTTTGATGGGATGGATTATTTGGACGAAGTAGTTACAGAATCGGATAAAAATCAGATAGATTTCTATAGGTATAGTGGCAAATTTGATTTTGATAAAACTGCTCCCCCTGAGATTTCTGTTACATATGATATATATGATTTATCATCAAGTATCATTCCTCTGGAAACAAGATCCTTTAATGGTACCTATAAGTATGTGATGAGCGAAAAGGCTAAGAAGTTCCTGGTAGAGGGAGCAGTAGTATTCTATAATACTGTATATTTTGTTTTCACAGCTGAAGATATGGATCAAGTAGAAAAAGAGACTCAGACAGGGAAATATGCACTTCGTCAGATTGGTGAGACTATTATATATGAAGGTGCGTATTACGAGATCACATCTGTAGCAGAGTCAAACAGAACGGTTAAATACTTAAGACCTGAGTCAAAGAATATTAAGAACGGTATTGTTCCTGATGAAATTCCTATTGGTGCGTATAAGTATAAAGTAACCGAGATAGCTGAAAAAGCCTTCAAAAATCACAAGCAGATGACAAAGGCCACCATAGGTAAGAATGTCAAAAAGATTGGAACTAATGCCTATAACGGATGTAAGAAGCTTAAAAAGCTTACAGTAAAGACCACGCTTCTGAAAAAGAAGAATGTGGGAAAGAATGCCTTCAAGGGACTTCATTCAAAAGCAAAGGCAAAGGTTAAAAAGAATGTTGTCAAAAGCTATACAAAGATCTTCAGTGCAAAAGGATTTAACGGAAAGAATCAGAAAGTAACAAAGTAAAATAAAGACTTCTTGTGGGATAAGAAAATGTCCTCAAGAAGTCTTTTTACGTGTATTTAAAATAGGAATTCTGATTGTTGTGATATGGCTAAAAAAGGTATGTTATTCTGTTTTTTAATTTTAAAATCATACCGAGTATCTGTCCACCAGACTTGAGGTAATCTGAATTCTGGTGTAGGCAAGCTTTGGATCCTGAATCCTCATAATTAGTCTTTTAACAGCTTCACCGCCAAGGGCTGCTTTGGGGACATTGATTGTTGAAAGTGAGGGTTCAATAATCTGGCTTATTGGAAGATTATCAAAACCTACAACAGCGATGTCATCCGGTATGCGGTAGCCGAATTCTTTAAAGGCCCTGATGGCTCCGGCAGCGATAAGGTCATTATCAGCGAAATAGCATCTGGCAAGATAGTCTTTGTTTTTTAAAATGTCGCACATATCAAGATAGGCGCCTTCGATAGAGGGAGAGAGTTCATGGATGATACTTTGAGAACGGGACATGCCATTTTCGTGGACTGCTTTTCTAAAGCCTTCCTGGCGCTCTTTAAAATTTTGTATGCGATAGCTGCCCATAAGATAACCGGGCTGAGACTTTACTTTTCGTATTAAATATTGAGTGGCCCTGTAGGCTCCCTGCACATTGTTGATGGTGACAAAATCCCTGTCTATGGTCTCGTAGTAGCTGTCCAGTATTACCACAGGAACAGGCAGTGTGAGAAATGGTTTTAGATCAGAAGGTGTCAGCTCTGTTGCAAGAATTATTACGCCTATACAATCAGAGTATTGTATAGCTTCAAGGTCTGCCGTTGTAAAATCGGATTCATAATAGTATTGGACTTTAAGCTTATAACCCTGAGCTTTACATTCATTGGAGATACCTTCAGAGAGCTCAGCATAAAAAGGCGTATCAGCAACAACTACGCCGTTCTTTTTGTAAATCACAAAATATATGCTTCCGTTCTTGATGGCGGAAGCTTTTATTTTACTGAAATCATATCCGTATTTTTCAGCTTCATGCTTGATCTTCTTCCTTGTAGCTGCACTTACTCCCGGCTTATCATTAAGCGCCATACTTACCGCAGCAGCACTTATCCCCATTTTCTTTGCCAGTTCTTTTGCCGTAATTCCCATGATCGTTCCTCGATAGTGTTTATTTGCTACATTATAAGGTGCTTTGCGTTTTGTATTTATCCTATGTGTCGTCGATATTTCAGTTTTTGACGTAATTTTCAGGTGATTTTCATTTTGCGTGTCGGCTGCAAAATAAGATACTAAAATATGTGACGCATATTTTTATTGTGCGCTAAAATGCGTGTTCTGTAATAAGCTATCAGACACGCATTTTGCAAATAATCATAAAAGGCGTGCAAGATAATAGAGATTTATACACGCATATTTCTTAAATGTATAAAAAACGTGTCAAGTCATTGAAAACGTTACACGCAGAAAGAACAAATGTCTGAAATGCGTGTCTGCTTCTGGAAATATAGACACGCAGAATGCACATATAGTAAAAAATGCGTGCTGATATGTGGATTTGGTAGTACTAATCCTTGGACGATGACACGCGAGTATTACAAAACTGTCTAAATACGTGTTTTTAATTTAAATCATACTCTACTAAGTACTATTTAATTCACTTAATTCAATAATAATGGCAAATGTAGAAAATATCAATGTTTACATGATGAATTAAGCAAATAATTAAGTTAATAATACTTAATTATTTGCTGAAATTAAGTTGCCTGTATTCTATATTTATCTAAGTAAAAGAAATGAAATCAGAAAGCGATAAGAAAGAAAAAGGAAGCAACAAGAAAAGCAAGAAGTAGTTGCGTGTGAAACAGAGCGAGAGCGTCAGCCGAGCGACCTATATATGTTAAAATGCCCGGCCAAATAGGAGGTAGAAATGAACGGGATTTATTATCAGTTGATTGATGTGACCGATTTTGGTCCGTATGTAACAAAGCTTATTTTGGGCATGCCCAGAGAGATTGGAACTGAAGAACTTGAAAAAGATGCATTCAGCGTCTTTGTCACTATCAGAGATAAAAAAGGCGACGTGGTGGAGATGCCAAAGTCCTTTATCGAACGTGATCAGTTCGTTCCAAGCATGGGCTACAGAGTTATAAAGGATGCTTATGCCAGCGACATGAAGGGCAACAAAGTTTCAGGGAAAAGCAGATTTGCTGCTCTTGAACTTGAATTCGGTCCTGCATATAAGTGCAGCTCAGCAATTGCTGCAGACTGGAAAAACATTAATGGACACGAGAGATATACAGTTAATGATTACAGAATTGAGCAGTTAAAAGAAATCGGCGATGGCGATGATAAGATAATCGGTCTTACCTTTGATACCTGCGCAGGAGTATTTAATCCCGATAAGGAGAGATTCCAGGAGTTTGATTCAGAGGATGAGACCAAGGTTCTCAGATACGGATACTTTACTCCTAATCTCAAAGGCGGCAAAAAGCCTCTTATCGTATGGCTTCACGGCGCAGGAGAAGGCGGAGATGAGACATCAATCTCATACAGCGGCAACAATGTTCCTGCTCTTACAGAAGACTGGGTTCAGGAAAAATTCGATGGAGTATTCGTTCTTTCACCTCAATGCCCCACAATGTGGCTTGATGATGGAAGCGGAGAGTACGGCGACAGCGGTAATTCCAAATATGTAGAAGTATTAAAGGCGACGATAGATCACTTCATAGACAGATTCGCTGATGCAATTGATACGGACAGAATTTACGTAGGCGGAGATTCAAACGGCGGATTTATGACAATGCGAATGATCATGGATTATCCTGATTTCTTCGCTGCAGCATTTCCAATCTGCGAGGCAATGATAGACAACCAGATCACAGATGCCCACATCGATAAGATGAAGGATCTGCCCATTTGGTTCACCCACGCTAAGAACGATCCCGTGGTAGTTCCCGATAAGTACGTATCACCTACCTACGATCGTCTCATGAAGGCAGGCGCAAAGAACGTTCACTTCACCTTCTGGGACAAGATAGTAGATATGCACATGGGCTTTAAGGATGAGAATGGTAATCCCTTCGAATACCTTGGACACTTCGCATGGATTCCCATGCTTAACGACGACTGTAAAGTAGACTTCGACGGTAAACCGGTGGTAGTAGACGGCAAAGAAGTAACCCTACTTGATTGGCTTGCACTACAGAAAAAGTAATTCAAATAAAAAGGAGATTATGACTATGGAAAAAGCAAAGATCAGAATTGGCCTGGCACCTACAAGAAGAAGTATTTTCAGTGCACCTGATGCAATTAAGTTCGCGAACCTCACAAGAGATAAGCTTGATGAGCTTGGCGTAGAGTATGTAGATATTAAGGATATTAACGAGGAAGGCCTCCTCTATGATGATGAAGACAGAATCAAGATCGCTGAGAAGTTCAAGAGAGAAAAAGTTGACGGACTTTTCCTTCCTCATGGCAATTTTGGTACAGAATATGAGTGTGCAAGACTTGCTAAAGAACTGAACGTTCCGGTACTTCTCTGGGGACCTCGAGATGAGAGACCCGAGCACGATGGAATGAGACTTCGTGATTCTCAGTGCGGACTTTTTGCTACAGGAAAAGTTCTCAGAAGATTCGGCGTTCCCTTCACATACATGACAAACTGCAGACTTGACGATCCTGAATTTGCAAGAGGCGTAAAGGATTTCCTTGCTGTTTGTAACGTTGTTAAGAAGTTCAGAAACATCAGAATTCTTCAGATCGGTCCCAGACCCTTCGATTTCTGGAGCACCATGTGCAACGAAGGTGAGCTTCTTGAAAAGTTCAACATTCAGCTTGCACCTATTCCGATACCTGAGCTTACAGCTGAGATTAAGACAGTAAAAGAGAAGACTCCCGATCAGGTTGCAGAGGTAGTAGCATACTGCCATGAAAACATGACCTGCGATATTTCAGAGGATCTTCTTACAAATGTAGCTGCTCTCAAGATCGCTATGAAGAACCTTGCAACAAAATATGGCGCAAGTGCAATCGCTATCCAGTGTTGGAATGCACTTCAGGGCGAGATCGGAATCATGCCCTGCGCAGCAAATTCACTACTTAATGAAGAAGGCATTCCTGTTGTATGCGAAACAGATATACACGGTGCCATCACACAGATTCTTGTTGAGGCTGCAGGCATGAATGAAAAGAGAGGCCTCTTTGCAGACTGGACAGTTCGTCATCCTGACAACGAAAACGGTGAGCTTTTGCAGCACTGCGGCCCCTGGCCCATCTCTGTTGCCAAGGAAAAGCCCACAATCTGCGTACCTGTTGCTTTCGAGCATAACGGAGCAGTATCAGCTGAAGCTAAGCATGGACTTCTTACACTGGCTCGTTTTGATGGTGACAATGGTGAGTATTCAATCCTTCTTGGACACGCTAAGGGTGTTGAGGGACCTTTCACAAAGGGAACCTATCTCTGGGTTGAAGTTGCAAACTTAAAGCGTCTTGAAGCAAAGGTAGTTGAGGGACCCTACATCCATCACTGCGTAGGTATCCACGAGGATATCGTGCCCGTAATCTACGAGGCATGCAAATACATCGGAGTTAAGCCCGATCTCTATGATCCCATCGAGGATAAGGTTAAGGCTTATCTTCATGGTGAAGACGTAGTTTTTGATGAAGTATGATCAGGAGGCAATACGTGAGTAATCTTAAAGCATTAGCATACAAATTAAGAAAAGATACAGTAGACATAATCATGGAAGGCGGCGGTGGTCACATCGGCGGAGACATGAGTGTTATGGAGATTCTTGTATCACTCTATCTTGATAGAATGAACATCTCTCCGGAAAATCAGGATGATCCTGACAGAGACTTTTTCATCATGAGTAAGGGACACTCTGTTGAGGCTTACTATGCTGTTCTTTGTGAAAAAGGCTTCCTTGATTTTGATGAAGTAAAAAGTAAGTTTTCCAAATTCGGATCACAGTACATCGGACATCCCAACAACAAGCTTCCCGGCATGGAGATGAATTCCGGATCCCTTGGACACGGACTTCCTGTAAGCGTAGGCATTTCTCTTGGAAATAAGATGAATGGCAGAAAGAACCGCACTTATGTGGTTATGGGGGACGGTGAACTGGCAGAGGGCTCCGTTTGGGAAGGTTTCATGTCAGGCAGCATGTATAAGCTTGATAATCTCTGTGCCATCATCGACAGAAACAGACTTCAGATTTCAGGCAGCACCGAGGATGTAATGGCCCATGAGGATCTTTTCCAGAGAGTAAAAAGCTTTGGCTGGCATGTAATAAGTGTTGATGGTAACGACCTTGACGCACTTAAAGCTGCTTTTGATGAAGCTGAGGCTACTAAGGAAAAGCCTACCTGCATAATCGCCAACACCACTAAGGGCAAGGGCTCAGCAGTTATGGAAAACAAGGCATCCTGGCACCATCACGTGCCTACTGCCGAGGAGTATGAGCAGATAATGAAAGACCTTGATGAGCACATTAAGGCACTTAGCTAAAATCTGGAAGTATATGGCCAATGCCAATAACAGGCGGCGGTTTGATTTGGAGGTCATTTAATGAATAACATACCCAATAGAAAAGTAATCTGTGATGTGCTCATGGAACATGCAAAGGATGATAAGGATATCGTGGTTCTTTGCAGTGATTCCAGAGGTTCAGCATCACTTGCACCATTTTTTGAAAATTTCCCTGAGCAGTCAGTGGAGGTCGGAATAGCAGAGCAGAATCTTGTAAGTATCGCAGCAGGTCTTGCAAAAACAGGTAAAAAGCCCTTTGCAGCGTCTCCTGCAAGCTTTGTTTCAACAAGAAGCTATGAGCAGGCAAAGGTAGACTGCGCATACTCCAACATGAACGTTAAGCTCATCGGAATAAGCGGCGGCGTAAGCTACGGCGCACTTGGAATGAGTCATCACAGTGCACAGGATATCGCTGCTATGGCAGCTATACCCAACATGAGAGTTTACCTGCCTTCAGACAGACATCAGACAAAATATCTCGTAGAGGCTCTTTTGAAGGATGAAAAGCCCGCATATATCAGAACCGGCAGAAATCCTGTAGAGGACACTTACACAGAGGATAACTGTCCCTTTGAGATGGATAAGGCAACCATTGTGAATGAAGGAAGCGATGTTACAATTATCGCTTGCGGTGAGATGGTTAAGCCCGCAGCAGATGCAGCAAAACTCCTTGAAAAAGAAGGTATCAGTGCTGAAGTTATCGATATGTACTGCGTAAAGCCTCTTGATACCGAAGCAATCATCAAGTCAGTTCAGAAGACTAAAGCAGTTGTAACAGTAGAAGAGCATGCACCCTTTGGCGGCCTTGGATCAATGGTTGCTCAGGTTGTTTCTGCAAACTGCCCTAAGAAGGTTCTTGAGATCGCACTTCCCGATGCACCTGTTATCACAGGTACATCCAAAGAAGTATTCGATTACTACGGAATGAATGCTGAGGGCATAGCTAAAAAAGCAAAGGAAGCACTGGCATGAGCAAATATATTTTAGGTATCGATCAAAGTACCCAGGGCACAAAGGCTATTATTTTTGATGAGAAGGGAGCTTTGGTTGCGAGAAAGGATCTTCCCCACAAACAGATAATTAACGATAAGGGCTGGGTTGAGCATGATCCTGAAGAAATTTACAAGAATACAATAGGTGTCGTGAAGGAAGCGGTTACTTCCTCCGGCATCGATAAATCTGAAATAGCAGGTGTTGGAATCAGCAATCAGAGAGAGACTTCCATAGCCTGGAAAAAGGATGGCACACCTGTATACAATGCTATTGTATGGCAGTGTGCAAGAGCAGAGAGTATCTGTGATGAGATAATGCAGCAGGGTCATGCAAACCTTATAAGAGAGGCCACAGGAATAAATCTCTCACCATATTTTCCTGCAGGCAAAATTGCGTGGATCCTAAGAAATGTTCCGGAAGCCAAAAAGCTTTCGGAAGAAAATGCACTTCGCTATGGAACGGTAGATGCATACCTTGTTTACAGACTGACCGGTGGAAAGGTATTTAAAACCGATTTTTCAAATGCATCAAGAACTCAGCTTTTCAATATAGGAAAGCTTTGCTGGGATGAGGAAATCTGCAAGATTTTTGACATACCTGTAACCGGACTCCCGGAAGTTACTGATTCTGACGGAGACTATGGCGAAACGGATTTTGAGGGATTTCTTGATAAGCCTGTACCGATCAGAGGTGTTCTTGGTGATTCCCATGGAGCATTATTCGGTCAGGGTTGCCATGAAAAGGGAATGGTCAAAGCCACTTATGGCACAGGTTCATCTGTGATGATGAATATCGGAAAAGATAAAGTTTTAAGTGACCACGGTCTTGTGACATCTCTTGCATGGAGCATGGGCGGCGAGCCTATGTATGTTCTTGAGGGAAATATCAATTATTCCGGAGCTGTCATCACCTGGCTCAAGGATGACCTCGAGCTTATAAGCTCAGCATCTGAGACAGAAGAGCTTGCAAGAAAAGCATCTGAGGATGATCATTCATATCTTGTTCCTGCTTTTTCAGGACTTGGTGCACCTTATTGGGATGGAAAGGCAGAAGCTGTAATTTGTGGCATGACCAGAACTACCAGAAAAGCTGAGATAGTTCGTGATGCTCTTAACTGCATTGCATATCAGATAACAGATATCGTAAAGGCTATGAATGATGATGCCGGCGTGCCAATCACAGAGCTTAGAGCTGATGGCGGTGCCACCAAAAATGGCTACCTCATGCAGTTCCAGTCAGATATCGTGGGCGTTCCTGTAATGGTTCCGCCCGCAGAGGAATTATCTGCAATGGGTGCTGCATACGCAGCAGGACTCTCACTTGGAATCTATAACAAGGCAGAGCTTTTTGACGGAGTAGAGAGAAAAGCCTTCACACCGTCAATGGATAAGAGTGAAGTTGATAAGAAATACAATGGCTGGAAGGCTGCTGTCAGAAAAGTGCTTCAGCCATAGTTCGATGTTTTGTGCTATGAAGAGGGGATGAAAATGATACTTCGTGAAATCAGAGAAAATGAATATGACATTTTGAAGAATTTTTTGTACGAAGCCATTTTCATTCCTGAAGGCGCAAAGCCACCTGCGAGAGACATAATAGAGCGGCCTGAACTGAAGCTGTACTATGAGAATTTCGGAAAAGGTGAGGCAGATCACTGTATTGTGGCAGAGGATGATGGCAGAGTCATCGGCGCTGTCTGGACCCGAATCATGAACGATTACGGACATGTGGATGATGATACTCCGTCAATGGTAATTTCTCTTTATAAGGAATATCGAGGTAAAGGCATCGGAACAAGACTAATGGAAAACATGCTTAATCTGCTAAAGGAAAAAGGATTTAAGCAGGCTTCTTTATCTGTTCAAAAAGCAAACTATGCTGTTAGGATGTATGAAAAAGTCGGCTTTAAAACAGTGGCTGAAAACAGCGAAGAATACATTATGGTTTGTATTCTGTGAGGTGATGTTTATATGAGGAAGAAGTTTTGCTGATTGAACATACAACGAGAAAGAAGAGGCTTATATGCTTAATTGAGAAAAGCGTATAAGCCTTTTTCTATATGGATTATTACTTGACATATGAGTATTCCAAATGTAATATATTATCAAGAAATGTGGTTGGCATTTATGCCGAGCCGTACAGCTATTGCTCAAGCGGGGTGCTACGTTTCTTTTTTATTGTCACAATGTCATATAAGTATAACTTATTTTCGGAATCACACCTTATTACCATTCTTCCACGGAATGTATTCGTTCCTATAACCTCTCCTTTGTCATTTGTTACAGATAAACAGAAATGAACTGTTCCTCTCAACCAACCATTGGGTGAGTCTGATTTATGCTTGTCATCTAGATTTGAAAAATACTTTATTTCAGACAAAGTTTGGATTAACTCGGGAATAGCTTGAGCAGCGTTTGCTTTTGCTTTCCCTATAGTGCCATGACTTTTAGTAGAATCCTTACTGTTAGCATATTCATCAGGGAAATCAGAAGCTATATTAACAGTTTTACCATTTTCTTCGACAATAAATTTTTTACCGATATACTTTTTTAAGTATTGCTCAACCCCATCCCAGTCAATTTTTCGTTTTCCACTGATTCGGATATTCTGTATTTCAACAATCTTTTTACCATCATCAGAAATAATAATTTTGGCATCGGGATTGTTCTCCTCCATGTGGGTAAGAATTGTGCGATTTTCGGATATCATTAGTGTATATATTCCTCCAAAATGTTTCTTTTTTGTTCCTCGAATATGCTTATACCAAGGACATAATTAATTTTCTCATAGAAGATGTCCGATAAGATGTACTCTAATGAAGATACGAAGAGATAAGAAGAGGTAAGAAGGTGCAATAGTGGCATTGGCACAAGATACATGAATGTAGAGGGTATGCTACCCTATGAAAATATGGTGGCTTCATACATTAAAGGTAGCGGAAATCATGTAATGTATCGAGTGACTCCGGTTTTTAATGACAGTAATCTGTTGTGCAATGGAGTTATTATTGAAGCACTTTCTGTAGAAGATAAAGGGAAAGGGATTAGTTTTAATGTCTTTTGTTTCAATGTACAGCCAGGAGTTATAATTGACTACAAGGATGGTAGTAATCAAGCGGATCCCAATTATCTGGCAGATACTTCAGAAAAAGATAATGAGTTTAATGAACAAACTCCGGAACAACCTTTGGATTCAAATGTTATCACAGGAAGTTATGTAGCAAATAAAAATACTAAAAAGTTTCATTATTCTTGGTGCAGTAGTGTTGAAGCTATGAAAGAAAAGAATAAGCTTTATCATAATGGACCAAGAGATGAACTTATCAATAATGGTTATGTGCCTTGTAAAAACTGTAATCCATAGAAAGGAAGATTTTCATGATAAAAAAGATATTGTTGTGTGGAATAACGTGCTTTATTTCGTTGATGGCGCTTGTAGGATTTGCCACAAAAGGTGGCATAATTAGTGGAGTTCTATTTCTCCTTTTAGCTGTAGTTGTTTCACCATTGCGTGAAAAGGTATTGCAGTTTATACCTGAACAATTTAGAAAAAAATGGATTACTGTAATCGTGAGTATAGTGTTATTTATTGTTGGAACTATGTCATTTCCTACATCAGATAATACAAAGGCGGTAGATGATAAGCAGATTGAAGCAGAAGTTTTAAGAATTATACCGGAGAAGACATTAGAAGATAATAAGAAAGATGATTCAGGCAGTGATAAGTTGAAGGACAGTGATTTAGTAAAAGTATCTGATGAGAAATGCGTGAACGAAAATAAGAAAGATTCAGCTGGTGTATTAAATACCTCCCAAAAATCCGATGAGAAGAAAACAACTGAAGCCAAAGACGATAAACCCTTGGATGAGGATAAAAACAATATAGTGACAACTGAGATTTCGCCAGATCAGGCTGCTAAGGAAGAGAACAAAGCCAAAACAGATATCGACGAAAAAACAGATGCTTTACCTAAAGATGAACAGTCTAATGAAGTAGTTCAACAAGAACAAGAAAATAAAGTCTCTGAAGAGGCAGAAGGAATTGCGAGTGAACCCGCTGCTTCAACTGAAGTTGTATCAGATACTTCAAATGTGGAAAATGTTCAGGAGGAAACAAGTCAGGGCGGTGGAGGAAATGGCGATAACTTTAATACATATGACATTCCTGAACAACAAAATACAGAAGAGACATATGTATTAAATACTAATACAATGAAATTTCATTATCCGTCTTGCAAATCTGTGAAAAAGATAAAACCAGAGAATTATGCTACTTCATCTGCTAGTCGTGATGAACTGATTTCACAAGGATATGATCCGTGTGGTAATTGCCATCCATGATAAACAGTTGTTTATCAATATTCGAGTATTCGACAACAGGTTTTTATTCTCGACAACATTATTCAACAGAAAATATTAGATTATAATAAGAGTCATTAAAAGTTCTGGCAGAAATGTCGGGACTTTTTATTTGAGCAATTTTTAGTACTTATTATTCAGCTGTTAGCATCGGGTGATAATCGCCAAATATCATCGGAGAAATTTGACCATTTATCATCGGATTAAAACAGCCATAATTCATCGCAAGAAAATAACCAAAAAGTCATTACTGAACTTATCTTTTGTCCTAAACTGATGTTAGCCAACGCATCAGATAGGAGGAAAATGTATAGAAAAAGCATCAGTAATGACTTACAAGAAATCTTAACACAAGCAGTGGATAAGATGAAACAGGAAATGGGGGATTCTTACAGCATAGACAAGGTCAACATTGCTGAGTTGGAACGCAGAACTGGTATCAGCCGCTCAAAACTCAGACGTTATAAGAAGGATGGTTTTATAATCAAACCTCATGGTAATACAGGAAAGAAAGCTGAGGTGACCGTCCTTACTGGGTATACCGGTGTTATCGATGAGTATCTTAAGAATAACATAATAAACGCTGTGGTTATTTATGACAGAATAAAAGAGCTGGGATACCAAGGCGGTCAGACACAGGTCAGGGTCTATATGGAGGAACATAAGGATCTGATTCCTCCCAAGCGTCAGATAGTTTCTCAGCAGGGTAACCGGGGCAGACGCTACGAAACAGGTCCCGGTGAGTCTTACCAGATGGACTGGGGATTTGTGAATGTAGATGCCAGTGATGGATCCACATATAAGGTTGCCTGCTTTGCCATGATCTGTCATCACTGTGGACAGCGATATATAGAGTTCTTCCCAAATGCCAAGCAGGAGAATCTCTTTATAGGTATGATACATGCCTTTTTTTACATGGGAGTTCCTGAGTATGTTCTTACAGATAACATGAAGAGCGTTGTTATCAGACGTGATTCTGATGGGAATCCCATATGGCAGCATGATTATGAGGCTTTCATGAAGCTGGTCGGTTTTAAGACGAAGCTGTGCAAACCGAGACATCCATTTACGAAAGGCTCTGTAGAGCGACTTGTACGTTTTGTAAAAGAGAACTTTGTTGTAGGAAGAGTTTTCAGTAATGTAACAGAGCTCAACATACAGGCCCTGCAGTGGTGCAATACGCAGAATACCAGATACCACAAGGCTGTAGATTGTGTCCCTGATGAAAAACATCAGAAAAGCTGCTGGATGGTCGCAAAGGTTCTTGAACTAACACATGAGCTGTCGTTTTATTTATGCCCTCTCAGATTAATAAGCTTTGACGGTTTTGTTAATTATGAGGGAAGACGTTTTGGAGTGCCTTACTGGTACCACAAAAAGGCATGCCGCATAAACCGTAAGGATTTCGAGATAACTATATATGACGATGAGTTGTCAAAAGTCCTTACCAAGCATGATGTCACATGGAGCCGCAGAGACCAGTTCTGTAGGGATCAGTATGCCATTTCACAGCCTGAAGAACATCCATCAATGCCGGTAACCGCCAAGATGTTTGAGCTTGAAACCAGGGAGTCAGAGCCGGATCCGGGATTCTCAAAATACAACTTTGGGGAGGGACTGTGGAATGAGTGAATCTCTGATTGAAAGCATCTTTTCACATGCGGATGAACTAAAGATAGGTACTTATGCATCAAATCTTCCGGGCTTCATAGATTCCGAGAACATGAGCCCTGAACAGCTTGAGGCAGTAGACAAAGTACTTAGCCACCTCTGCCAGCAGAAGAATGAGACCATCATAGCGACATTGCTGAAAATGAGCCGCCTTCCATTAAAGGAGCCGAAAACTTTTGAAGGCTTTGATTACACGATAATCCATGGCAAACAGATGGATGCACTGAAAAACCTGAAATCTCTGAGTGCTGTATATGCAAGAAAGAACCTTGCTTTTATAGGACCTCAGGGAGTGGGCAAAACACACCTTGCAATGGCATATGGAAGGGAATGCTGTAATAACCGTCTAAAATCCTACTTCATTAAAGCCACGGAGCTGAACCAGAAATTTGTGGATGCTGTTAAATTCGGGCACGAAGGATCTACAATTAACGGACTTGTCAAACCATCATGCCTCATCATTGATGAGATAGGAAGATGTGTGTTCAATAAAGAAAGTACCCGTATGTTTTTTGACATGGTTGACCGAAGATACAATAAAGAAGGTCCAAACACTATGATCTTTACGAGTAACAAGAGCCCTGATAAGTGGGGCGAGTTCTTCAGTGAAGATTCTTCTCTTCTATGTGCACTTGATCGTATTTTTGATGATGCCACAGTATTCATGATAAAAGGGGAAAGCTATAGGGGCAGAAAGCTGGAAACCATAGCCATAGAGACCAGCAGAAGTAAGCAGCAAGCGGTAAAGACAAAGTAACATTTTTGTATGATGCGTTGGCTTTAAAAACAGTATCTGCTTTATTTATGGTACAATTCGGAGCAGAGTTTATTTATATATAACCAGACTTTAGGAGCATTTCGATGAACGCCAAAGAATATCTTGCAGATCCATGCAAAGCCTCATCATTGCCATTTTGGAAAGCAGAGACGATAAACATTCCGAAACATATGAAAGTATTGCGGGATGATGAGTTTTCCAACTGTAAATATGATGGCTTTGATGATCAGTATTTTAGACTTATACATGATTTAAAAAATCTTAAAGAAGCAGTTCTTCCTGACAGATTTGAACTTGTTCAATGTGAAGAGAAATCTTTTGCAGAACACATAAATTCCTGCTACGAGCATGAACACATGTCGATTGAAGAAATGTTAGCATACAAATCACATCCGGTTTATGATCCTGATTTATGGGTTTCTGTAATTGAATCAGACAGTAAAAAGATAGTCGCGACCGGTATTGCCGAGTTGGATACCCGTATTGGAGAAGGTGTCTTGGAATGGATACAAGTTTCATCCGATTATCGAAAACTGGGATTAGGTAAATACATAGTATGCGAATTGCTGATAAGACTGGAAAATAAGGCAGATTTTGTCACTGTGTCAGGACGTGTGGCTAATAAAAGTAATCCTTATGCATTATACAAATCCTGCGGATTTGTTAATCCGGTTATTTGGCATGTAGTAACAACATAAAAAGGGGATTAACCACCATTGGCTACTTTGAATCGATGATTATTGGTCAAAATAGTCCGATGCTGAATGGTCAAAGTCCCCCGACGCTAACACAGCACAGTATATGCTATTATAAAATTAATAAAATTTTAATAATTTCTTTCTGTGAGGGATGACAAGAATGAATGCGATATGCGTCGATGACGACGACCTTATACTGGATCTTACGATTTCCTTTATGGATGAATCGGGTTTCTTCGATGAAGTGATCGGATTCACGTCGGCAAAAGAAGCTATTGAATACGTTGAAGATAACAATGTAGGCGTGGCACTTCTTGATGTTGATATGCCTGAGATGGACGGCGTTACACTGGCGGCTAAGCTCAGGGAGAAAGATCATAAAATTTCTATTGTGTTTTTAACCGGATATGCACAGTATGCCCTTGATGCGTTTTCGGTACACGCAGACGGCTATCTGCTTAAGCCCATTGAAAAAGAAAAGTTGTTCAAAGAGCTGAAGTATATAGTCGAGAATAAGGAAGAAGAGACACCTTACCTTATTAAGGCAATGACCTTTGGGAACTTTGATGTTTTCAAAGATGGAGAGACAATAGTATTTAAAAGATCCAAATCAAAAGAACTGCTTGCTTATCTGATTGATCAGCGAGGCGGAACAGTGACAAGACCTGAAGCTTTTGCGGCATTGTGGGAGGATGGATTTTACGATCGCTCAATGCAGAAGCAGATGGATGTTATAGTGCGAAGTCTGAAGGAGACACTGGCCAAATATGAGATAAGTGACATTCTGGAAATAAAAAGTGGATCAATGCGAATAAAACCTGAATTAATAGATTGCGATATGTACAGGTATTTGGACGGAGATAAGGATGCGATATCAGCATTCAGAGGAGTCTATATGAATTCCTATTACTGGGCCAGCCTGACAGAAGCAGAGCTTCTGGATGATTTTTAATGAAAAAAAATGAACCCGGATGCAGGAGAGAGTGCATCCCGGTTCACTTTATCGCAGCACCTATATTCAATACAGATACTTTATTTCACTTTAAATCTCCCCCTCAAGAAATCTAAATGAATTTACGATACGTCTTCAGTATAAGTACCTATGTCCAACATATGTCCAACAAAGGATTGGTATTTATAAAAATATTTTTTTAATGGGAGATTTATTATGATTTTACCTGTATCTGACGCTTCGAAAGCAAAGATAATGGTCGTGGATGATGACCAGTTTAATTTGCAGTTTGTCAGGAAATTACTTGAAGGAGTAGATGTCCAGCTAAGGATGGTCACAGGTGGGGAGCAGTGTCTTAAACGCCTTGATGACACTTTTGATATGGTGCTTCTTGACCGAATGATGCCCGGAATGGATGGAATAGAGACCCTTAAGGAAATCAGGAAGCTCTATGCCGACATGCCGGTACTTGCTGTAACTGCAAGCGCTGAGGAGGATGGCAAGGAATTCTACACAGACCTTGGCTTTACGGATTTACTTCAAAAGCCCATAGAGGGCGATAAGCTTAAGGATGCTTTGCAAAACTATCTGCCTTCTCAGAAGAATCCATATTCTGAGAAAGCTTCTGCTGAAGTTAAGGAAACTACAGATGATGAAGACCAGGAGCTTTTGCAGGAGATATCAAAAATAGAAGGTATCTCTGTTGAGGATGGTCTTAAGTTCTGCGGAAGTGCCAAATCTTTAAAGAAATTCCTGAACAATTTTGCAACGGCCATAGATGGCAAATCCCTTGAAATTGAGGATGCTTACGACAGAGGAGATAACCTGTTTTTTACAACCAAGGTTCATGCTCTTAAGAGTACATCCAGAATTATCGGTGCTACCGAGCTTGCGCAGCTTGCTGAGGCAGTTGAAAAAGCAGGCAAGGAAGAAGATTTTAATTTCATAAATGAAAACAAGGATAAACTCTTGACTCTTTATCGCAGCTATAAAGAAAAGTTAAGGGTTATTTGTGATATAATGAAATAAGTGTCAGATTGCTAAAAGACGAAAGTCATGGAGCAATTCGTATTTCATTTATTTGTTAAAAATAATATGCCTGCAGGGGGACCTGCGGAAAGGGGAGTTGTCATGCAGATTTATGTTTCGGAAAACGTAGTTCGAAGTGGCGACGGAACGAGAAATCACCCGTTCCGCTTTATTCAGGAGGCTGCAGATATCGCAAAGCCCGGTGATGTTGTAATAGTTGCACCCGGTATCTACAGAGAGTATGTTCATCCGGTCAATTCCGGAACAGAAGATAAACCAATTGTTTATACCTCAGTGGAACCTCTCGGAGCAGTAATTACAGGCGCTGAGAGAGTTACCGACTGGGTTCATTTTAACGGAGACGTATGGAAGGTCAATGTGCCGAATAACATTTTCGGCAGCTACAATCCCTTTACTGTTCCTGTAAAGGGCGACTGGTTCTTTTCACCCAAGGAGGTTCATACTGGTGATGTCTACCTTAATGGCAGATCCATGTATGAAGTTTCTTCTATTAGTGAGTGCGAGAATCCTCTTGTTTTCAAAGCTTCCTGGGAGCCGGATTTTTCTGTATTCACATGGTTTTCAGCGCAGGAGTCCGGAGATACGGTTATCTTCGCCAATTTCCACGGTCTCGATCCCAATGAAGAAAATGTAGAAATAAGTGTCAGAAGAAACTGCTTCATGCCTTTGGAAAACGGCATAAACTACATTACTGTTTCAGGCTTTTCACTTAGGCAGGCTGCTACACAGTGGGCTCCGCCTACGGCATATCAGGATGGTCTTATCGGACCTCATTGGGCAAAGGGCTGGATCATTGAGGACTGCGAGATTTCAGAGTCCAAGTGCAGCGGTATTTCTCTTGGAAAATATTTACAGCCCGGTAATGATAACAAGTGGACTACGACTTTTCATAAGGATGGCACACAGACAGAGAGGGATGCAATCTGTCAGGCTGTAAATGAAGGCTGGAATAAGGAAAATATCGGGTCTCACATTATCAGACGCTGTGATATTCACGACTGTGGTCAGACCGGTATTGTAGGTCACCTTGGCGGTGTTTTCAGTACAATAGAAGATAACCATATTTACAGGATAAATAATAAGCAGAATCTTGCAGGTGCAGAGATCGGCGGCATTAAGATGCATGCTGCAATTGATGTTGTGATCAGAAGAAACCACATCCATAACTGTACAAGAGGTCTGTGGCTTGACTGGCAGGCGCAGGGTACAAGGGTTACTCAGAATTTCTTCCATGATAATACTCCGCCCCAGGGCTGCGAGATTTCAAATCCCCTTAGTCTTGGCGAGGATATCTTTGTTGAAGTGTCTCATGGCCCGACGCTTATAGACCACAATCTGATGCTTTCAGATATTTCCATGAGACTAAGCACTCAGGGAATTGCCCTGGTGCATAATCTTATAAACGGATCATTTTCCTATGTGGGAAGCGGTACTGACAATGGCGGTCTTAAGTTCCAGAGCTGCAGATATACTCCGTACCATGTACCGCATTCGACGGCAATTGCAGGATTCATGACGATCCTTCACGGAGATGCCAGATTCTACAACAATATCTTTGTTCAAAAAGAGATACGCCAGGATTTAAGAGACTATGTGAACAGCATGGATATGGGAACCATGGAGGAGTGCAATCTTATCTGTGGAACTGTGCCCTATAACGGTTATCCCACTGCAGCGAAATATTTTGAGTCCCTTAAGCCTGATTTTACTAAAAAATTCGGCCCCGGCTACAATGACAAATACTATGATCATCTGCCTGTTTGGGCTTACGGCAACGCGTATTTCAATGGCGCTAAGCCCTGCGATAGCGAGATAAATCCTCACATCGAAAATAACCATACAGTTAAGATTATGGTTTCAGAAGAGGAAGGGAATTTCAGACTTCACACCAATCTCTATGAGTATCTGCCCAGGGCTATGACAAGGATGATTTCCACGGAGATCTTGGGCGAAGCCTTTGAGCCTGAGCAGCGATTTGAGAACAGAGACGGTACTCCGATTTTATTCGATACCGATTACTTTGGAAGAAAAAGAGGAATACACCCTCTCTGCGGACCCTTTGAAGAGGGTGCAGGGGACAGATTCACCGTATTTTTCAGCAGCAATGATGACAGGTCGATCTCTTTTCATCAGAAAGATCGTCTTGAAGGCAGACCAAGGAAAAGAATCGTTCAAAAAGAAGAGCCTGAGGCTGTAGAGATACAGTCCAATATAACCATGACTAATTGCGAAAATGTCTCATTCCCTTATAATGGATCACTTTTCCAGGTGCAGGACATTTTTGTAAAAGGAAATACAGCGTGGCTTCGCGACCTGAAAACGCAGAAGCTTATTGAAGTTGACTGTGAATATGGCATATACTCTGAAAAGACGAAATGGAAAGTTAATTCACTTCAGTCAATTGATGCTTCCATGGATATGAATATGGGCGGACTTGTTCAGACAGTTGGAACTTTATTGTGTATACTAAGTAAGAGCATGACACATGATCCCGTTGATGCCTGCAAGACTATCAGCGACAGAGTGAACAAGGAATTAGAGCCCAGGATCACCATGAGGCTTACACCAAAATATTTAAAATTTATACAGGAGAAGAAGTTTATTTCGCTTGAAGATGTAATCTACAGAGTCAAAACATCACCTATTGAACCGGTGACAGAAACTGTAGAGAATCTTTGATGCTTTTTGCGAAATATAGTAAGAAATGGAAAAAAGAACTAATTGGTACAAACTTGATAATGCGGCAAAAATCATACCATCTACGGTAAGAGGCGCAAATACCAGGGTTTTCAGAATCTGCTGCGAGCTCTTTGAGGATGTTGATGGTGAGATTTTGCAGAGAGCTCTTGATGAGACCATAGATGAATATCCATTTTTCAATTGCATTTTGAGAAGAGGGCTGTTCTGGTATTATCTGGAGGATTCCAATCTGAAATGCGTGGTGGAAGAGGAGCATCTGCCTGTTTGCAGTGCACTGTATCTTCCCGGGAAAAAGAGCCTTCTTTACAGGGTTATCTACTATAAAAAGAGGATAAGCATGGAGATGTTCCACGTACTGGCAGACGGTACCGGAGCCTTCAGCCTTTTTAGAAGAATTGTCACAAGATATCTGGAGATCGCCCATGATTTCCACGTTGACGGAGATTTCTTCGGAGCAGAGATCGCATCACTTCAGGAGATGAATAATGATGCCTTCAAACATTTCTATCAGAATGTTAAAGGATTAAAGCAGCTTAAGAGCCTTTCATCCAATCACGCATATCAGCTTCACGGCGAGACAGATGCCAATAATGAATCTCACGTTGTTGAGGCGACGGTTTCAGCTAAGGCATTCAAAAAGCTGGCAGAGCGTTATGGCTGTACGGTAGGTGTTCTTAGTACTTCTATTTATATAGCTGCAATCATTGATACAATGTCTACGGCTCAGAAAAAGAAGCCCATCATTGTCAGCGTGCCGGTTAACTTAAGACAGTATTTTAAGTCAAACACCGCAAGAAATTTCTTTGGTGTAATCAGTATCAGATTTGAGCCTTTGGATTTCGACAATACACTGGACAGCATAATCAAGGTGGTAAGCGAATCCTTTAAGAAGCAGCTTGAGCCGGAGAGAGTAAATAACA
The DNA here is from genome assembly GCF_000424165.1 of Butyrivibrio sp. AE3006. Taxonomy (NCBI): domain Bacteria; kingdom Bacillati; phylum Bacillota; class Clostridia; order Lachnospirales; family Lachnospiraceae; genus Butyrivibrio; species Butyrivibrio sp. AE3006. Next base: position 9,331 of record NZ_AUJJ01000019.1, on the reverse strand, counting down.
CCATGAATTCATATGCGGCTCTTGAACACAATCTTGCTATCAAGGTTGTTCCGCTTTTTATAAAAGACTATGCCATCGGCAGATTCGATGCAGCTGCCAAGAGCGGCGTTACCACATCCATTTCCAATATGGGTGTTATAAAAATGCCTGCGGAGGTTACTCCTTTCATCGAGAGATTCAGCGCTTTCATGACCGCCTCCAAGGAACAGATTACAATCTGCAGCTTCAGAGACAAGATGGTATTTGGTGAGTGCTCCGCATTTACTACGCACCCCACAATGCTGAATCTTTGCAGAAGAATTACTGCAGAGGGAATAGGTGTTGAACTTGCAACCAATGATTTTGACATTGTTCCCGAAAAACATAGTTCTCACGAGGTGAATAAGTAATGTTATATTGTCCGAAATGTAAAATTGCCATAAGAGGCAAAAAGCAGTGCTGCCCACTTTGCGAAGGCAAGATCCTTGATAAGGATGGCATGAAAAGAGCAGCCATAGATGAAGATATTTATGATATAGATGATTTTGAAGATGATGACGAAGCATTTCCCATTCTCAATGAGAGGAAAATCACAGGCGTTACCTTCATGAGAATCTGCACCTTTATACTTGCTATTGTTATAGTTGTCTGCATCACTCTCAGATACCTTTTTGGTGAGATGATGTCCTGGACAGGAGCTACCATTCTTGGAAGTATTGTGGTGTGGCTTGATATAATCGCCATAATGAAATACCGCTACAATATTCTTAAGGTACTGGCAGTGGAAGTAATGGTGGCCATAATCGTTGATTACTACATAGATAAGATGACGGGCTTCTATGGCTGGAGCGTTGTATGGATGATTCCGTTCTGCCTTATCGGTCATACCATTGTGACCTATATTATTGCTAAAGCGATGAAGCTCAGATTTGAAGAATACATTTCTTATATTGCTTTTGACGCAGTACTTTCCTTTGCTCAGATATTCTTTATCTGGAGAGGTGAAAATCATCTTCCTTATGCTGCTGTTTTCACCATGGCAGGCTTTGCCATCGTAATGGTTGCAGCCATAATCTTCAGGTTTAGAGAGCTTAGAAGCGCTGCGGGAAGAATGTTTAACGTATAAAATGATGATCTGCTTTTCATAAAAAATTGCTTTTGAGGGGGGATACCTTTATGGGTATTCGTGAAAAAAGACAGATTCGAAAACAGATGTTGGAGCTTCATCTAGGGGATTTTGTAGAGAACTCCATCGGAAAAAGAATTGTTGAAAAGGATATGCTGGCGCCTGAGCTACCGGAAGAACCTGAGAAAAAGGTCTGGTACAGGGTGCCTGTTCCAATGGGGATATCAGGGGATGGCTCCGAATACTATATCTATGTCAAAATAGCTGATCCCAAAAAGCTGTGTATATTTTTCTCCGGTGGGGGCGTAGCCTGGAATGAATATACGGCTGCAAGACCCGTTTCAGGCGGTAAGGTGGCAGCTGCACTTCCCAATTATTATTGGAATAATCTAAGACCTTTCACACAGATAATGAATATTGATATGGGAATAATGAACATGAAGGATACCGGCAATCCCTTCAGGGACTACAGTATCATCGATATTCCCTATGCCACAGGCGATTTTCATGTGGGTAACAATGAATTTCCATATAAAGGTGAGGACGGGGATAACCATGTCCTTTATTTTCATGGATATTTGAACTTCATGGAAGGTATGGCAAGAGCAAGGAATCTTTTTGGAAGTCCCAAGAAGCTCCTTATAGCGGGTAACAGCGCAGGCGCTTTTGCGGTACCTGCACTTACGGATGAGATTTTAAGCGTGTGGTATCAGGGTGTAAGCGATGTAACAGTCCTTTCAGACAGCGCGCTACTTTTATATAAAAAGTGGGCTTCTACAGCAAGGGAGGTCTGGAAGGCGCCGCAACCGATTTGTGAAGCAATAGATTCAGATAATATAACTCTTAGCTGGTATAAAGCTCTTTATAAAAAGTATGGAGAGAAGATCAGGTATCTGTACTCCAGCTCCACGAGAGATTATGTTTTAAGTGCCTATTATAATGATGTTACCTATAAAAAATACGCCACTGATGAGGATGTACAAAAGGCATATTTTGAGCAGCTAAAGGAAATGGTGGCTGAACTTAAAAAGATAACTCCCAATTTCCACATGTTTATAAATAACTGGGAAATACCGCTTATAACCAAGGGAGGAACGGTACACACGGCTGTCAGGGAGCCTTATTTTACAAGGTTTACTCAGGATGATGTGACAATGGCCAGATGGCTTTATGATGCGGTGAACGGGAATTTATATGATGTAGGCATGGAACTTCTTGAGTCAGACTAAATTTTATCGTATTTTATGCCGAAATATCATTTGTAAAATGGTAATGAAAACACTATGGGGAACTGCTTATGCGAAGGGGGACTATAGCAAAAACAATTAGAAGAACCATTCTTGCATTGTCCTGTATCACTTTTATAGCCGGTACAGGTGTTTTTGCTGTTCAGATGTATTCTGAGCAAAAGAGCAGTGCCAATATGAAAAAGGTCCAGGCCATGGCGTCCGTATCTGTTCAAAGGACAGGGACAGTAAGCGCAGCCACAGAGGATCCCGCAGAAGAAAATACCAACCTGGTTACCCTTAAAATGGAGTATCTAACAAAAAAGAATTCCGATATGAAGGGATGGCTCAGGATCCAGGGAACGAATATCGATTATCCCATTATGTTCAAGGAGGATGATAATGACTACTATCTTGAACATGATTTTTTCAAAAACTCAGACAGGAACGGGCTTCTTGTTCTTGATAAGAGATGTAACAGTGATATGAACGACAATCACCTCCTTATTCATGGTCACAACATGAAGTCGGGGGCAATCTTTGGAACGCTTAAGTATTTCAAGGATGAGCAGTATATGAGAAAGCATCAGGCCTTCGAGCTTGATACGGCAACAGAGCAGAGATTTTATGAAGTTATCGCTGTCCTTGATACATCGGCCAACGGTGAAAATGGCTTCAAGTATGCCGATTACATTAACTTGGATGATAAAGAAACTTTTGATACATACGTTGCCAATCTTAAACACAGGTCACTTCACAAGATTGCTGCAACAGCCACTTACGGTGATGAACTTTTGACATTATCGACCTGTGACTACACTATGAAAAATGGAAGACTTCTTGTGGTTGCAAAAAGAGTCTGCTAGAGAAAAGGGGAGTTTACTATGAAGAAAATCAGGATTTTACTGGCAATTCAGGTATTTGTGCTGATGCTTATGGCACCTGCCATGGGTCAGAAGGCTCTGGCTGTAAAAGTTGATATCAAGGACAACTATGATGCGGGACTTCTTGATGATGAGAAGGACACCGATAAAGAGAAAGCTGAGGAAGCAGCTGCAGCGGAAAGCGCGAGCTCAGGTACATCAGCAAGTAAGGCATCAAATAACGCATCAAGCAAAGCCAGCACAACAACCAATAACAATAATAATGCTACGAGTACATCTGCATCCTCGGCGTCATCAGCAGCTTCAACTCCGACTACTTCAGTAAGCGCAGCATCATCTGAATCTACTTCAGTTGCGGCAACTGTAGCGACCACCACCAACGATCTGCCAAAGACAGGAGATGACAACAGGATTGCCATTACCTTTATAGTGATGCTGGCAAGTCTTTCCGTATTCCTTACAACTCTGCTTGCCGGGCGTTTTGGCAAAAATGTTTAAGATTTAATTGAAAAATACTTATAAATTGGCTATAAACTTTCCATAAATTATCCGATATAATGACAGTAAGTGAAACCGAATATGAGGGGAGTTAGATTTATGGTTCATGTTTTAGCAGCGATCTTCTTTTTGATCGCAGTAGCTGTTATCTGGTTCGTTCCCAGAACAGCTCCGGAAGAATAACTATTAGACGAATGACCGCAGCTTTGGCTGCGGTTTTTGTCTGTCTAAAAATAATTCAAGAATATACTTCAAAATAAAAATCCTAAAATACATTACAAAATTAATGTCAAAAGAGATTAATTTTACCATCTTGCAATAACGCGTCAAAGTGATAAAGTTTTTCTAAGTTGTTTTTATAAAACATCAAGAAACTTGATTAAGTTTAATTGATTTATGAATCAGGTTTCGGGGAGAGAGAAATGTTATCAAAAGGGGAATATCTGAAAGATCTTCTTTACCGTTATCAGGTAAATTTCGATATAAGTGAAAATTATAAATTAGGAAATGTGACTTATCCTGCTTATGCGTATTTTCATTCCTTCAGTGAGAAATATGTACTAAGGAAAGAAGCACAGCTTTGGGCTGTAAATGCATTTGAGCATGTGTTTTTCGTGACAGAGGACGAGTTATCCGAAGCTACTCTTGATTCCATAAGAGAGCACATTACGGAAATCATAGAGCCGCAGCTTGTAAGAAAGGGCGGCAAATATCCGCAGAAGGATCACATGTGCAGTTATATCACCTTTGTGCTTCTTACAGATGGCGAACTTTCTGATGATGTGAAAAAGGCAGTTAAGAAATTCAGATTCGATAAAGGCTACATGTTCAACTTCAGAGGTCACAGCGAAGCCAGAATAGCAGCGGTTTCAATGAAGACAGAAGAGATTGTTACCAATTCCAATGCAAGGGATATGAGGAAGCTTTTGCAGGATGTTTTTGATAAACAGGGGAGAGAGGAAATAAGCCCATCTTCAGGTGAAATAGCCTGTTGATATACATAATGGGGAATAAGGAGGAGAGAAGTAAATGAATGCAGCAGTACTTTTGATCGCAAGTTTAGCCATTCTTGCCGTAGGTTACGTGGTATATGGCGGATATCTTGCAAAACAGTGGGGAATTGATCCTAAGAGAAAGACACCGGCTCACGAGCTGGAGGACGGAATGGATTATGTTCCTGCAAAGACCCCGGTGGTTATGGGACATCATTTTTCATCAATAGCAGGTGCAGGCCCTATTAACGGACCTATTCAGGCAGCGGTTTTCGGCTGGGTACCTGTTTTACTTTGGGTTCTTATCGGTGGAATTTTCTTTGGTGGTGTGCATGATTTCGGTGCACTCGTAGCATCCCTTCGTCACAAGGGACAGTCAATCGGTGAGATCATCGACGATTCAATGGGAAGAAAAGCTAAGAGACTTTTCCTTACATTCGGTTATCTGACACTACTTCTTGTTGTTGCAGCTTTCAGCTCAATCGTTGCAAGCACATTCGGCAGCACAACATCAGCAGGCGCAGCAGTTGAAGGAGCAGCTCTTGCAGCAAATGAGTCAACAGCAATGATTTCTATTCTGTTCATTGCACTGGCTATGGCTTTTGGATACTTTGTTTACAGAAAAAATACCAACATCGTTGTAGCATCAGTTCTTGGCGTAGCCGGAATTGCAGCAATCGTGGCAATCGGTCTTAATTTCCATCCGATTTCACTTACATACAATTCATGGATGTGGATTGTTGGCGCATACATCCTTGTTGCCAGCGTAACTCCTGTATGGATTCTGCTTCAGCCCAGAGATTACCTCAGCTCATTCCTGCTTTACTTCATGATCGCAGCAGGTGTGATCGCAGTTATCGGCGGTGTAGTAAGCGGAAACGGAAGCTTTTCAGTTCCTGCTTTCGGCGATGCAGCACTTAAGGGAACAGGCGTATTTACAACAGGTACAGCTTTCCCTGCACTTTTCGTAACAATTGCATGTGGAGCTATTTCAGGTTTCCACTCACTTGTATCTTCAGGAACAACAGCTAAGCAGCTCGACAACGAGAAGCATGCACAGCCTGTAGCTTATGGTTCAATGCTTATCGAGTGCGCAGTTGCAGTTATTTCACTTTGCGCTATCGGCTTCGTATGGAGCGCAGCAGCAGAAGGCGCTTACGCAAGCCCTACTCAGGTATTTGCAGGCGGCTTATCAGCGATGATCGGATCCTTCGCACCCGGTCTCCAAAACATCATGTATCAGATGCTGATCCTTGCAGTTTCAGTTTTCTGCCTTACATCGCTTGATACAGCTACACGCCTTGCAAGATATATGTTCCAGGAATTCTTCGTGGATCAGGATGTAGACAAGAAGGATCTTGCAGGCTACAAGAAGGTTCTCGCTAATCCTTACGTAGCAACAGCTATCACAGTTGTACTTGGTGTAAGCCTTGGTATGACAGGTTATACCAAGATATGGCCTCTCTTTGGTGCAGCTAATCAGCTTCTTGCAGCAATCGGACTTCTTGCAGTATGCACATGGCTTGGTCAGGTTGGAAAGAACAACAAGATGTTCTATGTTCCCATGGTATTCATGCTTGCAGTAACTATCTGCTCACTTGTTCAGACAGTTATGGCTAAGATGACAGCATACCTTAGCGGAGCAGCTGATGTTTGGGCTCTCATCCAGTCAGCTATCGCAGTTCTTCTGATCGCTCTTTCACTGGTGCTTGCAGGAATTGCAGCAAAGACACTTTATGGTCAGTATGTTGAAAAGAATGCAAAGAAGGCAGCATAAGTAATTTCATAATTTGAAAAATGTAGAAAAGGTGCATGAACCTTATGGAACATGCGCCTTTTTTATTGTGTAGCATCTTTTAATAAACCCCCTGCTATGCAGGGGGACAACAGCTGCTTTAGCTTACAGTAAAATACCTCCCGTGTTAGAATTACTTACGGTTCGCCAACCAAAGTAAAACACAGGAGGTAGTCCAAAATGGACATGAATAGTTTATCACACACAAAGTGGGACTGTAAGTATCACATTGTGTTTGCACCAAAGTTCAGAAGAAAGATTGCATACGGGCAGTTAAAGGCTGACATAGCAAATATTCTCAGTACATTATGCAAAAGGAAAGGTGTAGAAATAGTAGAGGCGGAAGTGTGCCCGGATCATATACATATGCTTGTGAGAATCCCTCCAAGTATGAGTGTTTCGAGCTTTGTAGGGTATCTAAAAGGAAAAAGTACGCTTATGATATTTGAAAGGCACGCGAATCTTAAGTACAAATTTGGAAATAGGCATTTCTGGTGTAGAGGATATTATGTTGATACAGCAGGAAAAAATGCGAAAAAGATTCAAGAATATATAAGAAATCAATTAAAAGAAGATTTAGAGTATGACCAGATGACATTAAAAGAGTACATCGACCCGTTCACGGGTAAGCCGGTAATACAAAACAAATAATACGAGCCCAGGGGGCTCAGTAGATAAATGATGTTGCGGCTGGCGAACCATTCGGCGAGTCTTTAGACTCAGTGCCGGTAACAGGCCCTTATAGGGCCAGAACAAACCACCGGCTAAGCCGGTGGTTCTGATTGCGTATATTCAGACGGAATGCTAAAATTTATTCTGTTGTGTTCTGCAACATTCAATATTTTTGTTGGGAGAAAAATCTATGAAAAAAATCAATTATTTTTTAGCAAGGCTCGTATTTGCAGCTGCTTTTTTGTTATGCATTTTTAATGCATGGAATATGAGCGCAAGGGCAGCTGTTAAGTGCGATGATACTGTTGAGGTTATTTATTACAAGGGTGGTTACTACGCTACAGGTAATGATTACCTTTTTGATTTGGAAACAGACGCAAGAGGTGACGACATCATTAACCTCAAGACCAGCTGCAAGCATCTGAAGGTTTTTCGGGTTAGCTATGAAGAATATACAGAAAGTACCAAGATGGGAATTGGTATATGGACCGATAAGAAGGGCAAATATACTTTTGAGTTTGATGTTATTACAAAAAATGGTGTGATAAAGGATCACAAGGTAATTACCGTAAAAGTAAGAAAGCCCAAAACGCTTGAACAGCAGGAGCCCTGCAAGAAGGTTATGTATGCGAAAAAAAATCTTCTAAGCGACAATTTCTACAGTCTTTTACGCATCCCCAAAAAGGGAAAACTTAAGATTACCATGAAAAAAGGTTATAAGCTTCTTGAGGTATGGTATGGAGAGACAAATCTTGAGGACTCTAATAAAGCTGACTGGCACCGGATTAAAAACAATACGGTTATAAAGTTAAGTAATCGTCACTATCAATATCACTCTTCAAATGGTAAATTCAGAAACGATCTTGACAGAATGGAGGCTGATACCTTTATCTGGATAAAGTATCAGAATAAGAAAACAAAGGAAATATCAAGTACTTACTATACCATCAGCAGATTGGTGAATTTCGCAAAATAAGATATTACAAACAACGAGAGGATTAAAAATGAAAACCAGGAATAAATGGACAGGACTATTAGCCTTATTATTTGCAGCGATATTACTCGTAACCGGGAACCATGCCATTACTGCTAAAGCAGTTCAGTTTTCGGTGAGAGATACCTATCCGCCCCGTAACTATACACCTAAAAGAATAAGGATCAGAGTAGATTCTGCTTTCAATCACGCTATGGAGGCAGAATATGATGGAGCAGTACATGTAGAGAACATAAAAACTTATAGTAAGAAGTTTAAGGCTTTCAATACTCAAACATTAACCGCCTACAGAAATAACGAGCTGATCACTGAAATTGATATGGGATTTTACGCTTTAAAGGCAGGAAAATACAAGGTCACCTTTGATATTGTAAAAGAGGATGGAAGTCGTGAGAAAAAGAAAATCATGGTCTATGCTTACGACGATTACCCCATTAAGAAGATAACCTTTGGAGGTAAACAGATTCCGTATCCTGCACTTGATGAGTTTCCAAGAATGAACTATCCTGCAAAAGGAAAGTTTAAAGTTACCATGACTCCGGGATACAAACTTGTGCGAATAGAAAAGATATCCTATAAGCATGCGACAAAGGAAAATGGCGAAATAGAAACCGTAAAAGATATTAAAAAGGTAAAAAACGGATCATCGGTAGCTTTGTCAAATGTGGCATATAAAGTCGCATTTAAGTTCTATGGTTATGAAGTTTCAAGCCATGAAATGAATGCGCAGACCAAATTCCGTATCTATTACAAGGACAAGTATTCAAAGACTCTTGAATACAGAGACTTTGTCTTATATAAGCTTGTGAACTATGAGAAGTAAGATTGATAGAATCCCCCATCTGATGGGGGATTTTTGCTAGTGTGCCCGACGGCGCACGTTTCTAATGGGTGAAAGTCCCTAGCCCGCCCGACAGTGGGAAGGGCATAGCTGTACACCAAGGGTGTCCTTTCGTGGTATAACCACGTTAACGTGAGGGGAATCTGAAGGAAGGTGTAGGCAAATCTCCGACCTTACGAACAGAAACCATATATGAGGCTATGTTGATATGGGGGTAAGGCTACTAGACAAGTCAAAGCCCAATAACTGTACGGAACCGCGCATAGTAAATTTGGTTGGTGCATGGAGTGAAAGAAACGTGTGGTACTCGGGGAGGTCTCGTCA
>NZ_AUJJ01000018.1:0-116631 GCF_000424165.1 Butyrivibrio sp. AE3006 | reverse complement strand
AGACAGGACAAAAGATCAGTGTGACCTTGTATGGCTTGAGAATCTGAATCTTCGCGGAGGTTTTAAGGCAGATATCATGAAATACATTTCCGATAAACATCCGGATCTGGTGCCGCTGTATGACGAAATCTATAATAAAAAGAACCGCAGCTATTTTGAAGCGCTGGAAAAGAAAGCAGAAGAGCTGGCTAAAAAGTATGATTGCAGGTTTGTTGATAATGAAACTCCGTATGAGAGAGTAGAGAAAGGACATCCAACAATCGTAGATTACTTTTACCACGAAGAAGTAAGAGGAACTGCCAATAGTGGAAAGAGAAATGTAATACATAATCCTTGATGGAAGAATAAACCGGAATTTAAAGATTCGATAGCATTACAATAAATACCATTTTGCATTTGGTAAATTATTGGATTGAAGGTAAGGACAAGTAATATGGCTTTTCGTAGGACCCTTAGTGATCTTATTCGGCTGTATGCTGATGAGATTGCTGATATGGATGTAGATATTTGCCAGTATGATAAAAGATATGATGTGTGGGGATGCTTTTAGCATTGCTTGTTAAAACTGAAATTAAACGGCCCGTTTTCTTAATAGAAAGCGGACCTTTTTATTTTAGTACATTATCAGTTCTACAGTCGATTAACTTAAGCAGGAGAATTAGCTTTGTCATCTGAGGCATATATAGCCTTCAATATTATAGGTGTCAGAATTGAGCTTAATATTATCAACAGGATTACTGCGGTAAAGTATCTGCTGTCAACGATACCAGCTTTTAAACCTCTTTGAGCTACGATAAGTGCAACTTCGCCTCTGGTCATCATACCAACACCAATCTTTAACGAGTCAGAGGTGTTGTACTTAAGGAGCTTTGCAACGATGCCACAGCCTACAACCTTTCCGAGGAGTCCAACTACAACAAATGCTGCCGAGAATGCAAGGATTGTCATGTCAACAGACCTTAGGTTTGTCTGAAGTCCTACACTTGCAAAGAATACGGGGCCGAATAACATATATGAATTTATGTCCATCTTTCTGTCTATATACTCGGAGTTGTCCAGGGAGCTGAGAATAATACCTGCGACATAGGCTCCGGTGATATCAGCTACTCCAAAGTACTTATCTGCAACATAAGACATCGCAAAGGCAAGTGCCAGTCCCATGATCGGGATTCTTCTGGTATGAGGCCATTTTGCTTCTGCTTTTGACATTATCTTAAATATGATCATTCCCACAACAACCGAAAGGGCAAAGAAGGCTACGGTCTTTAAGCAAACAGCTGCAAGATTGGCATTTGGATCTTTCAGACCAAGAACAGCTGTAAGAACCACGATTCCTATTACATCATCGATGATTGCGGCGCTCATGATCGTTGTTCCCACTTCTGTAGAAATCTTTCCAAGTTCCTTTAGAACCTGAACTGTTATGCTCACGGAAGTAGCTGTAAGAATAGTTCCTATAAAGAGTGCTTTTATGAACTCGGTTGATCCGGGAGTTGCAACGCCATAGAAAGCCATGTACAGGAGCGTTCCAAGAACCAGCGGAACTCCAACACCGGTGCATGCAAGGATTGTTGCCTTCAGGCCGGATTTTTTGAGTTTGTCGATATCTGTTTCCAGGCCGGCGCTGAACATCAGAAGGATCACACCGATTTCGGCCATGCCAGACAGGAAATCACTGGGATTAACAAGATTAAGCAGTGTTGGACCTATGAGAAGACCTGCGATGATCTCACCGGCAACCTGTGGCGCATGAAGTCTTCTGGCTATCAGTCCGAATAACTTTGCCATGACGATAATTATAAAAAGATCTCTAAGAATCTGAATTGTATCCATATTTATCCCTCCATCTTATTGATGCTAGGAAATGAGTATGATACTTTTTCTTCTCAAAATCAAGTTAAAAAACTATAATCAGCGTAGCGATAACCCCCCAGGGGGCTTGTGGAGTGGATTTCACAATGCTATCCTTTCCATTGTGTGAGGTAATTTAAGCACAGTGGAGGATACTATATTATGAAGAAAAAATTTCTAGCAGCACTTCTTGCTGCAACCATGACATTATCAATGGCAGCCTGTGGTTCCGGTGCAGGAACTCAGACAACAGAAACTCAGACAACAGAATCTGAGGCATCTGCTGATACACAGGCGACAACATCTGATGATCAGACAGCTGACGCAAGTCAGTCTACAGCTACAGGTGAAAAGATTCTTCACACTGCAGCATCTTTTGCTTATCCAAGTCTTGATGTACATAAGGAGTACTACGGATGGTACACATCAATTTATGGTGTTTCAGAAGCACTGTTTAAGCTCGACGAGACCATGAGTGCTGTTCCATGCCTTGCTAATGATGCAGTTTCTGATGGCACCACATGGACTATTACACTTAATGATGGAGTTCAGTTCTCAAATGGGAACCCTCTGACAGCTGATATGGTCATCAGAAACCTTCAGCGTCTTGCTGCAGAGAACAGTAGATTTGCTTATCTTGGCGATTTTGAAATGACTGCTACAGATGACAAGACAATCGTTATCGATACAAAGGAAGTTTATCCAACTCTTAAGAACGATCTGGCAAGCCCTGAGTGCGGAATGATAGATCTTGATTCAACAACAGATTTTGACAATGCGCCTGTATGCACAGGCCCGTTTGTTGTAAAAGAGTTTATACCTGAGGGTGATGTTACGGTTGTAAAGAATGAGAACTACTGGGGCGGTGATGTCAAGCTTGACGGCGCTGTATTCTACTACATGCAGGAGGATGATCCCAAGCTCCTTGCTATGCAGAGCGGCGAGATCGACTGCTACAACAGCGTTTCATCTGCAGCTCTTGAGGTCTATAACCAGAGCCCTGACCTGTACGATGTAGTTTCAATTCCCGGTGCACGTCTTCAGTACTACATTCTCAATGAGAATACACTTGATGATTCTGTGAGAGAAGCGATCAATCTCACTGTTGATAAGGACAAGATCGCAGAGTACCTTTCTGGTACAGTATCTGCAGCAGTTGGACCATTCTCAACATCAGCTGCTTATGGCAAGGTAAATGTTCCTGCAGTAGATACTGCCAAGGCAAAAGAGCTTTTGGAGGCCGATGGTTATACACTTGGAGCTGACGGCATCTACGAGAAGGATGGTAATAAGCTCAGCATCAGCATTGCATACTATGCAGCAAGATCTCTTGATACTCTTGCAATTCTGATCCAGGAACAGCTTAAGGCTGTTGGTATTGATTCAACACTTAGAGTTGAGGAAGATCCGGATGCTACTTACATTGCAAACGCTGACTTTGATCTTGCTCTTTACTGCATGATCGCTGATAAGTCAGGTGATCCTCTTTACTTCATCGACTCAACTCTTGCAGACGGAGCTTACTACAATGTAGGTGGATTTGAGAGTGCTGAATGCCAGAGCATGATTGAGCAGCTCAGAATTGAGACAGATACTGCAAAGAGAGCAGAGCTTGCCAACAAGATCGTTCAGATTGCTATAGATGACAATGCATTTGGATATGTTGGACTTTTCAATAACACTACAGTTCTTCGTAAGGGCGTAAGCGGATTTGCTGAGTATGTTCCTTTCGATTTCTATGGAGTAGACGCAGAGACTGACATTAATGGCTAAACAAATACTTAAAAGGATCCTGGGACTTGCCCTGATACTTTTAGTGCTGAGCTTTCTTGTGTTTGGCATAATGTATCTGGCTCCCGGTGACCCTGCGGAAAAGAGACTCACCTCCCAGGGTGTGGTGGTCACAAAAGAAATACTGCAAGCGGAGCGGGAGAGGCTTGGCCTCCTCCGCCCCTTTATCGTTAGATATGCAGACTGGCTAAGAAACGTTCTTAGGGGAGATTTTGGCGTTTCCTTTAAGGATGATCTTCCGGTCGCGCCAAAACTGATAAAAGGGCTTAAGAACACATGTGGACTGGCTTTAACCAGTCTGCTTTTGGCGCTTATAATCTCTTTTCCACTGGGGATATGGTCAGCGGTTAAAAAAGGAAAATTGGTAGACCATATTGTTAGGCTCTTTTCATTTATAGGTAATTCTCTTCCGAATTTCCTGATATCAGTACTTTTGATGTATCTGTTTTGCATACATATCAAGGTCTTTCCCGTAATTGCAGATGGAAGCATCAAAGGACTTATGCTCCCTGCACTTTCTCTGGCGATACCCATGGCAGGAAGGTTTACAAGACAGGTTAGGAGTGAACTCCTGGATCAGCTTGGAGAAGAGTATGTTGTGGGAATGAAGTCCAGAAAGGTAAAGGGCAGATTTATTCTTATCAACAATGTCCTTAGAAACAGCCTTGGACACATACTTACAATAATCGGCCTTCAGATCGGAACCCTGATGGGAGGCAGTGTTGTTATTGAGAATATATTCAGATGGCCGGGTATCGGCAAACTTGTGATGGATTCCATAACAGCCAGGGACTACCCTGTGATCATGGGCTTTGTGCTTATTATGGGAACAATCTATGTTGTTATAAATCTGATAGTTGATATTACCTACAGGCTTTTGGATCCGAGGTCTTTTTAATGAACCATAAACGGAAAAAGATTAACAGAATAAAAGTAATAATATCTGCAGGTGTTGCACTGCTTTTGGTGCTTATAGCTCTTTTCGCAAGTGTTATTGCACCTAATGATCCATATGCAACAAGCGCATCAGCCATAAGGTCAGCTCCGTCCGGGGAATTTCTGTTTGGAACAGATAACCTGGGAAGATGCGTGTTTTCAAGAGTTTTATACGGAGCAAGGACAACTATAGCAGCTACATTTATACTGGTTGCGATTTCTTTTATCCTGGGAAGCATTATTGGAATCCTTAGCGGATATTATGGCGGAATATTGGATGAAATTATGATGAGGATTGCCGATATTATGCTGGCATTTCCTCAGATGGTAGTAGCCATCGCGGTTGCGGGCATTCTTGGAGGAGGACTTTCAAGTGCCATGATTGCGCTGGGAATAACTATGTGGACCGGGTTTGCCAGACTTGCACGGAGTCATACTTTTGCCATAAAGAATTGCCCCTACGTGCAAGCTGCAAAACTGGCAGGAAAGAGTGGGCCGGCTATAATGATGGCCCACATACTTCCCAATATAATAGCACCACTTCTTACAAATGCCCTTACACAGATAGGAACCACCATGATAGGTATCTCGGGCCTGTCTTTTTTGGGGCTTGGAGTTGTGCCACCCACTGCTGAGTGGGGGTCAATGATCAATGAGTCCAGGGCATATATACAAATAGCACCTTGGGCTGTGCTGTATCCGGCAATTGCTACCATAGTCACCATCATAGTATTTAACTATCTTGGGGACTGCGTCATGGAATATAGAGATGAGGATTAAGCATGGATACAATACTTAGGATAAACAATCTCTCTGCCGGCTATGGCGATGAGAGTGTTATAAATGATATCTCTTTTGAAGTGGAAGCAGGTAAAAGAGTCTGTATCGTCGGCGAGAGCGGAAGCGGTAAATCTACGCTTCTTAAGGCTATTCATGGCTTTGGAGGCGTGACTAAAACATGCGGAAGTATAGAGACTCCAAAAGACATTTTACTTGGCATTGTGCCTCAGAATCCCGGCGGATCTTTTAATCCCATAAGGACTTACAAGGCACAGATAATGGAGGCGCTAAAAAGTAATAACATCGACTTTAAAATAGATGAAGTTGAGAAGACACTCCAAATTCTGGGACTTAATGATGCTAAAAGAGCGCTTGCATCAAGGCCTTATGAGCTGTCAGGAGGCATGAACCAGCGTATGGCCATTGCCACAACAATGCTCTTGGAGCCGGGGATTTTATTATGCGATGAAGTTACAAGCGCCCTGGATGTTAAGACTGCAGGGATGGTTGTGGAGCAGCTTCTTGAGATCAACAAACTAAATGGTACTACTATTTTGATGGTTACCCACCATTTGGGTATCGCATCTAAAATGGCTGATTACATTGGAATCATGAAAAGTGGCAGGATGCTTGAGTATGGCCCTGCAAAAGAGATCCTGGAGAATCCACAAAACGAGTACACAAAAAATCTCTTGAAGGCCGTACCAAGACTGAAGGTGAGCTGATATGCCGGATTCAGATATAATTTTAGAAGGAAAAAATCTAAATAAAAGCTACGTTGATAAAGGCAAAAAATTACAGGCTTTAAAGGATGTGAGTTTCTTCCTGAAAAATGGAGAGATTCTTGGAATCGTAGGCGAGAGCGGAAGCGGAAAGAGCACACTTCTTCGTCATGTCAGCTGCCTGGAAAAGCCTGATAGTGGAAATCTTTATTATAAGGGAACAGAGTATACAGGTAAGTCTCCGGCCTTTGCCGGAACTTTTCTGCAGATGATATTTCAGGATGCCCAGATGTCTTTTGACCCAAGAATGAAGATGAAAAAAGCCGTTGTGGAAGCCACAAAGGGCTGTGGCCATGAAAAACTGTCACGAATCCTTGAGGCCGTTGGGCTTGATGAGAGTCTTTTGGAGAAAAAGGCAGGAAGCATGTCCGGAGGACAGTGCCAGCGAATGTCAATTGCAAGGGCGCTGTGTTCTGATGCCGGGATTCTTTTGTGCGACGAGGCAACAAGTGCGCTGGATGTTACAACTCAGGCCCAGGTAGTAGCTCTTTTGCAGCAGCTGAGGGAAAAAGAAGGTGTGTCGATCGTATTTGTCTCCCACGACATTGCTCTGGTGAGCATGCTGTGCGACAGGATAATGGTAATGAAAAACGGAGAGTGTGTGGAAGAGGGAGAGACCGGTAAAGTTCTTGGAAATCCACAACATGAGTACACAAAAGAACTGCTTGATAATCTTATTGAGTAACAAACTTTTAGAAAGATAATTGGGGTATACGTAGTAATATGACTAAACTTATGCAGATTCCTTTTGAGGAGGAAGCTGAAGATATTAAAGATAAAGTAGTGACCTATTGGTCAAAGAGAGCTGAGAGCTTTAGTGAGCACAAACACGAGGAAATCCACAGCAGGAAAAAACAGCTGTGGCAGGCGGAGTTTTTAAGGCACTTTTCAGCTGATGATAAGTTGTCTGTTCTGGATGTAGGATGCGGAGCCGGCTTTTTCGAAATGGTGTTGTCGGATTTTGATTTTGACGTGACCGGTGTGGATCTTACGCCTGAGATGATAGATAAGGGAAAAGAGCTGCTTTCGCGTCATGGAGCAAAGGCGCGCCTTATGGTTATGGACGCCGAGAAACTGGATTTTGCCGATAGCTCTTTTGACCTGGTGATAAATAGAAATCTTGTCTGGACACTTCCGCATCCGGTGGAAGCCTACATGGAGTGGCACAGAGTGTTAAAGCCGGGAGGAATGCTGCTTGTGTATGATGCGGAGTATGCAAAGGGATTTCATCACTATGATCAGATGCAGAACCTTGCCCACAAAAATGTGACCGACGCCATGGTAGAGGAGTGCCACGATATTTACCACATGTTATCTATCAGCACTTTGGACAGACCGGAGTGGGACAAGGCTTGTCTTGAAAAGATCGGTTATGAAAATATAGTTACTGATCTTGGGGCGGGAGACAGACTCTATAGCGAGAAAGACCAGTTTTATATGCCTGACAGGATGTTTCTGGTAAAGGCGCAGAAAGCAATAGTCTAATAATATGAATGGAGTTTGAGATGAGAAGAGGAATTGATACTACAGATATGATGGTATATGGCCACGAAGCCTGGATAATCACTGACAAGAGTGTATATAAGCCGGGGGAAGAAGTCTGCGGAATAATGAGGTGGGGACATCACATGAGGCCTGACGGGTTCTTTCGCCTTGATGAAATAAGAGCCTTTGCTACAGATGAAAAAGGAAACAGGATAGCAATAACACCGGTCAAAGGCCCCGGCGATGAGCAGGGAGACTACTACGAGCTTCGCTTTACTCCTGCTTCTGAGGGCATTTACACCCTTATGTGTATTTATGACAATAATTATGTAAGAGATGAAAAAGACGTGTATTATGAGGGCGACAGAAGGACATATCCTGATATTCTTGATGCCAAGAACTATCCTCAGATATATGTGACAAACATAACTGTTGGAGATAAGAAGGGGACTCCCGAATTTATCCATGAATCCAGAGTAAGCTTCGTTCCCGATCCCTGGGAAGCAGACACCGACGTACTTCATTTAAAGCTTATTCACGACAAATTCCCGCTTAAGGGATCCACGGTAGTTGTTGTGTTCTATGATGGAAAAGAGTATTTTGAGAGAATCCTGAACACAGATGAGGAAGGCAGGATATTCTTCTCAGTGGAGAAAAAGGGTGTGTATATGGCCGTTACAAGAACTCCGCTGGCGGAAGGAATTCCCGGAATCTATGACAGCAAAGAGATAGCTTCAACATTCACATACGTTAAAAGGTAATACAAAAACAGGATGCATTCAACATGCATCCTGTTTTTGTATTACTCCGTAGGTCACCATGGGACCATTCTTTATTATGCTAAGAGATGAGCACTGGTGGATCAGAACTCCGTCAGTATCGGCAATGGCTGTGTGAAGGGGCCTTCCAAAGTAATCCCTTATCTCACCAAATTTATCACCTTTTGAAAATTTCTCTCCCACCTTTTTCTCCGGATACCAGCAGCCGGTGAATGGGGCATCGTCGCTGAATTCTCTGAGTTCTGTCTTGGGATATGTCTTGTACTCTCCTTCAATAAGACCAAGGAATTTCAAAATGTTCAGCACATCCTCTTTGTCTGCCTGTACCTCATCCTTTGGAAGCAGGCTTAACTGACCGCGCTCTATTAGAACACTGGGGATTCCGGCCATGGATGCTGTGTTGTAGGCGCCTTCGGTGGTACAGGTACTCTTTACGCAGTAGGAGGCGTTGACGCAGTCCACCATCTTTTTTGCAATATCACTGGCAGGAGAAGCTCCCACGTAGTATGCGTAGGGGATAAGAGTCTCGTATCCGTCTCCGCTATGCAGGTCAATGTAAGCATCAGCGTTTTTGATAAAAACATCAAACAGAAGGCTAGCCAGGCGATCCGCGGCTGAACCATCCTTGTCTCCCGGGAAGACTCTGTTGAGATTCTTGCCATCCTCATAAACAAGGGACATGGTTCTGTTTTCAAAACCTGACCTGTTGGCTAATGGGATGATGATAAGATTTCCTGAAAGGTCTTTGGGAGAAATCTCATTAGAGAGCTCAATAGCTGCCTGAATGCCGACATATTCCGCATTATGGATACCTGCTGTAACTAGTACGGTTTTGCCCGGCTTTTCTCCGCAGATGATGATGTGGGGAATGTGTATCTCAGTTCCGCCGACATGTATATGATCTTTTATCGTCTTGCCGGAGGTAAGTTCGTGTCCGGCTATATTTATTTTCTCCATAGTTTTTAAACCTCACTTCAGAGCCAAGGTTATCATGTTAGGACCGGGACTTTCAAGCCCCCTGGGGGGTTACATAGCTCCCGCGTACACAAAAAACCATAAACATCAGTACCATATCTAATGAACCTCAGCCTTAGGACGCTTGCTAAGTGCTGAGGTTTTTTGTGGGAATTCGGTGTCAAAAACCAAATTTGAATGATAACGATATGATAACGTTCTGAAAAGCTGTGATAATGTTTTGAAACAAATTGATAATGCCGTGATAATTGAAAGGCTTTTTAGGGCATGATATTATTATGATGGACAAGGGAGCAGGCAAGAGCCAAATGCTTCCTTGTTTTTTCTTGGCCAAGAGAATAAAGACATGAACCGGGCATCAGCTCATGAGTGCGTAAGTGCATTTGTGGGACTGGTGCTTTTTTCATGCCGTAAGGCCTGGCGGCGAAAACCGCAGGGCAGCAACCAACAACGGCTCGATTATACAGAAAGAGGTGTATGAATGGATTTCGATACATTCAAAGAGGACCTTGCCAAAGCGGTGAAGGACAGACTCGAGTTGATCTTCGATAGGAAGTATTCAGTTGAGACTCACACAGTTGAGAAGATGAATCAGTCCTACGAAGCTCTGGTAGTGAAACCTGAGGATGGCGTAATTGGTGTGAACATCGGCATCGATGCTGCATTCAAGGAGTATTCCGATGGCAGATCATTTGACATGATAGTCAGACAGATTGCCAGTGCTGCAGAGCACGCCCTTGATAATCATCCTGCGTTTGATCTTGAAGCACTTACCGATTACAGCCAGATGAAAGGCAAACTTGCCATGGAGGTTGTTTCTGCAGAAAGAAATGCAGAGCTCCTTGAGACTGTTCCTCATAAGAACATGGAGGATATGGCGATTGTTTACCGTATTGTTCTTGACTCATCTTCAGAGGGAAGAAGCTCGATTCTTGTGACAAACAAGATGCTTGATAACTACGGTATCACGGCAGAGCAGCTTCATGCTGATGCGATGTCAATTGCTCCGGAGGTAAGACCTGCGGTAATCCAGGGACTGTCCGAGGTGATGGCGGAGATGATGGGTGCCGAGCAGGCAGAAATGCTCGGGCTCGGACCTAAGGCTGATGAGCCTATCTTCGTTGCAACTGTTGAGGATAAGACCCAAGGCGCTGGAATCCTTGCTTACCAGGATTTTATGGATCAGGCGGCTGAAAAGCTGGGTGGCAGTTTCTACATCCTGCCTTCATCAATTCATGAAATTCTCCTTGTGAAGGACAACGGTCAGTTTGACCGCGCTTCCTTAGAGAAGATGGTCAGAGAGGTCAATGCTACCCAGGTAGCTCCTGAGGATAAGCTCACTGATAGTGTTTATCACTACGATTCCCGGGCTAAGGTCTTTGAGCTGGCTGAGAAGTTCGAGGCAAGAGAGGTTGCGGGAAAAGAGAAAGATTCTCTAATCTCAGATCTCAAGGCCAAGAAAGAGGAAGTCTCTAAGGCTCCCAAAAAGGAGGATATAGCTAAAACTCCTAAGACCAAGGGAGGAGAAGCTATCTGACGGAGGGTAAACCATGGAAAACGACTCTACATCCAAAGAGGCGTATCTGTTTGCTTACCATAAGTGTGTGAAGGCGGGAAAACTTACAGGCAAGACCATGATTAAGCTCCTTAAGTGGGCAGTAGTCAAGGGCTGGAATAAGATTTCCGCCTCCAACACGAACAGGCATGGCAAGCAGCGCATCAAACAGCTCATCCGTAAGGACCAGGGTGTTACCAGTGTAGATGTTTCCAAGACTGAGCTTCGTGATTTTCAGATTCTGATGAGTTATCTGTGTCAAGTAACACTTATACAGAGACTATATATACCGCTTGGGAAATAGCGTAGAGGTGAAGAATGAGCCAGTATGCTGATAAGGATTTTGTAGAGATATTCATACCATCTCCGGAGGTCAAGGAGTTGATCTATAAGAATAATCGCCTGTTTAACGACAGGGAAAAAGCAGCGATTATTTGGAATAGTAACTATTGGCTTAAAGAAAAGCATAAAGGACTGGAAGAACTAAAAAGTCAATCTGGGGATGAAGAGCTGATCCGGCAAATTAATGAAAGAATCAGCTATGATAATGAAGCCCTGAAATTGTTTGAGGATAACAATCAAGGATATATCTACATTCTTAGAATATTTGAGGATGGGTATCATTCTAAAGGGCAAATTGTGGGATATTACGGGACCTTTAAGACAGCCTGGAAAGAAGGCGTGGATGAAGGCTGTGGGATGTATCCCTTCGAGATTAAAAAGTGCCAACTTTTATATGATGAGGATGAGAACAGAATTCTGGGGAGGATTGTTTGGCCAGTTCCCGTTAGAGATGAAGAATATTATATTGAAGAAATGAATTTCTTCGAGTGGTCTGCTGGGAAAATGGTTCTTGATGAGAGAGGGCAGATATATATATTTGAATCTAATGAAATGCCATTGGAGAGGTTCGAGGCGGTAAGTGAAGCTACTAAAACCCGGTTTGAGTATATGAATGTTGATATCCCAAATCCATTTAACAAGTTTGATAATGTAAGATTTATTGGTAGTCATCTTGAAAAGACTGAACATGTTGCGGTTGTTACATCTGTTAACAATGCCGGAGTGGATGTCCTTGAATGGGGAAACTCTCGGGGAGGGTGTAGCGAGGAACGATTTAGTCCATGTATGCTCACAAGAAATACGGAGGAGTATTGTAATTGTTTTGATAGGTACACGAGAGTTATTGTAGGGCATGACTATGGGGCAGCAGTATGGATGCAACCAGTCATTATCGACGATGTTGAAAAGATAAGGACAGAAAATGTTCATGAAATCGGAATGAGGATATCTGTCGACTTATATTTCTTCAAGTTTGTTTTGGAAGATGTTTTTTTGAAGTTCTTTAAGCCTGATTTAGAGGTTAACAAAAAGAGATTTACAAAAGCATTCAAGGATGACGGTGAGTTTTTGACTAGCTTTCAGAGTGATTGCCTTGAGCCAAATTTCTATACCTATGAAAGTATTTCTTCAATAATAAAATTATACAGGGACGATGTTGCTGGTTATGCTTTTGATGCCTTGGATAAGTTATTCTATTTGCTTACTAAGATGATGGAACTTTCGCCGGAAGCAGAATATATATCTGTGATGAGCTAAAACTTCTTTTTTAAACCAGAGGTTCAATGCTTTTTGCATTCCGTACAAGTATCATATTAGGCAAAGGAGTACTTATTTATGAATTTGCCTATACCAGAAAAGATGTTGGCATACGCTAAAGAAAAAGGAATATCAAGCATAGTCCTTCAGGGAGAATGGTGTGGAGAAGGTATTCAGAAGAATAGGCTGAAGTTAAAGACACCAGAATGGTTTGTCTTCACTGCAAGAATAGATGACAAGAGAAGTAATCTGGATACCCTTAAGGCTATCTGCGAATATGTAGGATGCCAGATGGTTCCTGTCGAGGAAGAAGGAGACAATCTTGTAGAGAAATATCCTGACGAACAGGCTCTTTTGGCAAGGGCGGATGGGATAGGATACAACGGAACTGTAAGAGAAGGAATTGTAATCCGTCCCAAGGAACCAGTGCATTCCTACACATTAAGCGGTCCGCTATCTATGAAAGTAATAAACAACAAGTATCTTATCAAGAATGGCGATTGATACTCGAGAGTAGATTGGATAAAGGTCATCCAAAAATTGATGGCCTTCCTCCAGACATCAGCCCGCTTATAAAAGGGGATTAACCATAGATGGAATCTAGCGACTAATATAGCACTAGATTCCTTTTTTCTATATAATTGAGTGAGTGATTATTTGGGAAAAAAGGCATTTATGGACACTTCCAGAAAGACAATAAACGTAGTAGCTGCGCTGATCAGAGACGGTAAAAGAGTTTTTGCCACAGCTAGAGGCTATGGAAATTATAAAGGTTGGTGGGAATTTCCGGGCGGAAAAGTTGAACCTGGAGAAAGCCCAGAAGATGCTTTAGTAAGAGAAATTCGAGAAGAGCTTGATTCAGAGATCAGCGTTGATGAGTATATCAGTACAATCGAATATGATTATCCGGAGTTTCATCTATCCATGCGGTGTTACTGGTGCAGTTTGATATCAGGAGATCTTGTGCTAAAAGAGGCTGAGGATGCTAAGTGGCTTGATGTAGAGACCATTGATTCAGTCAAATGGCTTCCGGCGGATATTACTTTGATAGATGAGATAAAGAAGAGGATGGCATAAGCTTTGAGGTGAGCAATGGGAAATGAAAACGGAACCTGGATTATGCACGGCGTTGAGTGGGATGACCCTGAATGCCTGCATACAGTTCAGGATGCAATTGATTACATAAATGAAGTAGGATTTCTGCCACTTTTTAAGAATGATATTCCGGGATTTTCACTTGAGGAGCGTACTGCAGTTGAGTATTGGTGGTGTGGAAATCCTAAAGTGGACCCATGGGAGTGGCGGGAGCTTATTGCCAGGAGTGGAGAGGTTGCTTATGGCAAGTTCTTTGATAAGAAGGCTGGATTTATATCCAAAGAGTGGCTTCCATATTTTGTGAATTATCGCAGAGATGGATATGATTTTGATGCGCTCTGGGATGATGAGAAGGCTTCAAGGCGCCAGAAGAAGATAATGGATTGTTTTGAGATAGAGGATGAGCTTTATTCTAATGACCTCAAGCAGAAAGCGGGCTTTGCTAAAGGCGGAGAAAAGGGCTTTGACGGAGCTGTTACTGACCTTCAGATGAAGACCTATCTTTGCGTCAAGGATTTCAGACAGCGTAAGAACAAAAAGGGTGAGTTCTATGGCTGGCCAATAGCAGTTTACGCCAAGCCTGAGGCTTTGTGGGAATACGAATATGTTACTTCAAAATACAGTGAGGATCCGGAAGAGTCAGGTAAGGCGATTGCTCAGCACATTGTGGAGTTGTACCCAGTAGCAAACGCAGATCAGATAAAAAGACTTATTGGCGGAGCTTTTGGTACAGAAGTAAAGACGAAAAAGGAGAAAACTGACTATCCGCAGAATATTTTTAAGGCTCTTGGATTAGAAAAGGAACCAACAGATGACCAGATTATGGGCCTTGAGTATGCGATCCCCATGATAAAGGAAAGAGAGCAGGAAGTTATAAGGTATAGATTCCAAGAGGGTCTGACCTATAAAGAAATTGGTGAAAAGCTTGGTGTTTCTGACGGAAGAGCAGGACAGGTGTGTAACCTTGCAATACGTAGGCTAAAAAGAGATCTTAGTTTCCAGTGGATCAAAGATGGATATGAGGCAACTGTGAAGAATCATAAGAAAGCAGTGGTTGGACTTTCTGTAGCATTTGAAACTTTGGGAAAATATGAACAGTCGAAGCGGGTGTATGACGATCTTGGCAGTATTAAAGGCCTTAGTTCCGATAATATCAAATGTCTTTTAAATATGGGAATCGATAACGTTGGGCTGCTTGTTCTTCTTGCCCGTCAAAAGAGATGGGAGTGGCAAGTGTTTGGAATTGGTGACTATGCAGCTACGCATATAGAGAAGCTGCTATATGATGAGGGCCTGGATGTGGATATTCAGGATAGAAGTCATTTTGTTTGAGAGGGTTGAGTAGTATGGACGTAAATGAAAAAGACTGGAAGCTTTTCAGAAAGTACCTTCCTGATTGGCAGGAGAACTACATGGAAAAGCTGATCAAAGACTACATTGAGTTCCTAAAAGGTGATGGGCTTGCATCTGACAAGTTCTGGGAGCTTGAAAAGAAGATTAAGGCAGACAAGAAGAATCCAGGAGTTCTTTTGCAGGATGTCAGAAGATCAAATTTCCATATGCATCTGGCGTCATTGGTGGGTTATGAGGTTGTCTCAATGAAGGACCTGAATGGATTCAGTGATGAGACTAAAGAAATAGTAGAGCGTATGGTTAGATGAGTTCAGAATGGGGTTTTGGATTGTAATGGATTTTAAGAAGTTAATGAACTCGGAGGAGTATGAATTCCTCCGGACAAATGAAAGACTTGGAAATAGAATAATGTTGCTGGGCCTTGGAGGCAGTTATTCATATGGTACCAACAATGAAGGCAGCGATATCGATTTTAGGGGAGTGACACTTCAGAAGCCATCTGATCTGTTGGGAATGACTGAATTTGACCAGTACGAAGATGATAAGACAGATACAGTTATTTATGGTTTCAATAAGCTGGTTAAGCTTCTTTTGGAGTGCAACCCAAACACTTGTGAAATGCTAGGACTTGATGAGGACCAGTATCTTATCAAATCGGATTTAGGCCAGGAACTTATAGATAATGCACATCTATTTTTGTCCAAAAGAGCTATCAAGTCTTTTGGAGGATATGCTGACGCGCAACTTCGCAGGCTTCAAAACGCCATAGCAAGGGATACGCTTCCTCAGAGCGACAGGGAAAAGCATATTCTGAAATCTGTTATGAACGCTCTGGATGATGTGAACAGAAGATATTATGGCAAGAATGGAGATATCAGGCTTTACATTGATAAGGCTGAAAATCCAGAGCTGGATACAGAGATTTTTGTGGATGCTAACTATGAACACTTTCCGCTTAGGGACTACACTGATCTTTGGGGAGTGATGAGAAGTGTTGTCCGAGACTATGACAAGATTGGAAAGCGTAACAAGAAAAAGGATGACAACCATCTGAATAAGCATGCTATGCATCTTATCAGACTGTTTATGATGGCCATTGATATTCTTGAAAAGGGTGAGATCATTACCCATAGAGTAAACGATCTTCCTACGCTGCTTGCGATCAGAAAAGGCGATTTCATGAAGGAAGACGGAACCTTTTCTGAGGAGTTTTATGAACTTCTGGAGGAATATGAGAGAAGGCTTGATGAAGCTGCGGCCACGACTAAGCTTCCGGACAATCCTGACATGGAGAAAGTTGAGAAGTTTGTTGAGAGAATCAACAGGATTGCTGTTAACGAGGAGTTTTGATGAGAGATATTGTAAAAGAGATAAATGAAAAACTTGATGAGATAGAAGCTAAGGAAAATGTCAGAATCCTTCATGCAATAGAATCTGGAAGCAGGGCATGGGGCTTTGCATCGCCGGATAGTGACTATGATGTACGCTTTGTTTATGTAAGAAGGAAAGAGGACTATCTGAAACTGAATGAACCAAGAGATGTTATTGAATGGCAGCTTGATGAAGTTCTGGATATCAATGGATGGGATTTAAAGAAAGCTCTTTTGCAGTTTGCACGCGGAAATGCCACTCTTTTTGAATGGAGCGGATCACCAATTGTTTACAGGACTACATCGGAATGGAAAAAGATAACTGAAGTATCAAAACAGTATTTTTCAGAGAAATCCGCAGTATATCATTACTATGGTACTGCTATCAAGACCTATCATGAGTATCTTACCGGCGACAAGGTAAGGTACAAAAAGTACTTCTATGCATTAAGACCGCTGATGGCTTCAATGTATATCGAAGAGAAGCACATGGCTCCTCCTGTATTGTTTGATGATCTTCTAAAAATGGATATTCCTGCTGAACTTAGGGCTGCGATCGATGAACTTCTTGAAATCAAGAAGAGAACAACAGAGAAGGAGGAGAATCCACAACTCCCAGTAATCAAGGCGTTCATTGAATCGGAAATAGAGAAACAGAAGGAAATAGCTGACAGTTTATCTGATGATCACAATAAGGACTGGTCAGCACTCGATAGATTATTCTTGGAGATGCTTGGTGATTGAGATGGGAGTACATACCAGGAGAGATTCTGGATTACATTACGAACTAATACTGATTTTATCAACCACACGTTAAATGACAGGACTGAACTTTCCTATTAAAATAAAAAAGCATAGATGTTGTTTTGGGGTTTAATATCACTGAGATTTGTAGGATGGTAACATAAATATTGAACGATAACATATTTAATGTTATTATAAAAGAAAAATGTTATCGAGGTGATATTATGCTGGAAAATGCTTTAAAAAACGCCTTTGGTATAAACTGTCATTTGGAACAAATTAAACTAAAAGGGTTACCTTTATACATGGTATCAGGAAGAGTCTTCTATAGTGCTGTAATGGGAGATGCATCATTTTTGATTGTCAAATTGTCAGACCGGGAGAAGTTCGGCGTTGTGGCATTCAAAAAGCAGCTTTCTCAGTATATGGAAAAGACAGGGCTTAATGTGGCATTTTGCTTTGATGACATCACAAGAGTACAAAGAGATGCGTTGATAGCAAAAGAGATTCCGTTTATTTCATTACCGGATCAGATTTTTTTGCCTTTCCTTGGGGTAATGCTTAGTAATAACTTAAAAAGAAAAATGATTGTGTCTACAGACAAAATGATGCCAGCAACGCAATGTCTTTTTCTTTATCTGTTATACCAAAGTGGAAATGACTTTTTCATAAAAAAGCAGGCTGCAGATGATCTTGGATTGACGAAAATGTCAATTACCAGAGCTTCAGAGCAACTTAAGCAGATGGACCTTATCAGAGAAGAACGGGTTGGAAAAGAGATAAGGATGGTTCCTAACTATAGAGGGCGTGAGCTATTTGAGGTAGCAAAGGATTATCTGATCAACCCTGTACAGAAGATTGTCCATACAAAGATTACAAAAGAAGAAGGATTATTCATCGCCGGAGAAACGATGCTAAGCAGACATAGTATGCTTGCTGCACCAAGCGAGGATGTATATGCTGTCGTTAAAGGCAGCGATATTGTGAGTGGCTTTGAAGAGATAGATACGAGATGGCAGGATGATATTAGGACGAGTAGAGTAGAACTTTGGAAATATGATCCGGGACTATTTGCGAATAACGGCGAAGTAGATCCGGTATCACTTGCCATGAGCCTGTCAGACAATGCGGATGAACGTATTGAAGGCGAATTACAAAGCTTTTTGGAGGAGTATAAATGGTAGCGGGAATTGATTCTTTTAGAGATAAATTCAGAGGATTTGAAGATTGCTACACAGTCATTGGAGGAGCAGCCTGCGATATTCTTATGTCGGAGGCTGATATTGATTTCAGGCTGACCAAAGATATTGATATGATTCTGATCTTAGAGGATAAAAAGGAAGAGTTTGCAAAAACCTTTTGGGAATATATCAAGGAAGGCAAATACAAATGCGGCTGGAAAAACAGTGATAAAATGCATTTTTACAGATTCACTGAGCCGATTGATGGATATCCTGTGATGATAGAACTGTTTTCAAGAAAGCCTGGGTACAATCTTGAAGTCGAAGAAGGGATTATACCAATTCATATAGATGATGATACTTCCAGTTTATCGGCAATTCTATTGAACGATGATTTTTATGATTTTATGTTAAAAGGGCGAAGAGTTGTTGATGGTATCAGTGTTTTAGGTGCTGATTATATAATTCCTTTTAAAATGTATGCCTGGGTTGATCTGAAGCGAAGAAAATCAAAAGGGGAACATGTTAATGAACGCGACTATAAAAAGCATAAGAACGATGTGTTCAGGCTTCTTCAGATAGTTGACCCTGAAGTAAACATAGAGACCGAAGGACTTGTTCGCGAGAGTATTGAAGCGTTTCTGACAGAAGTTATATCTGAACCTGTAAGGACAGAGCAGCTTGGATTACAGATATCTATGGAGGATGCTTTAGAAATCCTTCGTTCAAAGTACTTATAAGAACAATAAATAGATAAGTGTATTAGATTTATTTCTTTTTACGGTTAGATAAGAGTAGCCCTGCAAGCAGCGTAACTGGTACGGCAAGTACTGATATCAGTGCAGTTGCTCCTGTAGTAATGCTGCTCTTATTATTTTTGCGGTTATCTGTATTGTTTTCGCTCATGAATATTGCCCTTTCTTGACTTCGCCATCTGTCATGGTCACATATTTCGCTAAAATGGTGGAATATGTTATTCCCAGACTCATACTTCGATATGTATTCGTAATATCGTCTCAAATATAATGATATCATCAACAAGGAAATTATAAAGAGTACTGTTGAGAAAGAGGACAAAGTTATGGAAAAAAATACAAGATTTGAAAGGGTTTATGTTCAGGGCGCAGTTAATGTTACTGAGATCTGGGTTGACAAGGATACAGGCGTAAACTATCTGTATCATGTCAGCGGATATTCCGGAGGACTTACCCCTTTGCTGGACAGGGAAGGTAAGCCGGTAATCAGTCCAGTTGCAAATAGATAACATTTACGAATGGAGGGAAATGCTATGAATCTTATCTGGGGACTTATACTTGGTGCAATCGCTGGATTCATTGCCAGCAAGCTAATGAATGAAAAGTCAGGAACTATCAAGAATATACTTCTTGGTATCGGCGGTGGATTTGTAGGAGGCCTTGTGTTTAAGCTTCTCGGATTTACTGCTACAGGAATGATCGGAAGCCTTATTGTTTCAACGGTAGGTGCTTGCATCTGCATCTGGGCTGGAAGAAAGCTCTTTTCATAAATGTAATGGAAATATTTAGGAGGAGTCCTTATCTATTGTTGAAGTGGGGACTTCTTTTTTGTGTGTGATAGAATAGGATTAATTACTTTGCGTATAGGGGGAATTAAGGTGAAAGAGCATTTTCAGATAAAAGATAGGTTTTTTGACATAATATGTAAAAATCCTTCACGCGATGGTTTCGTAACTTTTGTTAAAGAATCATGTGGTGAGCAAGACAATATAGATTTTAAGGAAAAGTGGATTGAGAAGAGCAAGTTGGCAAAAATAATGCTGGCGATTGCAAATTCAGGTGGCGGAATGGTTGTCATTGGGATAAAAGACAACAACTGTTACAAAATGCTGTAGGTCTGAGCTATTTAACTGCATCCGAGTTCATTGAACCCAGGCAGATTGACGAAAACATATATAAAAATACTAAACTTTCAGTTGAGGAAAAGCAGAAGTCATTTTCATCATTTGATTTTTCCTCCATGTTCATTATCTTCAAAACACATTTGGTGATTATAGAATGGTTTTTTCATAAGGGCTTGTCACTTAACCGCTGGTTGAATTCTGGAATCTGATCAAATTTTTCAACTAATGGTTAAATGCAATCCTGAGAAAGGTCATCTATTATTGATATATGAGATGACGTTGAATTGAAGAGGAGTACAAATGAGCTACGATATATATTTAAAAGAAAAGTCAACAGGTGAATTTTCAGTTTCTCTTAGTAGTAGGAGATTAAAAAATCCTAATATATATCCCTATAATGTATTTAAAAACAAGGATATCGAACCATTTGTCTTTGCTCCTATTACTGTTCTGTATGGTAATAATGGATCTGGAAAATCAACAATTCTCAATATTATTGCAAATAAACTTATGCTCAAGGGTAAGGAGTATTCGACTTCCAATACATTTGGAACAGTCGACTACTGCGGTCAGTTCTCAAATGAGTGTACCTATAGAGGAGAAACTCCTGAGGAAGCTTTGAGTAATAGTAGAGAGTTTGTTCAAAAATATCTTGATGATACCGAAGGAAAATGATTTTTAAACCACAGGTTTAGTTTTTTTACATAGCATATGTGATATACTACTCTTTACAAGCGGCTGTTGTTAATCCTTAAAAGAAATGTGGTTAAAAACGATAAATATAGCAAAAGCGTTAATAAGGAGGCGGCTATGGATATCTTTGATGTTTTTGTGGACATGCAGGCTACTGGAACAAGAATTAAGGAGCTTAGAAAGCAGAGTAATATGCGTGTTTGCGAACTGGCTGAAGCACTTGGACTTGAGTCGGAACAGGCTATTTACAAATGGCAGCGCGGACAGTGTTTACCAAATGTTGATAATCTTGTAAGACTTAGTATTATATTCGGATGTCATATAGAGGACATCCTTATGAATAACATGGAAATGGAAGAGGACGCGAGTCCTCTTCTTCCTTTTTTAGGGTTCGGAGTTTTGTCCGAGCCTTTTTTCAACTACGTGTTGAATGATATTTGTCATTACAAAATCTA
This sequence comes from Butyrivibrio sp. AE3006, assembly GCF_000424165.1. Classification (NCBI taxonomy): domain Bacteria; kingdom Bacillati; phylum Bacillota; class Clostridia; order Lachnospirales; family Lachnospiraceae; genus Butyrivibrio; species Butyrivibrio sp. AE3006. The sequence continues at coordinate 95,328 of NZ_AUJJ01000018.1, read as the reverse complement.
CAATTATTGGTATAGATACTCTGGTATAAAGGTTATGGAGGAAATGAACGGAATGGATGCAAATGTAATTACAGGTATATTAGCAACCATAGTGATGGTGGCAGTCTTTGTGCTATCGTCAGGATTTTTAGTTATGGGGTCAATTACAATGGAAATATATGACGAAAAAACAAAGAATGAAAAGAAATTAATTCGGTATATGGGGAATGTGGTATTAATCATCATGAGTCTTGTGGTATGCGTATCAGTGTGGATGCGCTTTGATGCAATGGTTTGTTTTGCCATACTGGTTCCGATGATGACTAGAAGTATTGAAGATGCTCTCTGCTCTACCACATATATTGGAAAAGTTATGAAGTACTTATTGATGTTACTTTTTTTGACTGGATTCGTATTAATACTTGCCGCTTTTAGGTATGATGGAATACTTGAAAACAATATGGTAAAGGGCATGATTCTTATAGCAGTATCTGCGGTACCTTTTAAGGCGTTTGTGGATATGTTTAATACAGATGATACAGAAGATAGCGAGAGTAGCGAGAATTGAGCTATGTGTGGTATTTATTGGACACCAATTTTGATACTATATGGGTATAGGATAGATTTATTACCCTGAAATACTTGCAAGAATCAATCGCATGGGTAAGCAGGAGCTTTGGAGAAACAGTTCCCCAATCTGGGCAAGGCCACAGCAGGATTTTTACCGGATGTTCAGGGATGATGTTTTATATCAGATTGTAGGTCATACTCCTGTAGAAGAACCACTTGATTCGTATGGGGTGCTTTCGTTAGATCTTTTTTCAACTTATTCTAATGGGGATCCATATGGTAATCAGAAGCTGTACATCGTCGACACTGTGACAAGAGAATACAATGAGGCAAAATTGCCTCCAAAAAGATCAAAATGATTAATAAATATCCTGCATATGGACACTATAAAGCCAGTTTTGACCGGCTTTTGTGGTGTCCTTTTAAAGAGTGAAAACTACTGGTAAGGCTTTGTATAGTATGCAAAGTTACTGCTCCTTTATACTGGTAATACATATTTAATAATATATGGCATGTAGGCGGTATATAATAGATATAGCTTGCGCAGGTTGATTTCCTTGCTAAGATATCTGAGCGGAACGAGATCATGATTGAGAGGGATCAGAGTAACAAGGATTCAGCAAGGCGTATAAAAATGATTTATACCTGGGCACAGAAAAATGGTTATAACGAAATTTGGACGCCCAAGAAAATGAGTGTTTAATGTAAATGTCAGAAAACTGACGTGAGGAATATATATGTTGGAACCAGGATTATATGAACAGGTCATAAATAAACAGATACAGTCAGAGCTTACAGGATCTTCAGATGATTTAAAGCGAGTTGAGAAGATTGATGGAGCTGAAGCATCGGAGATACTTTCAAAGTATGTTTCGGAAGTACTTCATAAGGCGCTGGATCGTATTTCTGATGATGAAAATCTTGAGGCGAAGATTGATCTGGTTAATAAGGTCGTTGGTCTGATATCAGAAGAAAATGATTTAAATGATCTGAAGGAATTGGCAGTAGCTGATAGTGCTGAGCAGCTGCTGGCGCTGCTTTCAGAAAATGATCCTATGTACAAAATTGGTCAGCGTAAGGCCAAGGATATAGTGCGCCCAGAAACATCTGTTGCACAGAGTAGTCTGTTTACCGGGGCTATTCATGAACCGCAGATGTATTCTGAACTTAAGAAGGAAATGGAGACAGCAGACAGAATTGATATGCTTGTCTCTTTTATTAAATGGAGCGGTTTAAGGCTTTTATACGATGAGCTAAAGAGCTTTACAGAGCGAGGAGGAAAGCTACGGATTATTACCACTTCATATATGGGAGCCACTGATGCGAAGGCAATAGATGAGCTATGTGATCTTCCTAGGACAGAGGTGAGAATATCCTACGATACTAAGCGCACAAGGCTTCATGCCAAGGCATACATTTTTTATAGAAAAACAGGCTTTACTACTGCATATGTAGGTTCGTCAAACATGTCAAATGTAGCTATGTCCAGCGGACTGGAGTGGAACATTAAAGTTACCACAAAGGATATGGCTCCTACGATACAGAAGATAGAAGCAACTTTTGAGAGCTACTGGAATTCTACAACCTTTGAGAAGTATACCCATGATAGCTATGATAAGTTAAGGACTGCACTAAGAGCTGAGAGGCGAGGAAAGAATACAGAGGGCTATGGTTTTATTGTAGACATCAATCCATATCCTTATCAGCAGGAGATACTGGATAGGCTAAGTGCCGAAAGAAAAATCAGAGGACGAAATAGAAACCTTGTTGTTGCTGCTACGGGTACAGGTAAAACTCTTATTGCGGCATTTGATTACAGAAGATTTTGTAAGATGCATCCGGATAAGCAGAATAAGCTCCTTTTTGTAGTGCATAGAGAAGAGATTCTTAGGCAGAGCAGAGAGGTGTTCAGGGCTGTTTTAAAGGATCCAAATTTTGGTGAGTTGTATGTTGGCGGCGAGAAGCCGGAAAACTTGGATCATCTTTTTGTATCGATACAGACAGTGGCTTCACAGGAGTTATATAACATACTTCCTGCGAATCATTATGATTTTATCGTAGTAGATGAGTTCCATCACGCTGCGGCACCTACATATCAAGGGCTGTTAAGCTCATTAAAACCACAGATATTGTTGGGGCTCACAGCTACACCGGAACGTATGGATGGAAAGAACGTCCTGGATTACTTTGATGGCAGAATAGCTGCAGAAATAAGACTTCCTGAGGCGATTGAGAGAAAACTATTAAGTCCTTTCCAGTATTTTGGAGTATCCGATGAGACGGATCTCTCAGAAGTAAGATGGGTCAGAGGTGGCTATGATAAATCAGAGCTGAGTAATCTGTATTCGCTCAACAGAACTATTGCAGAGAAGCGAGCAAATCATATCATCAATTCTTTATATAAGTATGTGACGGATATGGACAGTGTTCATGGCCTGGGATTCTGTGTTTCCATAGAACACGCAAAGTTCATGAGTGACTACTTTAACGAAAAGGGCATTCCGGCAATAGCGCTTACATCGAGATCTTCAGATGATGACAGGGTCAATGCTAAGAAGATGTTACTATCTGGTGAGATTAAGTTTATCTTTGTTGTTGATCTGTACAATGAGGGAATAGATATTCCGGAGGTTGAGACTGTTTTGTTCTTAAGACCTACGGAATCACTTACGGTGTTCTTACAGCAGCTTGGTAGAGGGCTTCGGTTGTCGGATGGAAAGGAATGCCTGACAGTTCTTGATTTTATCGGGCAGGCTAATAAGAAATATAACTTCGAAGAGAAGTTTTCAGCGCTGCTTGCTAATACAAATCACAGCGTCCAGTATGAAATAAAGCATGGATTTACTGCGCTTCCAAAGGGCTGTTATGTGCAGCTGGAAAAGAAGGCTTCTCAGGTTATTCTAAATAATATAAAGCAATCCTTTGATAGTAGGGCAGGGCTTGTATCAAGAATTGAGACATTTGCAGAGGACAGCGGATTAGAACTGTCTTTGAAAAATTTCCTGAGCTACTATCATCTGAGTCCCTATAGTATTTATGCCAAATACTCCTTTGTGAGACTTTGTGCTGATGCCGGTGTGATCAGTGATTTTAATGAGCCGATTGAAGAGAAAATGACAAAGGCCTTTGCAAAGCTTATCGCGGTGGATTCTGCGAAATGGATCCGGTTTTTACTGGATGTCTTGCCAAGAGTAAATGACATAAACATTAGTATGTTGCCTGAAGCTGAGAAGCGGATGATGCAGATGTTCTACGTAACACTGTGGCAGAGTACTGTGGATGATTGGAATTCTCTGGAAGTAAAGCAGAATTTGTCAGAGCTTTACAATAGCAAAAATATGTTTAGCGAGTTGATTGAACTTCTTAACTACAACCTCGAAAGGATTGATGTAGTGGGTGATGAAGTAGATCTGGGATTTGATTGTCCGCTAGAATTATACTGTACTTATACCAGGGATCAGATCCTTGTAGCCATGGATTTTATGAAGCCGCAGACTGTAAGAGAAGGTGTGAAGTGGCTTGAAGATAAGCAGGTGGATGTGTTCTTTGTAACGCTTAATAAAGCAGATAAGGATTATTCACCTACAACAATGTACAATGATTATTCTATCAATGAGGAGTTTTTCCATTGGCAGAGTCAGAGTACAACGTCGGATACTTCTCAGACCGGGCAGAGATATATTAACCATGTTCATGAGGGAAGTAAGATCCTGTTATTTGTAAGAGAGTTTAAGAAGGATTTGGCAGGTGCTGCGCCATACACGTATCTGGGGACTGCAAAATATGTGAGCCATTACGGCAGCAGGCCTATGAATATAACATGGCACCTGGATAATCCGATACCTGCTAAATATATCAAGAAGACAAGCAAACTGGAAGTAGGATGATTATTTGGGAAAATCAAAAACGTTTGCATTATCAATAGTTTGAATATTCACTACATAATCAAAGGAGACCAGCGAATATGAACTTTGAAACTATTTGGACTAATATTAAGCAAACCCATCTAAAAGAGGCGATATGACAGAATTTGGAAATACTGCACTGGCAAATTTAAAGCAATACTTTGGTTATGATTCGTTTAAACCTGGCCAGGGCGAAATTATAAATACAATATTAGATGAGAAAAGGGATGTGCTGGCAATAATGCCGACCGGTGCAGGTAAGTCCATCTGCTATCAGATTCCGGCTATAATGCTGCCAGGCATCACAATTGTTATTTCACCGCTTATTTCACTGATGCAGGATCAAGTAAAATCTCTGAATGCAGCGGGAATTCATGCTGCTTATATCAATTCATCCCTTACGGATTCACAGATAACAAAGGCCATTGAGATGGCAAAGTCAGGGACATACAAGATTATTTATGTTGCGCCGGAGCGTCTGGACAACTGGGAGTTTACGAATTTTGCAGACAGTGCTGAGATATCAATGGTTACAGTTGATGAGGCACACTGCATTTCCCAATGGGGACAAGATTTCAGACCGAGTTACCTGAATATAGTGAAATTTGTTGAAAGGCTTCCAAAAAGACCTATCGTTAGTGCATTTACTGCAACCGCTACGGAAGAGGTAAAACGTGACATAGAATGCGTATTAAAACTCCAGAATCCCGGTGTTTTTGTTACAGGGTTTGACAGAGAGAATCTGTATTTTTCTGTTGAGCATATAAAAAACAAGGATGACTATATAAGAAAATATGTCAAAGACCATAGTAACGAGAGCGGAATAATATACTGTGCAACCAGGAAGAATGTTGATGCAGTTTTTGAAATGCTGACTTTGGATGGTGTTCCCGTGGTCAGATATCATGCAGGCCTTGATAACGAGTATAGAAAGAACAGTCAGAATGATTTTATATTTGACAGGAAACCTGTTATTGTTGCCACCAATGCGTTTGGCATGGGTATAGATAAATCTAATGTCCGGTACGTAATTCACTACAATATGCCTCAGAGCATGGAGAACTACTACCAGGAAGCAGGAAGAGCTGGACGTGATGGTGAGAATTCACAGTGCATTTTGCTGTTTTCTGCCCAGGATATTATGATAAATAAGTTTCTTCTGGATAAGAAGGATTTCAGCGAGGTAGATCCTGAAGATGAAGAACTCATCAGACAGCGAGATCTTAAGCGCCTTAAGGTGATGGAAGGCTATTGCAGGACAACCGGGTGTCTGAGGAATTATATACTTGAGTATTTTGGCGAAGAAGTAAGCGCTCCATGCGATAACTGCGGGAACTGCCATCGTGAGTATAAAGAGATTGATATGACTGATGCTGCTAAACAGGTCATCAACTGTGTATATGAGACCAAAGGCAGATACGGGATGAATATTGTTCTGGGTACACTTGTGGGTGCAAACAGAGCAAGGCTTCGTGAGCTTGGGACTGATAACTATAAGACATATGGTGCTCTTAAAAATCTCAGTGAAGCAGAGATACGTCTTTTGATGAATCAGATGATCATGGACGGATATATAATTCAGACCGATGACAGATATAGTGTGGTTAAACTGGGGAATATAGAGGCACTGAAGGAGCCTGATGCGAAAGTTCTTCTACGGACTTACGAAGAAAAAGAGGTTAGTGTAAGGGCAGGAAGATCCAAGGCGAGAAGCACGGATTCACTTACTAAAGCGGGATATGAACTGTTTGAGGCACTGAGAACACTCAGGACGGAAATTGCAAGAAGGGAAGGCATGCCGCCTTACATTGTTTTCAGTGACAAGACTCTGATTGATATGTGCGCCAAACTTCCCTCAAATGAGCAGGAAATGCTTGGAGTTTCCGGGGTTGGTACTAATAAATTTGATAAATACGGTAAAGAATTCTTGGAAAAAATAGCTGAGTTCATGAGTGTAAATCCTGATGCTGTTATCAGTATGCCTGTTTCTGGCGGTGAAGACGATGATGAATTCGTGTATAGGAGAGGTATTACAAAGAAGAAAAAAGTTGATTTTTATCTCCCCAAGGAAGATATAGAGAAGTTTGAATATAAGGATCTTTATTACATGACCGAGATCAAGGATGAACTGAACCGCATATGCTCCGCTGATGATGTAAAGAAGATAGTGGGGACGAGAATCTGGGATGTGTTGGCAGAAAAAGGTCTGGTGGGTGAGAAGTTTCTTAGTGGTATTAGCCAGAAATATCCAACAGCAGAAGGCAAGGAGCTGGGAATTGTCTCTGTGGACAGGGAGAGCATGAAGGGTAATCATTATACCGTTTTGATGTATCCGCCTTCAGTACAGAAAATGATTGTTGAATACTATGCTAATATTCATAGAGACGGCGAGTAAGAGTAATTGTGGAATAAAGCATGGAGGAGAAATTTTATGAGTACAGTAAAAGAGACAATAGCAAAGAGAAGTTCAACACGTGGTTATACACAGGACCAGATTATAAAGGAAGAGCTTGATCAGCTATTATCTGCAAAATACATATGGATGGAAGCATGAGAAACTGAGCAAGTATTTCTATTCAAAGGCAATCTGAGTAATGGAGCATTATGAAAGAGGCATAAGAACATGCTTGAAAGAATGGATGATTTCTTTACTGCCCGTATCAATGGGTATGATGAGCACATGAAGAGCAATATTGAAGGCGCGTCTTTGTTTTATAAGTTTACAGCAGCTCTTTTGCCGGTCGGTGAAAACGCAAAAGTGCTTGATCTGGGTTGCGGAACAGGACTTGAATTAGAGGAATTCTTTTTGGTAAATCCAAATGCAAAAGTTACCGGAATTGATCTCACAGAAGCCATGCTTGATTCACTAAAAGCTAAGTTTCCGGATAAGGATATTACAACAATCTGCGGGTCATACTTTGATGTGCCCTTTGGAGATGGAATATTTGATGCTGCAGTTTCTGTGGAATCGTTACATCACTTTTCAAAAGAGGAAAAGATTCCTTTATATGCGAAGCTTTGGCAGGCACTTAAGCCCGATGGATATTTAATCCTGACTGATTATTTTGCAGAGACAGATGAACAGGAAACGTTTTTCAGGCAGGAGCAGATTAGACTAAGAAAAGAGCAGAACTTGCCGGATGAAGTGTTTTATCATTATGACACTCCGCTGACTGTGGAGCATGAAAAAGAAGCTTTAATAGCTGCTGGATTTACAAAAGTAGAAGTGCTTAATCATTGGGAAGCAACATATACACTGAAAGCAGGAAGGTGATAAGGTAAAGAGCCATGAGTCTACAATTTGTAAAAGCAAGCACTTCTGATGCTTTGATACTAAATGGAATATCTAAAAGAGCTTTTTGAAGCAATGTATGATGAACTTCCGGTTCCAAAGAAAAAGAAGTGAGGAGGAACTGTATGATCACAAGGGATGAGGCATTTGAACTTTTAAAGAAATATAACAAGGATCCATTTCATATCCAGCATTCATTGACAGTTGAGGCTGTTATGAAGTGGTATGCAAATGAACTGGGATACTCTGATGAAGCAGAGTACTGGGGGATTGTAGGTCTTTTGCATGATATAGACTTTGAACTGTATCCAGAAGAGCACTGCCTGAAGGCTCCTGAACTCCTAAGAGAAGGTGGTGTCAGTGACGACATTATTCACTCTGTATGCTCGCATGGCTATGGAATAACTGTTGGATGCGGGACAACTATAGATGTGGAACCCATTCACGAAATGGAGAAAGTTCTTTTTGCAGCAGATGAGCTTACCGGACTTATCTGGGCAGCGGCGCTCATGAGACCGTCCAAGAGCACCAAGGATATGGAACTTAAGTCTCTCAAGAAAAAGTACAAGAGCAAGGGCTTTGCCGCAGGCTGCTCCAGAGAAGTAATTGAGCGAGGCGCGCAGCAGCTTGGCTGGGAACTTGATAAGCTGCTTACCATGACTCTTCAGGCTATGGCAGCAAGCGAAGATCTGATAAATGAAGAATTTGAGGAATACTCATGTGGAAGATAAAGCAGATATTTGATGGAGACTTTGGCTGCGAGGAGCTCGCACTCGGAGAAAGGCCAAAGGTTTCAGTAACACTTGAAAATGAGGAGGGACAAACAAAGCTTGTTTCCGTAGAAGATGCATGGCTTTCTGATAACGGACTTAATGTAGGCGATGCTTGGCCTATGCAGGGTATATTATCATGAATACATCAAGAAGAACAAAACACTTCTTGATCCCCACACACTTTTTTCATAACACATAAAGGCTGCGCCAAAATGTTCGTAGCCTTCCTCCCTACAACAACCCTGATACATTATGGGGATTAACCATAGATAGACTCTGACGACTCATATAGCGTCAGAGTCCTTTTTTGCATATAATTAAGAGAGTTGGATAAAGGGGAGTTACATATGAAATTAATAGTGAAGCACTTTGATGAGCGCAGCACCAATGAGCTCTAAGTTGATTGAACCGCCGTGTACCGAACGGTACGCACGGTGGTGTGAGAGATCGGCGGTCTAAGACCGCCTCCTACTATTTGCATATCCTGCCTATATTTCTTAGGGGTCATCCCATAAATTTTTTGAAAAGAATTATAAAAATATGTTTCATTTTTAAAGGAAAGCTTTTTGCATATCTCTGAAATCTGCATATCTGTGTGCTCAAGCATTTCAGCAGCCTCCTTCATGGCAATCTGTAGGGCATATTGCTTTATGCTGTAGCCGGTGTATTTTTTTACAATGCGATTAAGATAGGTAGCATTGTAGGACAATGATTCGTTTAAATCCTCCCTGGTGATTCTACCGTGCTTTGCCAAAATTTGATTTCTGACAGATTCGAAAAGCTGGGCCTCTGCGGAGGTACCTATTGTTAGAGGAACCATTTTATAATGATTCTTTATGGATAACTCATTAAAAATCTGAACGATTATAGCCTTTATAATGTAGGTAGAACCTACTTCGGGATTTACAAGTTGTTTTGTCAGTTTATCAAATAGCTTGTACATATTTTCCCTCACAGAGACATCGCTATCTGATGGGATAAAATCTATGTATTTTTTTTTCCTCGTTTTATCCTCTGACAGACCTAAACTATCACTCAAAAAATTTTCTAGAACTTGATTTCGATGCTTATTCTCCACCTGAAAATACATGTTACCCATATTTTCGTATAACTCTTTTATTAATCCTATAGGTAGACGTAAAAATAAAGCTCTATATTCTGTGGAGAACTCCTCCTGGTGGCGAACATTGCAGTTCAAAAGGCAAAGACTGCCAGCAGTGTAGAGATGCCTTTCAGATTCTATCTGTTGATACATTGTGCCGGAAATCAGATATACCAGCTCAAAGTAATCGTGGTAATGAAGCTGGTTAAACTTGTTTGGGCTGTGTTCATCATCGTAAGAAAAAGACGCATTGAAAAAGTTGCCCGGCGATATAAAACACCATACGAAATTTTCCTCCATATTATCAGGGTGGAGCGTCTCTAAAATAATATCAGGGCTATCTGCAGAACCTTCTGCCAAATTTCTTGAAAGAATGCGAGTATTCTGATTGTCTAATTTGAAATTGAATTGATATTGAGATGTATTTGTAGTATCTCCAACGTAGCTTGCCAAAATTTCTCCTCACTAATAAGTTCATTTATGTTGGTATTATAACTTATTACGTTTAAAAGTGCCATTGTTGCAACAAAAATAAACCTGTAAACTTTATTTATCAATAAACCATCAATAAACCATTTGGAGGAGGATAATATGGTGGAAAAATCGCAAAAAATTTCAGTGGGGAGACTGTTGGCTTGGAATACAAGACCAATTTCATTCGGAACAGTAACAATTCTTATGGGGTATCTGAGCATGTTTTGCACAGATAGTTTGAAAATGTCTCCGGTTTTAGTTGGAACCTTATTAATGGCAAGCAAAATCTTCGATGGCTTGACTGACTTGATTGCTGGGTGGATTGTAGATAATACAAACACTAAATTGGGCAAAGGACGCCCTTATGAACTGTGCTTGATTGGGACTTGGGTTTGTACATATGCTTTGTTTGCTTCGAATGTTAATTGGAGTACTACAGCAAAATCAATTTGGCTTTTAGTTATGTATACACTAGTGTGGTCAATTTTTGGAACAATGATGAATGCAGCTGAGGCACCATATATCATAAGAGCTTTTGGTGATCCTATGGCCATCACAAAGGTATCTGCATATGGTGGTGTATTTATCACTTTAGGCTGCATGGTTGTTTCTATTATTCTTCCAATGCTAATTGGAAAATACGCGCCAGTTCCAGGAGGTTGGCAAAAGATAGTATTAGTGCTTGCAGTGCCACTACTGATTCTTGGCTTGCTTAGATTTATTTTTATAAAAGAGGAATTTAATCCAAATGAAAACAACGAAGAGGAACGAGTTGGATTAAAGGATATCGTAAATGCGTTAAAAACAAACAAATATGTGTGGTTACTTGCAATAGTATCAATGATTCCACAGATGATACAGGGAATGGGGGCTATTAATTATTACTTTAATATCGTAGTGGGAGATATTACTAAACTCTCAGCTTTACAGCTTTTTGGCTTCATAACAACATTTACTATTATTTTATTTCCAACATTGATGAAGAAAACAACTGCAATGAACCTTATTGGCATTTTTGCGGCACTTAGTTTTTTAGGATACTTTGGAATCTTTTTTGCAGGAACAAACATGATTGCTTTAGGGGTTTGCTTCTTTTTCTCAGGGCTTGCAGCACTTCCTGTATCATACATGAGAACACCAATTATTATGGAGTTAGCAGACTATAATGAGATAAATAATCTTCCTAGAATGGAAGGATCTTTAGCTGCAGCAACTAATTTTACAATAAAAATTGGTCAGGCAATCGGTGCTTTTCTTTTAGGAACAATGCTTAGCTTTGGAAAATATGACGGAGCTCTTAGTACGCAGCCAGATAGTGCAATCCTTGTGATTAGAATCTTAAATAGCTTTATTCCAGCAATACTGATGGTTGTAATGGTCATTTGCGTTCTAGCATATAGACCACTTGAAAAGATTTTAAAAGAAAAGGCAAATTAAAATGATGAATATTAGCGATAATTACAGAGTTGCAAAAGATATTGCAACAGAAGGACTGGTCCTTCTTAAAAATAGTGATAATGTACTTCCTCTTCAGGAAAAAACAATAGCGCTGTTTGGAGCAGGTGCAGTTGAAACTGTGTTTTGTGGAACGGGAAGCGGATATGTTTCCGTGGAAAACTATGTAAATGTTTTAGAGGGACTTGAAAAAGCAGGCATCACAATTGCTTCAAAAAGCTGGCTGGAAAGATTTTTAGCTGCTTCTAAAAAAGCAAATGATGAAGATAAAACTCTATCTGATATAGACCGTTTCTGGAGTGGTAAAAAAATCTTAATCGATGAAATCCCTGTTACGGATGATGATATTTTAGAATCAAAGGATGCTACTACTGCGATCTATGTTATCCGAAGAAATGCAGGTGAAGATAATGATAGAACAGAATCAAAAGGTGATTACTATCTGACTGACATCGAGGAAGCAAATCTAAGAAAGGTGGCCGGAAATTTTGCAAATACGGTGGTAGTACTCAATACCTGCGTTATAGATGCAAATTTTATAGAAAGCATTTCAGGAATAAAGGCTGCTATTCTGATGGGACCATCAGGATGTGCTGGTGGTGAGGCACTGGCCCAGGTGTTGATAGGAAAATCTTTTCCTAGCGGAAAGCTTACAAGCACATGGGCTGTGAATTATAAGGATAATCCTGCAAGCAGCACATTTGCTTACAACGATGGTAATCCATATCAGGAGGATTACGCAGAAGATATTTTTATAGGCTATAGATATTTTGACACTTTCGGAGTAAAACCTCTTTTCCCATTTGGATATGGGCTTAGCTATACCACATTTGATATTTCAGCAAAATCCTTTAAGGCAGACTGGAACCAGGTGTCCTTAGATGTTGAGGTTAAAAATACAGGAAAGTACTCTGGAAAGGAAGTGGTTCAGCTCTATGTCACAGCACCAGAAGGCAGACTGACTAAACCATTTCAGGAACTAAAGGCATACAAAAAAACAGACATACTTGCACCGGGGGAAACTCAGATTGTTACTCTAAAATTTTCTACAGAAAGTCTAACAGCCTTTGATGAAATGCAGGCTGCTTTTATTATGGAGCCGGGAGAGTATCTGATTAGAGTGGGCAATAGTAGCGCAAATACTAAAGTAGTCATGAAGATACTATTAGACAACGAGGCAAAAGTTAGACAGGTAAGAAATGAATTCAACATGGACAGAAAGCTAGATTTACTTGTGGCACCAGTTAGCAGCAAAAGGTACGATGACCACCAGGTAGAATCAATTAATCTTTTTGCAGCAGATTGCAAAATTATTGACGGAGCATGCAAGACTACTGAGGCAGATGAGATAAATAAAAAAAGATTTGCAAATGTTGTTCCAGCAAAGAACGCTACTTTTTTTGACGTGGTAAATAACAAGGCATCCATGGATGAATTTGTTGCATCATTAGAGCCAGAAGTGTTAGTTCGTTTGGTAACAGGTGTAGCCAACGAAACACCCTATGAAACAGAGAATAGATTGCATAAAAGCTTAACACCAGTGGATGGACCTGTTTCATCTGGATCCACTACATCTCTTTTTACATCTACACTAGGCATCCCTAATTGGAAGGTAACAGATGGACCTGCGGGGCTACATTTACCAGGTCTTCCTGTTACATGTTTCCCTACGGATATTGTCATCGCACAAACCTGGAATGATGAAATGGCCTATCTTGCAGGAGATGGAGTAGGAAGGGAATTGCTTACCTATAACCAAAGCGTCATATTGGGGCCAGGCATGAATATTCATAGAGATCCATTATGCGGTAGAAACTTTGAGTATTTTTCAGAAGATCCACTGATAAGTGGAAAAATGGCAGCTGCTATTACGAAAGGTGTGCAAAGCAATGCTGGTGCATCGGTATCTATAAAGCATTTTGCCTGCAACAATCAGGAATCAGAACGATTTGATTCCAATGCAACAGTTTCGGAAAGAGCTTTAAGAGAAATATATTTACGCGGTTTTGAAATATGCGTTCGTGAGGCAAATCCTCATACCGTAATGACTAGCTACAATATGATAAATGGTATTCACACCTCATCAAATTATCAGCTACTTACTGATGTTTTAAGGGGCGAGTGGGGATTTAAAGGCCTTGTTATGACTGATTGGGGAACTCACAGTGAAAAGCCTTATGATTATCACGCCGGTAATGATTTGGTTATGGGTGGATATTGGACAGATGATCTGATTGCAGCAATGGAAGGAAAGGCGCCAGAGTTTTCAAATGATGGTTATGTAGTGGTGAAAGAGTTTCCAATATACGGTGGCTTTGCTACAGAAATTGTGGAAAGATGGAATGCATTTAAGCTATGCAAAGATGGAAAAGATATATTCACTACAAAGGTAGAAAAAGATGTCGCTCTTAATCCAAAGGTAATGGAAAAGGTAGACGCTGGTACAGCAAAAATAGAGACATTAGATGACGGCACCAGATTTGTTTCTTATTGTGGAATCAATAGAGGAGCATATCTTGACATAGATGATGTAAGAGCTTGTGCAGCAAATGTTTTAAAGCAGATTATCAATTCGGTATCGTATATACGATTTACAGAAAAACGAAATAACTAGACGGGAGAAAAAATGAAAAATCAAGTATACAATCCTTATTTACCTAATTGGGAGTACATTCCTGATGGCGAACCAAGAGTTTTCAATGACAGATTATATATCTTTGGTAGTCATGACCGTTTTAACGGGGCCGATTACTGCGAAAATGATTATGTTTCCTGGTCCGCGCCAGTTAATGATTTGTCAGACTGGCGTTATGAAGGTGTAATTCTTAGAAAGAATCAAACACCTTGGAACATAAAAAATGAACAATATTTTGCCCCAGACGTGGTTCAAGGGATTGATGGAAGATATTATCTATATTATTTTGTGGCCAACAGTTGCAAGATTTCAGTGGCAGTTTGTGATGAACCTGCAGGAAAGTATGAGTATTTAGGCGAGGTTAGAATGCCAGATGGCCATGCATATGGCTCATTGCAGGATGAATGGTTTACCTTTGACCCAGCAGTACTTGTGGATGATGACGGCAAAATTTGGCTGTATACTGGCAGTGGTCAGCCTTTAAATGAAAAATACGGTCATCCTCTGAAGGGGTGCTTCGTGGTTCAGCTGGATACAGATATGCTGACAATTATCAGTGAGCCAAAAGTAGTGCTTCCGGCAAACTGGAGTAGAAAAAATCCAGGATTTTTCGAAGGCGCATCTATTCGACATATAGGTGCTTGGTATTATCTGGTTTACCCTACATCAGATATGACAGGCTTAAATTATGCCATAAGTAGATATCCGGACAGAGATTTTGAACATAAGGGTCGTATACATAGTTCTAGCGATATTGGCTATGAAAACAGGGGCGTAATGGATTGCCTTTATCCTATAGGAAATAATCATGGTGGTCTTGCATGCATAAAAGGTCAGTGGTATGTTTTCGACCATCGCATGACAAACAACACTTTTTTCAGTAGGCAAGGTGTGGCTGAACCTATTAGCATCAAAGCGGATGGCACAATTGATATGGTTGAATCTACCAGCTGCGGATTGAATGGTGGAACGCTAGCAGGAATAGGCTCTTATCCGGCATATATCTGTTGCAACCTTGTAGGAAAAGGACTTTTGGGAAAGCATATGCCGATGAATGGCCCTTATGTTACACAAGAGGGAGACGATTTTGATCCAGACACAATGAGCATTGAAACTGCGCCAATTTCATATATTGATGGAATAACAAATGGTAGCCAAATCGGTTTTAAGTATTTCGATATGACAAGTACTACAGCGGTTCGTTTGAAGGTTCAAAATGCTAATGGAAAACTTCAGATACTAGATGATATCGATGGGAAACCTGTTGCAGAGGTGACAGCTAAAGTAGACGAAAGTTGGCAGGAGGTTAAAGTGGAATTTGACCCTCAAGTAGTTGCTGCTAGGACAAAATATAGTCTAAAAAATGTCCATTATTTATTAGATATAAAGGGAAAGGTAAAATGAAATTACGGAGTTTCACTTTATCTTAATCTATTGGAGGGGTACATGAAAAAAATATCATTTAACGATGATTGGAACTTTAAAACTGCAGAAAGACAGCTTAATGGTGTGACTTTGCCATTTGATGCGCAGCTTTTAGACGGCAGAAGTGCAGATTCTCCCGGTGGCGGCGGCCACGGATATTTTCTTGGGAATACCTATGAATACGAAAAGCACTTTTTAGCACCTTTGGAATGGAAGGATAACCATGTGCAGATTCTATTTGAGGGTGTATATCGCAATTGTGAAGTATTTTTAAATGGTAAAAAGCTAGGCGAGCATTGCTATGGCTATACTCAGTTTACAGTTGATTTGGATGATGTATTAGAATGTGGTGCTGAAAATACCTTAAAGGTAAATGTGGATAACTCTAAGCTTCCAAACTCTAGATGGTATACCGGCGGTGGAATCTATCGACCTGTTTCACTTTTGATAGGCGGCAAAGACCATATCGCTTTTCAGGGAGTAAAGGTCACAACCCTGGAGATTAATCCTGCCCGGATTAGAGTCGAGGTAGATGCAAATTGCGACTGCAATATTAATGTAGATATTTTAAAAGATGGTAAGGTGGTTGCAAAAACTAATGGTCACGATAGCGAGATTGTTATAGAGAATGCAAAGTTTTGGTCAGATGAAACACCAGAGCTTTATGAAGCTGTAGTTACCTTGGAAAAGGACGGGCAGATAGTTGATGAGGCTGTTGAAAAGTTTGGTATCAGAAAAATCACCTGGAGTAATCAGGGATTGTTTGTTAATGGCGTAAACACCCTTCTAAGGGGCGGTTGTGTGCATCATGACAATGGCATTATCGGCGCAGCCAGTCTTCCGGAGAGTGAATGGCGCAGAGTACGTATACTCAAGGAACAGGGCTTTAATGCTATTCGTGTTTCTCATAATCCTGCATCCACTGCAATGCTGGAAGCCTGCGATTATTACGGCATGTATGTTATGGACGAGGCATTTGATATGTGGTACGTTCGCAAGACCAAATACGATTATGGCATGGACTTTAAGGAATGCTGGCAGTCAGATGTGCAGGCCATGGTGGAAAGAGACTATAATCATCCAGCTGTCATTATGTATTCCATTGGAAATGAAGTATCAGAGCCTGGCAAACCAGAGGGCGTTGATCAGGGTAAGGAAATCATCTCATTTATAAAAGGAATGGACGATACTCGTGCAGTCACTGGCGGAATGAATCTGATGATTATGAGCAACTATGCTAAGGGCAAGGGGCTCTATGATAATCCTGATAAGGAACAGACTGCGGTGCAAACTGATGATGGCAAGACAAAAAATGCCAGTCTTTTCTTTAATATGATGGCATCTTTCGTCGGCCCAGGCATGAACAAAGCTGGTAACTCGAATAAGGTAGATGCTGTCACAACACCTATTTTGGACGCATTGGATATAGCTGGATATAACTATGCAAATGGTCGCTATCCTATGGAAGGACAGAAGCACCCTGATAGAGTAGTGGTAGGTAGCGAAACCTTCCCATATGAAATCGGGAAAAACTGGGATATGGTTAGAAAATATCCTTATCTTATCGGAGATTTCATGTGGACAGCATGGGATTACCTTGGTGAAGCAGGTCTTGGAGCTTGGTCGTATACTGGTGGCATGCCTTTCAACAGGCCTTATCCATGGATTCTTGGAGGAGCAGGAGTGATTGATATATTAGGAAATCCTGATGCCAGTGCAGGGCTTGCAAAGGTGGTATGGCATGTAATAGATACTCCTGTTATCGGAGTTCGTCCAGTAAATCACCCTGGAGTGAGGGTTTCAAAATCAGTTTGGCGTGGAACTAATGCCATTGAAAGCTGGTCCTGGAAAGGGTGCGAAGGTAACAAGGTTGAGGTGGAAATATTTGCTGATGCCGCAGAGGTGGAGCTGTTTATTAATGGCAAATCCCTTGGCAAAAAGAAAATTAAAAACTATCAGACAATGTATAAAACCAAGTATCAGCCAGGCATCATAGAGGCTGTGTCATATGATAAATATGGAAATGCAATTGGAAAATCCGCTCTTAAATCAGCAGGAGATGCTCAAGTGGTAGTATTTCCAGAAAAAGAGAATTATCGTATAGGTGATATAGCTTACTTTGATATTAGTATCAGAGATAAAGATGGCATAGTAGAATCAAATTCTGATAGAACTCTCAATGTTGCTGTTCAGGGCGGTGAACTTCTAGGATTTGGTAGTGCTAATCCATGTACAAAAGAAGATTATCTGTCAGGCACATTTACTACCTATTATGGCAGGGCACAGGCCATTGTTAGAGTCACATCAGATGATGTAAAACTTGTGATAAAATAAAACTAAGGCGAAGCCGTTCTGGCTTCGCCTTTAATTATGCTACAGGGCGGATGTAGGCGATAACAGCATGGAGTAAATGTCGGTAAAAAATACAATATTACCGATATTTACTTGAATTCATTCTATGTACAGAGTATATTTAAGTAAAAGTAGGAATAAAAACATTTTTTACCGAGGATTACTTAAAATGATTCTGTCATATGAAGAAGCAATAAAAGAATACGGCTCAGATTATAAACTCAAGAAGGCCATAGATTCAAGTGTAGTTTTTAAAATTGAAAATGGGATATATTCAAGTCGAAAGTACAATAATGAGCTGGAAGTTATATTAAAAAAATATCCAAAAGCCATACTTGCAGGAGAATATGCTTTCTATATTCACGGTCTTACAGATGTGATACCAGAGAAATATTCTCTCGCGACATCTTCCAAAGCGGCTCGGATTACAGATAAGAGAGTGGAGCAGCTATATGTGCGTCAGGATCTTTTACCACTTGGAGTACAGGAAATAGAAAAGAATGGAGCTGTTATAAGAGTATATGATAAAGAACGCATGCTCATCGAACTTCTTCGGAATAAGAATTCTATGCCTTATGACATCTATAAAGAGATTCTGTTAAATTATAGGGGAATAATTGGGGACCTTGAAATATGGCGAATCCAGGAGTATGCCGAAAAATTCCCTAAAAGCAAAATGATTTCCAAAGCCCTGGATGAGGAGGTAATGTAAATTGGATATAAATGAAATGATAGATATGTACATGGAAGATGGCCTGACAAGAGAACTTGCCGCAGCTAGGGTCTGTCAGGATGTTGTTTTGAAGGCTATATCGATTGGGCCGCTAAACAGGAATGTTAGCCTGAACAGCAGGCATATAAATTGGGAAAGAGCTTGAAATAAGCATGACACTGTAGCGCGGGAGAACCAATTAAAATGAATTTGAGAGGAGACAGGTTATGAGGAAAATAAGAATTTTTTTCTGCATACTTCTAACATTGGTAATGGGACTTGAAGGGATAGGATTTCCATACATATCCGTGGAGGCAGCAGCAACAACCATAGTACAGATAAAAATTGGGGATACAAATTTTCAGGCGTCTTTCGAGGATAATAAAACAACAAAGGCACTTTTAAAAAAATTTCCGGTCACTTATACGATGTCTGAATTGAATGGCAATGAAAAGTATAAGTATTTAAGTTATGAATTGCCTGAAAATGCGAAACAGGTAAAAACCATACACGCAGGAGATATCATGCTGTACGGAACGGATTGTATTGTGCTCTTTTATAAGGATTTTAAGACTTCCTACTCTTATACCCGTTTGGGAAGAATCACAAATCCGTCAGGACTTGAAAAAGCAGTTACAAAAGGGAAAATCAAAGTACAGTTTTCTATTCCGAATAAAAAGATCAGTTTGAACAAGAAAAAAATAACACTGACAAAAGGTAGTTCCTTTCAATTGAAACTGATTGGTGGAAAAGCAAAAAAAGTGAAATGGAGCGTTCAGAACAAAAAGATTGCCACGGTAAAGAATGGCAGGATAAAGGCAAAAAAGAAGGGAAAAACGAGAATTGTAGCAACATATAGAAAGAAGAAATATGTCTGCCAATTGACGGTAACAGAAAAGAGTTGAAGAAACAAAAATGAAGGATGGAAAAGAGGATATAGATTCTATTGAAGCGATCTCTTTTGACCCATATACACATGGATACTACAAGGTCAATGGCAGAGTTGGAGAGGCATTTAAGGACGGGTTAAAACTAAAGTAAGGATACTAATATGTCAAAAGCGAGGCAGAACAGACTTCGTAAAGCTAAGGAATGGTTTCCTGAGCAGGGCTTTACAGAAGATTCACACATAGTAAAAGCATACAGGAAGAAGTTTAACGTCGATAAAGATTGCGCCATGCGTGAACTCTGCATGCTTCATGTGCTTAGCCCCGAGAAACAGAAATCTTATGAAGACCAGCTTGCTGCTAAGAAGCATAAAAACCAGGAAAGAAGAAAGCCAAAGGAGTATATCAACCCAGATCAGGATGAGTATTTCTACTTTATTGCCGGATATACATCTGGCGGTGCTCCATATGGGATAACCTGGGAACAGGCCAGAGAAGAAGGTCTGGTTAAAGAGGAAGACTAAGAATATAAGGATGTATCTGATTGCAAGATAGCAGTCAGTACATGTAAAGATGCCGTACAGGGGACCTAAAATATATCAATCAGGAGAGTATCGAACAAGGAGGCAAGACAAACTTTATGAGATGGATTTTCCAACATATGAACAGCAGGAGATACCGGTGACAGATGAAATGGAAAGAGCCTTTGGAGAAAGACCCGTTAAGGCCGTACTGGGACCCGATCTTGTATGTATTTTTGGATCTGAGGAGCAGATCCGGAACATGAAGCCGGATCAGAGTAAACTTGCCGGACTTCCCGGGCGTGGACAGAATGTTACGGCAAGAGGAAAAGATACAGACTGCGTATCGAGGAGTTTCTTTCCCAAGCTCTTAGTTCCGGAAGATCCCGTGTGCGGTTCTGCGCATTGCCAGATAGCGGATTACTGGTCAAAAGAATTAGGAAAATCAGAGATTCATGCGTACCAAGCATCGAAGAGAGGCGGGCATCTATATTGTGAACTGCTTGATCATGGGAGAATAAAAATCAGTGGAGAGGCTACCTTGGTTGCTATCTCGGATATCGTTGTTGATTTTTAACTTCCAGTTTTATCTGTTAAAGGAGAATGAATCATTTTGGACTCTAAGAAACTGAATGCGATTATATATGCATTATTAGCGGCATTGTTTTATGCAATAAACATACCGTGTTCGAAATTACTGCTTAATAACGTGCCAACGACGTTTATGGCTGCATTGGATGAGGTTAAAGAATGTTACGATATTCTGTTATACGAAAACGGCGGAGCGAAAAAGAAAATGCTCCGCCGTTTTTTTAATATGTGTTTGCCAAGTGATGGACTCACCTAAATAAATCGCAGGTATGATGATCACCAGATAAATCCGCAAAAGTTACAAAAAGGTAACCACGGTTACAAAAAAGTGCGTTCTTGTGGGAAAAGGTTTCTCCGTATAATAATAGACACAGACAACAATCGTGTTGTTTGAAAACAAACTATTACCGTTAAAGGAAGCATTGAAATGAAGGGGTATAAAGATTTTGAAGGCGAGCTGATCCTGCGGGATTATCTGGCGTATGACAGGACAAGGCTTGCATTGGCGAGGACTTTTTTATCATTTGGCAGAACCTCTCTGGGTTTGGGGGCATCGGGGATGGGATTGATGATCATAAGAAATGAGCCGTGGTGTTTTGCAACGGGGATTTGTATAATTATCACAGCAATAGTGATTCTGATCTTTGGCGGAATATACTGTATCAGGTTTAAAAACAGATTGGATGAATTGAAAGGAAGATGAGCCATGACAGATTTATCAATAAAAAGCGAAGACTACATAGCCGTACATGTGGACATAGAGAATGTAAGCATTTCCGGAGAGGAGACGCTTAGGGTTGTCAAATCCGAAAAGATCTATGAGTATGACGAAAATACCTATGCCAAGTATAAGGAAATAGATTTTAAGGACGGAATCATTGAAGTGGATATGCGAAGCAGGCTCCTTGCCGATGCACCGGATTTTGCCCGGGGGTTTATCGGGATTGCTTTTAGAATAGCAGAGGATGACACATGCTTTGAATCCTTTTATGTGCGCCCGACAAATAGTGTAAACGCGACAGATGACATGATAAGGCAGTCGCATGGCTGTCAGTAT
This sequence comes from Butyrivibrio sp. AE3006, assembly GCF_000424165.1. Taxonomy (NCBI): domain Bacteria; kingdom Bacillati; phylum Bacillota; class Clostridia; order Lachnospirales; family Lachnospiraceae; genus Butyrivibrio; species Butyrivibrio sp. AE3006. The sequence goes on along the minus strand of NZ_AUJJ01000018.1, from coordinate 73,598 downwards.
TTTGCTTATCCGAAATATACCTTTGCTTATTTTAGAGATCATGGCATTACAGAGTATGAGGCGCCGATTCATAACGAATTGGATCAGTGGATCCACCTGAAGGCTGTTATAGAAAACGATCATGCAAAGTTTTATCTGAACAACGAAAAAGAACCTACATTAACAGTTGAAAAACTGTTGCATGGCGGTGATGGCCATGGTGGTATCGGATTTTTTGTGGATATTGGCACGGAAGCTTTTTTTAAGAATCTGGTGATACATCATAGTTTTTGATTTATTTGACGCTTATGGAAAACTTCCTGAACCAGCAGATTTCTTGGTACATGGTCAAAGATCTCTATCTCATCAAAGTTTTCATCATCAAGGAAATTACCGGTTCCTGCTGATGCAGAGGTAAGAGCAATCTTCATTATGCGTCCTTCCAGTAAGGTGACTGCTTAGGATATGCTCTTTCTATACTCCTTGGGTGTCATCCCATATTTCTTTTTAAAAACATTCTGGAAATAACTCTGGGAAGAAAAACACAGATATTCACTGATCTCACTTATGGAGCGATCAGAGTAGTGGAGGAGGCTTCTGGCTTCCTCCAGTTTTTTTCTCATGATAAAAGAGCTGATGTTAAAGCCCAGTTCTCTCTTGAATTTCTTGGAGAGGGTGCTTCGTTCCATGCCAAGGTGATCAGCAATCTCTTCTACAGAGATGTCCTGATTGACGTGATTGGAGATATATTCGATGGCCCTGTAGATATCAATGGTCATTCCGGAAGGAATCTTTGCTTCCGAAACTCTCTTGGTAAAGTCCATAGCTGCCGTGGCATTAAGGAATGTGATAGCCGCAGAGTCCGTCATCTTTTCCGCTTCCTGGATATAGGAGTCGGAGAGAAGATACGCTGTTTCCACATCCAGTCCGCCTTCAACAGCTTTTCTGGTGATGATGGCGATGGAGCTGATAAAGATGTTCTTGGCCTGGCGCAGTGAGTCACCCGCCACTTTTCCTTCAGTTATCCTTGGCGCATTTTTGAAGAATGCTTTGAGGCCTTCCACGTCACCTCGATGAATGTATCCGTAGTATTCCTTCTCAAAGAGATACGTATTGTGGAAACGCTCATTTTCCTTGATATCCACAAGTTCTCTTGTATGCTTTTGCCCGATAGCTTTCTCTTTTCCCTGATCAAATACGTTGAACTTGGAGATAATGTCTATGGTCTCGCCATTCAGTTCCCTGTTGATCAGGGCAAGGATATTGAAAAACTGAGAGTTTGAAAACAGAGGAGTCTTGCGATAGAACTCCTCTATTCCCAGCTTGTATTCCACAGGCAGAGAGTATTCTTTTATCATGTGATCGATGATGTCAGAGGTTATTGTGACATTGCTTACAGGTCCTACGATTATGGTTTCACCGGTGTTAAAGTTCTGTATTATTCCTAAAAAGAGAAAGTCTTCTGTGGATCTGAAACTGACATTCTCGTTACTTTCTGTAAGAAGCCCCTTATATGCAGAGATAAAGTCCACCGGCAGCTCATTTGCAGGGAATGCCATAATAAGCTCGTCTTTCCTGAAGTAGTGGACAGGAATATATGCCGCGTTGTATAGAAAATTTAGGAAGTCTTCGATTTTTCTTTTTCCAGCCATTATAATTCACCTAATTACAAATAAATTCACGTGCATGCAATAATATTATCTTCAGATACACTACAATGTCAATAAAGAAAGAGATGCACTGTGTGTGATATTTAGAGGAGGATACAAAGAAATGGCAAAGAAACCACTTGGACTCGATAAATCCGGTGTCCAGAAAGTAATGAGAAAGGGAGATTATTTTGCGGACTCTTTGGGACAGTTCGCCCTTAATTCAATGTCAGGTCTTGTCGGACAGCTGACATACTTCTACACAGATAAGGCTGCGATGGCTGCGGGAGCTGTTGCAACAGTGTTCTTTATCTGTAAGATCATTGACGCGTTCACAGATGTGATCATGGGAAACATTGTTGACCATACTAAGCCCGGAAAAGAGAAATACAGACCATGGCTTTTAAAGATGGCTATTCCGGCTCTGGTAATACTAATCATGCTCTTTACGGTGCCACAGGGTGTTTCGGATTATGTTAAGATAGCTTATATGTTCGTTACGAACATCCTATTAACTGCAGTTATCTATACAGCAATCGCTATTCCATACGGTTCGCTTCTGGTTGTGAGGACAAACAGCCAGGAAGAGCGAGGCAACATGGGAATCTGGCGTGCAGCAGCCGGCTATGTTTCAGGAATGGTAATTGCTATCGGAATCATTCCTATCACTAACATGCTTGGCGGTGATCAGGCAGCCTGGATCAAGTTTGGGGGTGGCTTTGGACTGATGGTAGTTCTTGCACTTCTTATCTGTTACAAGAAGGCAAGAGAGTGCGCTGTTGAGACCGGAAAAGAAGCACTTCCAGCAGATCAGCAGGATGATGAAGAGCCGGTTCCGTTTAAGGAAGCTTTAGGAAACCTTTTCCGCAATAAGTACTGGGTAATGATCCTTATCATGGGTGTTATGTCAAATATCTCTTATGGTATAGGCGGATCTTCAGGAGCCTATTATTGCAAGCTTATCTACGGCGACGACAACCTGACCGGTATTCTCGGTGCAGTTGGTCTTTTGCCTACACTGATCGGATTTATCGCTGTTGGTCCTATGATTAAGAAGCTTGGCGTAACCAGAACGCTTAAGGTTTCATTCTTTATCGGCATGGTTACTACAGCACTTCGTATCATAAATCCATCAGCCTTCTGGTACAACACAATCCTTGGATGCTTTGCAACATTTGCTAACATCCCTATGATGTGCCTTATGGGTGTTATGACTGCCATGACAATCGATTACAATGAGTATAAATTCGGTAAGAAGATGGTTGGTACAAGTAATGCAGCAAGTGGATTTGGTGGAAAAGTCGGTTCCGGTCTCGGGGCGTCACTTGTAGGCTGGTGCCTAGCAGTTGCAAGCTACGATGGCCTTGCAGAGGTTACTACACCTGCAGTAAGACAGGCAGTATTTACCTTTGGTATCTACATTCCACTTTTACTGTTTGTGGTAATGTTCATTATTACTCTTTACTTTGACCTTGAGGCTAAGCTTCCTTCAATGAGAGAAGAGATCGCGAAAAGAAAAGCTAATAAGTGATACGGAAATTTGAGGCGGTGAAATTCCGCCTCAAAAACCATTTATGGAAGAGGTGTAAATATGCAGCAGTATGAAACTGATCATTTAAATCTGGTACTGGATAACGCAGCCGAGTGCACTGTGCTTCTTAAAAAGAACGGGAAATTTCCTATAGAGAAGCCCTGCAAAATAGCAGCCTACGGCTCAGGTATGCGCTATACGATCATGGGTGGCACCGGGTCAGGAGAAGTCAATACCAGATTTTCATATACGATTGAAAAAGGTTTGGAAAAAGAGGGCTTTGAGATCACCACAAAGAAGTGGCTTGATGAGTATGACGAGGTGAGGGAAACCGCCAAGAAAGAGTACTATAAGACTCTTAAGAAGGAAGCCAAAGATAAGCATGAAAACCCCATCATGTATCTAATGGGAAAAGAGCTTTTGGAGCCATACCACGGACTGGCTCTTGATGCTGAAGGCGGAGATGTGTGCATCTATGTCCTTTCAAGAAACTCCGGAGAGGGGAGTGACAGGAAGGTCGTAGAAGGCGATGTAAAACTCACAAGATCAGAAGTGAGGGACATCATTGCTTTAAATAAGAAATATGACAGATTCATGCTGGTTCTTAATGTTGGCGGGCCGGTGGATCTTGCACCGGTTATGGAAGTTGGAAACATTCTCATTTTGTCACAGCTTTGCTCTGACATGGGAAAAGTGCTCTCCGACATTCTTACAGGCAAACAGAATCCTTCAGGGAAGCTGACCACAACATGGGCAGCTTTTGAGGAATACTCAGCTGAGGGCACATTTGGCGATTTCAATGACAATGAATACAAAGAAGGCATTTACGTGGGATACAGGTATTTTGATACCTTTGGGCATAAGGCTCTTTTCCCGTTTGGCTTTGGACTTTCCTATACAGACTTTGAAATCAGCTGTAAGGACGCAGAGGCGAAAGGTAGCGTAGTCACCCTCAAAGCTGTTGTAAAGAATACAGGATCTGCCGCAGGAAAAGAGGTTGTTCAGGCCTATGTGACACTCCCAAAAGGGGAACTTCCCAAGGCATATCAGGAACTGGCAGGCTTTGCAAAAACAGGTCTTCTTGCACCGGGTAAAGAGGAAGAGATTGTGATTTCTTTTGACCTTAAAGACCTTTCTTCTTATGACGAGAAGAGCGCCTCATACATTCTTGAAAAGGGTGAATATATCGTAAGAGTCGGAAACAGCAGCGCAAATACGGAGGTCATATGTGTGGCCGGCCTTGATGAGAAAGTTACTGTTCTTAAGACCAGAAATTGCCTTGGCGATCCTGGATTTAAAGATATTACAGCGCCTTCCTTTGACAGGGGGAATGTTCCTGCTAAGGCTAAGAGAATCCTTATTGATGCAAAAGACTTCTCCTGCGGCGAAGTTTCTTTTGACAGGAAATATGAGATTGATGATAAGGTAAAAGAACTTTCGGATGAAGAACTGTGTTTTTTGGAAATCGGTGGATTTGACCCAAATGCCAAGGGCCTTTCAATAATCGGGAATGCTGCAACTCATGTGGCAGGAGCAGCAGGTGAGACTACTTCTTTGCTTGAAAACAAAGGCATTAAGCCACTTATCATGGCTGACGGACCCGCGGGACTCAGACTTTCCCTTGAGTACTACGAGGATGAAAAGGGTGCTCACGGTGTAGGCGGAGCAGGGATGATACCCGAGAGCATGCAGGAAGCCATGGGCCCGGTGGCCAGATTCATAGCAAATCTTTTAACCGGCGGAAACAAAAACCCAAAGGGAGTAACTATAAAGGAACACGCTGCAACCAGGATACCCATCGGCACTGCCATCGCACAGAGCTTCAATGTGGAGTTTGCTGAGAGCCTGGGCGATATTGTCGGAGATGAGATGGAGCGTATGGGAATCAATCTGTGGCTTGCTCCTGCGCTCAACATCCACAGGAGCATCCTTTGCGGAAGGAACTTTGAGTATTATTCAGAGGATCCGCTTGTATCGGGACTTATGGCAGCGGCCATCACCAGAGGAGTTCAAAGGCACAAGGGCTGTGGCACAACCATCAAGCATTACGCTGCCAACAATGCTGAGACTAACCGTTACTGCAACAACTCCCATGTGAGTGAGAGAGCTATGCGAGAGATATATCTTCGCGGTTTTGGAATCTGTGTAAGGCTTTCACAGCCTCACGCTTTGATGACCAGTTATAACCTCTTAAATGGCATACATACAGCCGAGCACAGAGGGCTTATAGAAGATATTCTTCGCTGTGAGTTCGGCTTTGATTGAATAGTTATGACCGACTGGGTGATGAGCATGATGGACAGCAAGAACTCCATCTACAGAAACTCATTGTCAAATGAAGTGGCAAAGGCCGGTGGTGACCTGTTTATGCCCGGTGGCAAGAAGGACTATGAGAATGTTTTAAATGCGCTTAAAGCCGGAACTCTTGACAGAAAGCAGCTTGAGATAAACGCCTCCAGAGTTATAAAGATGGCTGCGAAACTGGCCTGACTTCCCAAGTGAGAGGAATAATAAAATGAATTTATATGACCTTAGAATAGAATATGACAAAGCTCCTTTCGGACTTTCAGTAAAAAATCCAAGGTTTTCCTGGAAACTTAAGTCCGGCAGGACCGATACCATGCAGAAGAACTATCGCATTGTTGTCACTGAATCTGATAGCGGAAACACTGTCTGGGACAGCAAGTTGATAGAGTCAGATGCATCAATACATGTGGAGTATGCGGGAGATGCTCTTTTAGATGAGACGGCATACAGTGTTCACGTGGAAGCCTGCGACAATCATGATGAAAAAAGCGAGATTGAAGGCGGTTTCGTTACCGGTATATTTGACCCTGCAAGCTTTCAGGCGCGCATGATCACCCACGACTTGTCAGAGGATAACAAGAGCTGTCCTGTGTTCTACAGTTCTTTTGCTACCAGGAAAAAGGTTAAAAGAGCTGTTGCCTACGTCACAAGCTACGGCGTTTATGAGATGAGCGTAAACGGAAAGACTGCAGGAGACCTGAGAATGGCTCCCGGGTGGACCAGCTACAAGAACAGGCTTCAGTATCAGATCTATGATATTACTGAGCTTATTGATAAAAGAAACTTCGTTGAGATCACAGTTGGAAACGGATGGTATAAGGGCATCCTTGGATTCACTCTAAAGCCCAATAATTATGGTGACAGGGTTGCTGCTTTTGCTGAGATTCACGTTTTCTATGAGGATGGAAGCTGCGACAAGATCTTTACTGATGAGAACTGGGGCGTAAGAGAAGGGCAGATTCTATCAAGTGAGATCTATATGGGAGAGTCGGTAGATACCACAAAAGCTGATTTTGCAGAGGGTAAGGTATCAGTAACGGAGTTCGATCCAAAGACCCTTGTTGCCCAGGAAAATGAGCCTGTCAGGGTAACAAAGAGGCTTAAACCCGTAAAGATATTTACAGATCCCGAAGGCAATAAGCTTGTGGATTTCGGGCAAAACCTTACAGGTGTTGTTGAGCTTAATATAAAGGGCAAAAAAGGGCAGAAGGTAACAGTTAAGCATGCTGAGACCCTGGATAAGAACGGAGTCTTTTATCCTGAAACTTTGCGAAAAGCCGTGTCCATAGATGCGTTTGTGCTTAATGGAGAGAGGCAGGTTCTTTCACCTAAATTCACTTTCCATGGCTTCAGGTATGCGAAGATCGAAGGCATTGAGGATCTCACAGAGGACATGTTCACAGCTCTGGTGATCCACTCTGATATGGAAGAGATCGGAGATTTTGAGTGCTCAAATAAGAAGGTCAATCAGCTCTATAGCAATGTGACCTGGAGCTTTAGGGATAACTTCCTTGATGTTCCGACAGATTGCCCTCAGAGGGACGAAAGGCTCGGCTGGATGGGAGATGCCCAGGTTTTTTGCTGGACTGCTTCAGAGATCAGAAACACAGCCAGGTTCTACAGCAAATGGATGAAGGATATTGGTGCCGAGTCATCTCTTGAAAAGGGTGTGCCTCATGTGGTTCCGGATATACTGGGCTCCTACAGTTCGTCAGCCTGGTCGGATGCAGCTGTTATCATTCCATGGGCTGTTTATCAGACCTATGGCGATACAAGGATTCTTTCAGATTCCTGGCAGTGCATGCATGAATGGGTTGATCATATAAGGAATCACTGCGGCGATAACGGCCTTTGGCAGACCGGCTTTCAGTACGGTGACTGGCTTGCGCTGGATAAGGAGGAGATGGCTGACAGGACCGGTGCGACAGACAAGTATCTTATAGCAAATGCTTACTATCTGTATGTGACCGATATTGTGAGAAAGACAGCCAAAGTTCTCGGACATTCCGATGCCGAAAAGAGCTACTCTAAGCTTTATGAAAAGACCCTTGAAGCCTTCAGGAGTGAGTATTATACCTCGACAGGACGTATCGTAAGTGAGACACAGACCGGGGCAGTGATATCTCTTTTCTTCGGCCTGGCAAGAGAAAAGGACAGAAAGCGAATCCTTGATGCTTTGGTTGAAAATATAGCTGCACACAAGAATCACCTGGTGACAGGTTTTGTAGGAACTCCATACCTTTGCCATGTGCTTTCCGAGAACGGCGCTCATGATCTGGCAACAGTTCTTTTTATGCGTGAGGACTATCCTTCATGGCTCTATGCCGTAAATAAGGGGGCAACAACGATTTGGGAGAGATGGAATTCTATCACACCGGAGGGTGACTTTGATGTGTCCGGAATGAACTCTCTTAATCACTATGCCTATGGTTCGATCGCAGACTGGATGTTCAGGAAGATAAGTGGAATCGAGCAGCTTGAGCCCGGATACAAGAGATTCAGGGTAAAGCCGATGCTGGTGAAGGGCATTTATTCTTTCGACAGGTCTTTTGAAACCATGTACGGAACCATAGAGAGTCATGTGAGCTGCAAAGATAGAAGGATAAAGGTTAAGGTTGTTGTTCCGGTTAATACTACGGCTGAGTTGACCCTTCCTGAGCAGACTGAGACTAAGGTGCTTGGTTCCGGAACCTATGAGTTCGACTATGCTACTGATACGGATCTGACTGTGGAGAGATACAGCATGGAGAGCACTCTTGGCGAGATATTGCAGAATCAGCTTGCAAAGGACATGTTTGAACAGTTCGCACCGGGAATGCTGGATAATCCCATGATCGGATATGCCATGGGCATGACTCTTACGGAGATGCTGGTTCAGGCTCCTGAAGCAAAGCCTATGTATGAAGCTGTAATAGCAGCTCTTAATGTGCAGGAAAAAGCAAATAACCAGTGCGTGGCTTGTGATGGAGATATAAGAAAATACTAAAGATCGACATGGGTAAAGCTCTCTTCCTGGAACTATCCTGCAATTGCAAGAAAGAATCCTTTCTATGCACAGGTATGGGACTGCCAGCACAGTAAGGATGAGACATACGAGATTCCTATGAAATACAGTGCTTATGATATAACAAATGAATTAAAGAATAAGCTTGGATTGTGATTATCTGATGTATATGTCACTGGAGAAGATACGCTTCTCCAGTGATATTTTTTGAGTATAACTGGGGACTATTGTGATACATAGAATAAGGGTATAATCGATTATATTTGAAGTATAAACGGTTAAGCAAATCGGAGATTGGAGGGGGAAACTATGTTAGAAATATTAAAAGCGAGGTTTCAGGATAATAAGAATCTTCATATGGAACTGAGTTGGCTTGACGTGGAGAAACGTTTGCTTGAGCATCAGGGCTCCATGGATGTTTTGAGAAGGATGGAGGAGAGCGGCGGAGAACCGGATACCATCGGCTATGACGAAAAGACGGGAAAGCTAATTTTCTGCGACTGCGCAAAGGAGTCCCCTTCTGGGCGCAGAAGCCTGTGCTATGACGAAAAGGCATTACAGGGGCGTGCTAAAAACCCGCCGTCAGGCAGCGCCGAATGGAAAGCAAAAGAAATCGGCGTTTTGATCATGACGGAGGAACTCTATCGCCGACTGCAAAGTCTCGGGGAATTTGATTTGAAAACGTCAAGTTGGATCACTACGCCGGATGATATTCGCGACAAGGGCGGTGCATTGTTCTGCGAACGACGTTACGGAAGGGTTTTCACATTCCATAACGGGGCGGATTCGTACTATTCCGTGCGCGGGTTCAGAGGTTATACGCTTATATAAATTGCATTTTCTGTAGGAAGCAAAGAAAAAGTAGATGAGCTTACGGAACGATTGAAACAGGACGGCTATGAGGTCATAAGTGGTCCGCGAACCACAGGTGACGGATACTATGAAAGTTGTATCATAGGAATTGAAGGCAATCAAATAGAGTTGACGATATAGGTAGCATACGTATTAAATATCATAAGCAATAGATCACAAATAAGATAAATGAATATGCCCACGTAATTGCCATGTAGTTGTTTATAACGGCTATGTGGCATTTTTATATTATAAATTAGTTGACAAATACAACTAATGATTTTATCATTTAAATCCATAGGAGGGCATTCGATGGATAAGGTAAAACTATTTCGAGAAAGTACCAGAGAATTAGAACGTAATCTTGAGAAGTTAAACAGTTCTGATTGCTGTCAATGTAACGTCAATACATCTCAATGCTTTCTGGTTGTTGAGATAGGCAGAAAACCCGGAATATGTGTAAAGGAACTTGCTGAACTTCTTAAGATGGATAAAAGTGCTGTAAGCAGATCTGTAGAAGAACTTGTTCAAAAAGGATATGTTTTGCGAGAACCTTCAAAAAGGGATCGTAGGTGTGTAGTGCTTAATCTGACTGATGAAGGAATGGCAAGATTCAATACAATAGAAAAAGATATGAATTTGAAGTTTGAGAGAGTTTTTTCGATGATTTCAAAGGAAAAACAGAGTCAGGTTTTAGAGGCATTAAATATCTATAATGATGCGATAAAAAAATCGGAGGTGGAATGCTGTGATTAGAGAAATGAGAGATGAAGACTGGGGGACAGTATCAGAGATTTACAAGCAGGGATTAGAAGAGGGAACATCAACTTTTAATATAGAGTGTCCTGGTTTTACTGAGTGGAATGAAGGTCACGTAAAGAATTGCAGGTTTGTTTTTGAGGAAGAAGGGAAGGTTGTAGGCTGGATAGCGTTAAGTCCTTCTTCGAGTAGGTGCGCATATAAAGGCTGCGTTGAAATGAGTGTATATGTTGATAGAAACTATAGAGGTCATGGGATAGGAACAGCTTTGGTAAATACGATTATCAAAGAAGCTGAGAAAGATGGATATTGGAGCATATATTCTGCAATATTTTCAATTAATAAAGCAAGTATAGCCTTACACAAAAAATGTGGTTTCAGGGAAATTGGCTATAGGGAAAGAATAGCTAAAGATCGATTTGGAAAATGGCAGAACACAACTCTTATGGAGTACAGAGCTTCATAATTAGTTTATAGGAGAAGCTACTTATGACTATTGAAGAAAAAGCAAACAGGATTATTGAAGATATACGTAATGAAAAAGGCGTAAATCCTATCAAGATGTTTAAGTCAATGGCAAAGAAAGCGTATATAAGCATGCATGGGCCAGAGCATCATATATTAGATGGGGCATGTCTTTTAATGGCTTATCATAATGCTGGTGGCAAAATAGATATAGACTATGCCTTGGAGAAGCTTTTGAAAGAAGGACTTCGGATGCCGGGAGCAATGTGCGGACTGTGGGGAATATGCGGAGCGATAACATCTATAGGAGCAGCTCTTTCTATTATTGATGGTACAGGACCACTTTCTGAGGATGGCACATGGGGAGATCACATGGCATTTACATCAAGCGCCATAGGAGAGCTTGGCAAGATAAATGGCCCAAGATGTTGTAAAAGAGATGCTATGATTGCGTTCAAGCATGGAATAGAGTACGTAAGACAGCACTACGGTGTGCAGATTGAATATGAGAAGCAACACTGTGAGTTCTCATCGCAGAACCAGCAGTGTATCAAAGAAAGATGCCCTTTCTTTGGATAATGGAAAGCTTTTTGTTCCGGGCGATTTAGAAATTATGGAACTTTGAATTTCAGGTTAATAGATTAAAGGGTTAAGGATTATTAGCTGATGATATCGTTCTTCCTATGTTATTTGGAGTTGAGGGAGTTCTTTTCTCAGCTCCTGTAGCGGACATTGTAACATCAGTAGCTGTTGTTCTGACGGCAAGAAGTGTAATTAAGGAGCTTGACTCAAAGAGCACTGTTGTAGAAACAGCTGCCGAAAAAGCACAAGCGGCTTGATTTGCAAAGCCACTTGCTTGGAATAGTAACTTTTATTTACTATATATGCTTAATTCTTTTGCAGATCCTGATTAAAATTGACTAAAGGAGTGAATAGCTGTGAAACGAAAAACAACAGACGAGACCCTTGCGGAGTCTTTCTTGGAAAGAGTGTCAGTAAATGTGCTATTTTTAAGTAAGGAGGAATCGCGATCATCACATTGATTGCATGTTTTTTATAGAATATGTATAGAGTCAAGAGAATAATACCATACGTTTGTACAGTTCTGTTAGTAGCGCTGATGACACTATTTGCAGAAACTTTAAATGAGAAGGAGATTATATTTCCTGAGATAACAGCATTAGCAGTTGGATATATGGTGGCAAAAAATAGAAGCTGGAAGGTTAATGGAAAGCGTATGCTTTCACTGATAACAGGCTGTGCGATAATAGGAGTGTGCATTGTAAGATTTGTTCCGTTTGATACGTATATCGAAGTGATTTTGGCATTCACAATCGCTCAGGTAATCTTTATGTTTTCAGGAACCACGTTTGCACCATTTGTCTCAGCAATAGTGCTCCCGGTGATGATGCATACTACAAGTATAGTGTATCCTATAGCTGCATTTGTACTGACATTACTTGTAATATTGTTTCATAAACTTTTTCTATTTCAGGGAATCCGAGCAGATGAGGAATATGTTCCTGTGATGCTGAATTCCAGGGACGATATGGTAGATACTTCCATTAGAATCCTTTGTGTGACAGTAATAGCCGGTGTTGCATTCAGAACGGGTTATAGATTTGTTGTGGCACCTCCGTTACTTGTGGCATTTACTGAGTTTTCCAGGCCAAGGAACAAAACAAGAAATATGCCAGTCAAAACGGTGGCAGTGATAACTGTGTGTGCCATAATTGGTGTGATTTCAAGATATTTCTTTGCTATTTGGATAGGGCTTCCTATTACGATTTCAGCAATTGTTGCTACAAGTGGTATGCTTATCGTTATTCATTTTACTAAGATGTATATGCCACCGGTTGGCGCTATTACCATGCTGAGCATGATAATATCTGAAAGCGTACTAATCACATATCCGATTCAGATTTTTGTAGGAAGTAGCTTGATTCTTTTTCTGTCCCGGATGATTTTCATGAGACGGCAGGATAACAAGCTTTATGAAAAAGAACATGAACTTCATGCAGAATGAGTTATAGGTTGTATTTCCTCACATATTGCACGGATCTCTTCACTGAAAACAGTATCTTTGGGCCAGATGAAGGTAAAATCATGTTTTACCCTAAAGTCGTCAAGGGGGATTGTTTTCAGATATCCGGACTGCAGTCCTGATGCAACCGCTGCTTTATATAAAAAGGTGATGCCACAATCTTTTTCAATAAGGCTTATTATGGCATGCATGTTCTCCACCTGGGTAAAATTCCTAAAATCACTTGTGGAGTAATTGTTCAGGGCAAGAGCTCTTTCCAATATATTGCGCGTTCCTGAACCGGGTTCTCTTATAAGAATTCGCTCGGGAAAGAGATCTTTTATCACGCGTGGCTTCTGATTGAAAGAGTGCTTTGCCGAACAGACAGGAACGAACTCTTCTTTGCTAAAAAGCAGCGTTTCATAATCATTTTCAGGGAAATATCCTTCTACAAGTGCAAAATCTATAACACCGTCGGAGAGTTTTTTAAGAAGCTCCGATGTGTTGCCAAATGTAATCTTAAGATTAGTATCCGGGTGATTTTTTATGTAATCACTGATCGGATCAGCAATTATGTATTCTCCTATGGTCATGGTGACACCAAAAGAGATGTCTTTTAAGCCATGGTTATTCTTTGAAAGTATTTCTTTGAGACTTTCATCATCATTTTTTATCTGATTCATTTTTTTATACAGGAGTTTTCCGTTATCAGTTAGAAAAAGTTTTTTTCCATCCTGAGTAAACAGCTTTGTCCCGTATTCATTTTCAAGATGATGTATGTGCTGAGAAACAGCGGGCTGAGTAATATTCAGCTCCTTAGACGCCTTGGTGAAATTGAGGTGCCTGCAAACACATAGAAAGGTATCTATCCTGAAATCCAGCATAATCAGTCCTCCCTAACGATAAGAAATGTTTATGGATATATAATAATATATAATTTTATCTTTTTCAAAAGACAGAATAGAATAAGACCTGCGAAAGAACAGATTAAAAAGAGAGAGAGGTCTTGAGATGGATTTTTTGAAAAAGAATTACATGGGAGTAATAGTATGCTTCACTATTGCAGTTCCTTCATGGCTCCTGGGAAAGCGCTTCCCTGTCGTTGGCGGAGCGGTGATTGCAATCATTCTGGGCATGATAATAGCCCTGTTCTGGAATGACAAGGGGAAGGCGGCTGATGGAATAAAGTTTACATCAAAGATAATTCTGCAGGAGGCTGTTGTCCTCCTTGGATTTGGTATGAATCTTTCGGTCGTTCTTCAGACCGGGAAACAGTCACTTCCTATAATTATCTGCACGATTTCAACATCGCTTATCCTATCATGGATTCTTCATAAGGTTATGAATATCAAAGGAAACACAGCTACTCTTATCGGAGTTGGCTCATCAATATGCGGCGGCTCAGCAATAGCAGCTACGGCTCCTGTCATTGATGCGGATGATGATGAAGTGGCACAGGCAATTTCTGTGATATTTTTCTTTAACGTGCTGGCAGCACTTCTTTTTCCTTCGCTGGGAAAGCTTATAGGTTTTGATATCACAACAGGAGAGGCTTTCGGTATTTTTGCGGGAACTGCAGTTAATGATACTTCTTCCGTCACCGCAGCTGCATCAACCTGGGATAGTATGTGGAACCTGGGGAATCAGACTCTTGATAAGGCAGTTACGGTCAAGCTTACAAGAACACTGGCTATCATACCTATTACACTGGTACTTGCGTATCTGAGGGCAAGGGAAGCAAAAAAGGATGGAAGTTCGACAAATGGCTTTAGCTTTAGAAGAGCATTTCCGATGTTCATAGTCTTCTTTGTGATTGCTTCAATTATCACAACTATTTGCTTGAGAGCAGGTGTCCCTTCTTATGTTTTTAAGCCACTTAAGGAACTTAGCAAGTTCTTTATAATAATGGCCATGGCTGCTATTGGCTTGAACAGTAACATAATCAAACTAATTAAATCAGGTGGGAAGCCGATTTTGCTTGGCGGCTGTTGCTGGATCGGAATAACAGTTGTCAGCCTTTTGATGCAGCATGTAATGGGAATATGGTAAAAGAAAAATAGGCGTTGACAAATACTCCCCCCTAGTATATATTGCAAATGGTAGGGGGGACTATTTTGTCGTCCCGTATTTATTGTCAAATTATGAACCAAAAAGACTATGAAATTTTTGGATGGACCTAGGGAATCCACCGCAAGCGGTACCACCCTTAGGTCGAAGAATGGAGGATACTCGAATGAAACTTGAAGAAATATTAAAGATGGTTGATCACACACTGCTTGCTCAGGGAAGCACATGGGATGAGATAAAAGAGATATGCGACGATGGTATGAAGTACCATACGGCTTCCGTATGCATTCCTCCATATTATGTGAAGAAAGCCCGTGAGTATATGGGCCCTGATATGCCTATAACAACAGTAATCGGATTCCCGAATGGAAATACAACAACTGCATCCAAGGTTTTTGAGACAAAGGATGCGCTTGCAAACGGAGCAACAGAGATCGACATTGTTATAAACATAGGGGAGCTGAAAGCTAAGAATTATAAGTTTGTTCTTGATGAGATCAATGAACTCAAAGAAGCCTGTGGCGACCATACCATGAAGGTTATCATTGAGTGCTGCCTTCTTACAGAAGAGGAGAAGATCAAGATGTGTGAGATTGTTACGCAGTCAAAGGCAGACTATATCAAGACTTCAACAGGTTTCTCAACAGGCGGTGCAACCTTTGAAGATATAGAACTCTTTGCAAAACACTGTGGTCCAAATATCAAGATCAAGGCATCAGGCGGTATTGCATCAATTGAAGATGCTGAGAAATTTATTGAACTTGGAGCACACAGACTTGGCACAAGCAGGCTGGTAAAGATTGCTAAAAGTATGTGATTTAGAAAAACTATAAAACACTGGAAATGGAATAATCAGTACATATGGACAGAAATAATATTTTGACTGAGTTTAAAAAATATACGGATCAATATAATCCGGAAGATGTGAAAGTAAAGCTGAAGATAGATCATACGTATCGCGTAGCTGATTTATGCGAAATAATCGCCAGAAGCCTTCTGCTTCCGGAGGAGGACTGCGAATTCGCGTGGCTGTCAGGAATACTTCATGATATAGGCCGTTTTGAGCAGCTTAGAAGGTATCATACATTTCAGGATCGAATATCAGTTAATCACGCGGAACTGTCTGCAGACCTGCTATTTAAGGACGAACAGCTGATAGACAGGTTTGATCCGGATAGAAAGATGGACAGAGAAATGATGGAAAAAGTCATCCGTTACCACAATGTATATATTCTTCCTGATGGTCAGACGGACAGGGAGCGGATGTTCTGTGAAATTTTGCGTGATGCAGATAAGATTGACATTATACGTGTTAATTGCGAGACACCGCGAACAGAGATTTACGATCTGCCGGAAAAAGCCTTTACGGATTCGTACATAACTGATGAAGTTTATGAAGACATTATGGGATCCGGAAATATAGACAGAACATACTCGAAAACCGGAATGGATTATATCCTTGGGCATATTTCTTTTGTATATGGACTTGTATTCCCTGAGAGTATCAGGCAGGTCAAAAGTCAGGGATATATATACAGACTGCTCGGATTTAAGAGCAATAATCCGGATACAGTTAAAAAGATGCAGTTTATAAGGGAAAAGATAATTAACTACTTGGAATGCGCTTAAACAATAGTTGTAAAGAGAAATAGAGAGGTGAAGAATAGGGAGATTACTTATGGCACATAAAAAGACAGTCAGAACAGCAGCACAGAAAAAGGCTCTGACCAACCGGTTGAAACGTCTGGAAGGGCAGATACGTGGCCTGGAAAAAATGATCGAGGATGACGTATATTGCAACGACATCCTTCAACAGTCCATGTCTGCAGCCTCAGCAATAGACGGCTTTAATCAGGAACTTCTTGGATATCACCTGAAAGGATGCGTTACGGACGGCATAAAAAATGACGATGAAGAAATCGTGGACGAATTATTGAAGACGATCCGTAAACTCATGAAATAAAAGAATTACATTCATGAGTAACTATTCCGCGATAATAAAATATGTAGGAGAAATATGCAGACATCTGAGAGTTTTCGATTAAGTGCATTATTATCCTTTTCAGGAGGATTACAGGATGCGTATACATATAATATGAGGGATAAAGTCTTTGCCAATGCACAGACCGGCAATGTTGTTTTAATGAGTCAGAACCTGATGCAGGGTAATTTTATGCAGGGGTTACACTATATGTGTCCGCTTTTTTCGTTTGCTGCTGGGATTTTTATAGCAGAGAGAATTGAAAACGAGTATAAATGTGCTGAAAAAATCCACTGGAGACAGATTATCATAATAATTGAAATGATTGCGCTTAGCATTGTCGGATTTCTCCCCATGGATATGAATATGATAGCAAATATGATTGTGTCATTTTCATGTGCCATGCAGGTGCAAACATTTAGAAAAGTACATGGATATGGATATGCAAGTACCATGTGCATTGGAAATCTGAGAAGTGGAACAGAGAGCCTTTCTAAATACCTTAGAGACAAAAACAAACAATCTTTGTACAAATCATTTCACTTCTTTGGAATCATTCTGATATTTGCTATAGGAGCAGGATTTGGCGGAGTAATATCCGGAATCATTGGGATAAAAACCATATGGATTTCGGTAGTCATACTGCTTATAGTTATCAATATGATGGTAAAAGAAGTAAGGTAAAATTGGCATACAATACGCGGTTTGCGGGAGGCGATGGTTCAGCAGGTGCTATTCTCCAACTCCGCTAAAAATGATGGTCTAAAGGAATTTAAGATGAAAAATGTACTCTTGAGTGCTGATGGTGATATAAAAGTTTATTCTGTTCCTGACATGGTAGAACAAACGCTGTGATGAATATGGAGGTACCACCGAGAACCGGACAAGATTTCCGCGGGAGATCATACAGGCAATCCGTAAGACGGCGGGTGAGGATTTTCCGATCTTCTATCGCATGAGTTCGGAAGAATATGTTCCTGGCGGACTTGAAATAGAAGAGGCGAAGCTGATTGCAAGGCTGATAGAGGATGCTGGTGCGGACTGTATCCATTGTTCACAGGGCGTATTTGCGACCGGACATATTATCATCCCGCCTGCGCCGGTTCCTGTCGGCGGCTTTGTCCATCACGCGGCCGAATTGAAAATGGTCGTGGATATTCCGGTTATCGCAGTCGGCAGAATCAATGACCCGATGCGTGCGGAAAACATCCTTGCATCCGGAAGCGCTGATCTTTGTACAATGGGAAGGGCTTCCCTTGCAGATCCCGAAATGCCGGAGAAAGCACGCAGGGGAGACTTTGCTTCGATCCTCCATTGCATCGGCTGTTAGGGAGTAGGAAAAAACTACTCTTGGAAGTGCCCGATGGATGAGCTTGAAATAGCAATGAATTTTGAGAAAATGACCAAGGATGAAGATCCGGAAGTCATTGTATCAATTATCAGAAGTATTGTTGAGAGAATTATTGTTACCCAGGAAGGCAAGGATAGTAATGTTCATCTGTTTCTGAAAGGAGCAGCTTTTAAAGAGGTTGTTAAGCGATGAAGATAAAGCAGATTTTTGATGGGGATTATGCCTGCGAAGAATTACAGCCAGGGCAGAAGCCCAAGGTATCAGTAACGTTTGTGGATGATGCCGGTAATGAGAAGTTTGTGTCAGTGGAAGATGACTGGCTTACGGAGAATGGATTAGATGTCGGCTCAGAGTGGCCAAAGGATATATGAATGCGTTAAGCGTTGGAGGAGCAGTATGAAAAGATTATGTGTTGCCATGGTAATGCTTATGACGATTGCTGCTGTAGGTTGTGGAAACAATAAAGTGGCAGATAGCGGAGCTGCTTCTAGCACGGTGAGTGAAACGGAAGTGGTTGAAGTTGATGTACTTGGTGTGCCTGCGGTTAAAGACGGTATTTTAAGACCGGGAGAAGACTGTGCAGAAGTTGTTTTTGATTGGAATCCAGTTGAGGGTGCTGATGGATACGAAGTCTCTGAGGAGAATAAGTATTATTCAGAAAAGGAATACAGAGAACCTGAAATTGTTGAGATTGCAGATAATTCTTATGTTACTAGTGCCCAAGATTATTTTGATTTCAGAATAAGAGTAAGGGCTTTTAAAGGTGAAGGAGCCGACAGAGTTTATGGCGAATGGAGCTCTTTTGCCATGGGAAGTGCTTATGAAAAGCAGACAGTTTCAGTGGGTGGACCCTATGGAGAGATGTCTGTATTTGTTCCGGAAGGATGGACTGCGGAGATTTCGGCGGTGGATGATGGGAAGCTCACTTATGGTCTATATGGATTGATACTAAAACCAAAATCTGCAGATGCAGGGCAGATAGAGCTCTTTTGCTCAGACAGTTTTGGCGTTTGCGGAACAGGACTTTCACAGGAAGAGACTACAATAGCGGGATACGCAGTGCATGTTGGCACGTATGATGATCATGAGCACTGGGATTTCATTACTTTTGGCGATGAGCGTCCGCAGATAGTGGCCCAGAGCATAGACTGCGATTCCTGGATAGGCCATATATGGGAAGAAGCAGATACCATTTTGGATACACTTAAGTTTGATACCAGCAAGACTGAAGGCGGAATAGGACAGTACATTTCAGATTCTGAAGTTGAGGCTATTGGGCTCATGATGAGTGTGAGTAATGTGACGACCTCAGGACTGACTGTTCATTTCAGGCAATACGAAGATAAGAATACCGGCGAGCTGATATATGGAGAAGACTACACACTTGAGAAACTTGAAGGTGAGAAGTGGGAAGCTGTTCCGATGATAATTGATAACGGAGTTTTTACTGATATCGGCTACAATATTCCAAAGAATGGGGAAGCTGAGATTGAAACTAACTGGGAATGGCTTTACGGAAATCTTGAACCTGGAACATATAAGATAACCAAGACAGTTTTGGATTCAGGAGCTAGCAGCGAAGGGGATAACTTAAATCGGTATACTATGAGCGCACAGTTTTTAATTGCCGGATGAGGGAGAATGAGATATGTTGAAATTCACTTGGACCAGAGAACCGAAGAGTTACAGCGTGACAGAGGATAAGATTACTGTGACGACATTGCCACATACAGATCTGTGGCAGAGGACGTACTATCATTTCAGGAATGATAATGCTCCTGTGTTTCAAATGGAGACAGAGGAGAAGTTCTTTTCCTTTGTGGTGAAAACAGATTTTGCTGACAGCCATCACCGCTTTGATCAGTGCGGAGTTGTGATGTACCTGGATAGTGAGAACTGGCTTAAGGGCTCAATTGAGTATGAGAACGAGGAGTTCCAGCACCTTGGATCAGTTGTTACCAACCACGGTTATTCTGACTGGGCAACTACTGAGATTCCTGCGTCAGTGAAGTCTATGTGGTATAGGCTGAGCCGCAGGGAAGATGATTACTGTATCGAGTGCTCAGATGATGGAAATAAGTGGATACAGATGAGAGTTTGCCATATGCATGAGGGTGCTGGCAAGGTGAGATTTGGAATATATGCATGTTCGCCGGAAGACAGCTCTTTTACCGCAGAGTTTACAAACATAGCCCTGACAGAGTGTGCGTGGAATGCACATGATGGACAGAAGCCGGATGAGGAATAAAATGAATAAATGTTAAGACCCCACCATGGGATGTGCTTTCAGTTCTATGAAGGCAAGGGCTACAGTGCTGATTTCACGGACCACATGGGACGGGTGATAAAAGAGCTTGAAGCGGACCCGGAGCAGAAGGTGGTGCTGAAGGCTGAAACAGATATTGTATGCGAGAACTGCCCGAACAATGAAGGTGGTGTATGCACTACTCAGGAGAAAGTACGGCGGTACGATGAGGACGTGCTGAGGGCCTGCGGACTTTCTGATGGAAGCGAGATTTCTTTTGCCAAATTCATAGGACTTGTCAGAGAGAAGATAATAGATGCGGGTATCCGCGGAGATATCTGCGGAGATTGCAGCTGGGATTATATTTGCAGGGAAAAGAAAAGCCGCTATGAAGATAGTGAGTAATTACGGTACGAAAAAAGGCTGATGCGAGGGTACCTGAAACGGTCAGCATCAGCCTATTCTTATGATATGTAAGGACATTCCAAAATCCTTACAAGAGGTGTTTCTATCATACTATAATTACATTGAAATTTATATTAAATACCGATTAAATTTGAACGGGGAGAGATTATGCAGGGGAAGTATCCAGTAATTACATTGTGCGGAAGCACCAGGTTTAAAGACCAGTTCATGGAGGCACAGAAGAAGCTTACTCTTGAAGGCAATATTGTCATCAGCGTGGGCTTATTTGGGCATTCCGGTGATCAGGAAGTCTGGGAGAACATGGACGAGGGCACTCTTACAAAGACAAAAGAGATGTTGGATGCAATGCATAAGGCTAAAATAGACATGGCTGACTCCATATATGTAATCAATGTCGGAGGCTATGTGGGCTCCAGTACTAAGAGTGAGATTGAATACGCGATAGCTCACGGTAAAGAGGTCAGATATTTGGAAAACCATAATTCATAAGCAATATAAGGACAACTTCAAGGAGTGACTATGTGTGGATCAGATCCTGATGCAGCGCTTTATTATCTCGGTCGTATGCTTGCATTCGTGTTCCTGCATGAACAGTTTACAGTAAAATCAATCTTAGGATGTATCTTGATTGGAGTCGGAACATTGCTGATGGTAGTATAATATTTCAGGATAATCCAAAAAACTACAAATCGGTTTTTCTGGTTAAAACAGGAGGCGCCTCATGAAATTAAATCGCATTCATCATATTGCGGTGATTTGTTCCGACAAAGACACTGCTCTGAACTTTTACCATAATAAGCTTGGCTTTCGAATTCTGCGAGAGAACTATAGACCGGAACGGGATGATTGGAAGATTGACCTTAAGCTCGATGACAGCGAAATTGAACTTTTTATTATGAAGGATCATCCACTCCGTCCTTCTCCCGAAGCTTACGGATTGCGTCATCTTGCTTTCCGTGTAGATAGTGTAGATGAGACCGTCGCAGAATTGGAGTCTATGGGCATCCCTTGTGAACCGATACGACGGGATGCTTTCACGGGTGAAAAAATGACGTTTTTCCGTGACCCGGACGGGCTTCCTTTGGAAATACATGAGTAAACTACTTGTGACAAATGAGATTGGTCTGGCTGAAGTGTTAGCAAGTTCTCCCGGAAAACAATGCAGAACGACAAATCGAGAATTTGTGGGGCTGATTTTATAATGAGAAGGAAATCGACAAATTGAGGAAGCTTCGCAGGAAGTTCTTCAGATATATTGCCTGAAC
The DNA here is from genome assembly GCF_000424165.1 of Butyrivibrio sp. AE3006. Lineage (NCBI taxonomy): Bacteria > Bacillati > Bacillota > Clostridia > Lachnospirales > Lachnospiraceae > Butyrivibrio > Butyrivibrio sp. AE3006. The sequence continues at coordinate 51,694 of NZ_AUJJ01000018.1, read as the reverse complement.
AGGTTTCGAAGGAAAGTTAAGGACAGTTCTTCGAAGTTGAAAGGTTTTTCTAACAAGCTATATTGAGGCCCAAGTTAGCAGATAAAAATAACAGCATCGGATAGTCAAATGTCAGGGGCTGTTTTTTAATGCTATAATTCTATTAGCCAAAAATGAAAAAATATTGAAAATGGCTAATAGATATAAGGCTCCGAATTTAAATGTAAATTATTTCTTATGCGGTCAAGGATGTGCCCGAAATGAGGCGGCTGATGGAAAGCTGATTGAGGGAAAAGGAGTCTTTGCGGAACTCCTAGCTGAAAAAGGTATTAAGACTATGGATTTGAGTGAATTGTTGGAGGGATAATGCCACACGTTGAAATAAAGTGTTTTTCAGGAAGAACTGAAGAGCAGAAAAAAGAATGTGCTGAAAGAGTTGCGGAAGTAATAGCTGAGACACTTGGATGTAAGACCAAGAGTGTTTCTGTTGCAATTAAAGATATTCCGGAGGAAAACTGGAAAGAACAAGTATGGGATAAGAGCATTGTTCCGGATGATCAGTATTTATATAAAAGACCAGAATATACTTGTGACTAATAGGAGTATCAAAAGATGTTGCGGATATAATTAGAAAACATGTATCTGCAGTCTGTGAGGAGACATAAATGTTGATAAAAAGAATATATGAAAATGACGATAGAGCAGATCAGTTTATAAATGAAGCATTCACAGACTTTGCTAAAAAGAGTAATGTGGATTTGAATTTTGAAGAATACTGCTTTGCGGCAGAGAACGATGAAGGCGAGATTATTGGAGTAATAACAGGTAGAGCCTATTATAACGAAGTCCATATCGGGGATTTGATAATCGATGAGAAATATCGAAGACATAGGCTCGGATCAGAGCTTGTTAAGAAAGTTGAGGAGGAGTATTCAGGAAAGGGATATGAGAAAATCACCCTAACGACCTTTGGATTCCAGGCACCTGAGTTTTATAAGAAGCTCGGATACTCGTTGGAATTTGTCAGAGAAGACAAGGAGCCTAGACTGAGCAAGTATTTCTATTCAAAGGCAATCTGAGTAATGGAGCATTATGAAACGGTTATTTGAAATTGATCTTAAAGATTATAAAGAAACAGATGCAGTTTTTCGCAGACCTTCAGCCAGGGCGATAATTATAAAAAATGATAAACTTGCCCTAGTCTACAGCAAGAAAGAGAAATATTACAAGTTCCCTGGAGGAGGAATCCATGATGATGAAGACAAGAAAGAAGCGCTCATCAGAGAGGTTAGGGAAGAAGTAGGACTTGTTGTAATTCCTGAATCTATCAGGGAATATGGAAGTGTATTGCGAAGACAGAAGAGCACCGTAAAGGATGGTGAAATCTTTGAACAGGAGAATTATTACTACTTCTGCGATGTTGAGGATCGAGCTGTTGAACAGGATTTGGATGCTTATGAGGATGAAGCGGGGTTCGTGCTGAAAATAGTGGATATAGATGAGGCTATTGCGACTAATGCAGCGTATTCTAGTGAAGATTATTTCAATGAAATCATGATCAAAAGAGATAGAAGAATGCTTGAAATGGTAAAGCAGGAGTTGGGATGGAAATAAGGATTCCTTACGAAGGGAAAAAAAGATGCTGCTTGTTGATGATGTTGATAATAAGAAGTTTCTTAGAGATCTTTTGGAAGCAATGTATGATGAGCTTCCTGAGCCCAAGAAAAAGTATAGGCGATGTTTGGCCTGCGGAGTGAAAGAAGGAATAGTTACGATGAAAATCTTTGCATTTGGGCTGTGACTTTGGGATAGTGGGGAGTGATTCATATCTAACTGGATGGTTTTCATGATGGAGCAATTATCGTTTTTTGAGGAAAAACACGATGATCCACGGCCTCCGCTGGCACTTACCTGGAATTTGTGGCATGGATGCACCAGAGCAAGTACAGGGTGCCTACATTGTTATGTTTACCGGAGAGATGAGTCCATAGGAAAGGACCCTACAGTCCTTCATAAGACAGATAACTTTAATCTCCCAATACGAAAACTAAGGTCAGGACAGTATAAGGGCATGTATAAGGTTCCATGCGGGTCTCACATTTATACATGTTTTTCTTCAGATTTCTTTCATCCCGATGCAGATGGATGGAGAAAAGATGCCTGGGAAATGATGCATGAGCGTTCAGATTGTACATTCTTTATGATTACTAAAAGACCTGAGCGTATTGCAGATCATCTCCCCGCAGGATGGGGGAACGGATGGGAGCATGTTACGATAGCCGTTACCTGTGAGAATCAGGATATGCTGGATAAGAGACTTCCGGTTTATCTGGATCTTCCATTGTTCCATCATGCCGTGATGATAGAACCTATGCTGACTGAGGTGGATTTGAGTCAATATATCGAAAAATACAGGACTTCCGATGGGCGACCGCTCATCGAGGAGGTTTCCGTAGGTGGAGAGTCAGGAGCAAATGCAAGGGTCTGCGATTATAAATGGGTAGAGAAGGTATGGTTACAGTGTAAAGAGAACGGAATCTCATTTTATTATCACCAGACAGGAGCAAAACTGATTAAGGATGGGAAGCTTTATAACATCCCAAGAAAGCTACAGCATATCCAGGCGCATAAAGCTGGATTGGATTTATAACTTTTTATAATGGAAGTACATATAAAAAAGGAGAAATACCAAATGGAAAATACTATGTATCAGGTGTCGACACTTCAGGCGCTAATTCTTGGGTACAGCCGGACGGTGATAAATGTAGACGAACTAATTCAGCATGGTGATACCGGGCTGGGAACATTTGAGGATGTGGACGGTGAGATGATCGTCATGGATGGACACTGCTACAGGTCAGATCAGTTCGGGAATGTAACAGAGGTTGATCCTTCGACGGGAATTCCCTTTGCTGCTGTGGCTAGGCTCTATGGCAATCAGCAGTTTCAGCTTAATGACATGCCGAATTTTGCCTCAATTCAGACAGAACTGACAAGGAAGATCGAAGAGGTATTCGGGCTTAACAGTATGCATATTGTCAGGATTGACGGAGAGTTTGGGAAAATCGATGCCAGATCGGAGGGGCCTTACAGGTCGCACCATATCAGGCTGAAAGAGATTCTTCTCCGCACGCAGCAATCGTTTCTTTTTGAGAATATCCGGGGATCTCTGGTGGGTGTATATTTTCCAGATTATATGGATGGAATAAATATGCCGGGATGGCATCTTCATTTTCTTTCCGAGGACAGAACGAAAGGCGGGCATGTTTTTGATGCAAGTATAATCAAAGGAGCAGCCAGAGTAGATAAGATTACCAGTATCCACATAAATCTTCCAAAAGAAGCGTCTTTTGATACCTATTCTCTTAAAGAGGATCTGGAAAGCGAGATAAAGTCCGTCGAGTAAAGTAAAAACATCAGATATACAGGCAGAGTTTTAAAAGGAACTAACGACCTCGGCGAAGAGGTAGAGATATTGTGTGAATAGGTGGGGCTCAATTGCGAACTAGGTGGGCTCACAGCCCGAAATATTCAGATGACTTCAAATGAAAAAGATGTACATGGAAATTACGACTTTCGTGTACATCTTTTTTTGTAGCAATGCATTATTTATGTATTTTTTAGATTATCAAAAATCGGAATATAGTACAATTAGGGAGGATATTTAAAATCTGAATCGGGAACAAAAGTAAGGTGGGAAATGAAGAAAAGATGTAGATGAAGTATATGAAAGCAACAGGAGGGGATAAAAGGTATGAAATACAGTGTTGACACCTACAGACTTTATCAGAGCGAAAAGCGCTTTGCACATACTGTTCGCATCCATGTAAGAATGAAAGAGCCTGTGGATATTGATGTCCTTGAGCAGGCGGTAAATACTGCTATCAGGCGCTATCCTTACTTTGCTGTAAGAGTTTCTGTTGATGAGGACGGTGGATACGTTCTTGTACCGAATGATAAGAGAATAGTTGTTATGCCTACAGCAGAGAAAATGCCAAAGGTTGGTAGTGATGCAGTAAACAACCACCTTATTTTTGTGGATTGTTCGGGGAATGATATTTTTTTTAACATAAGTCATACAATGTGCGGTGGAAAGGGATTTCTTCCGTGGGTTATGACAAATGTGTATGAGTATGTCAAAGAAAAATATAACGTGGAACCATATGCACCGGAAGTCAGAAAACCGGATGACGATCTGCTCCCAGGGGAAACATCAGAACCCACGATGGATATGTTGACAACAGAAGCGCCAGTCTATAAGAGAAAGTTCCAGAAGGCGCCTGTTCTTGGTCTGGACTATCTTAACGGGCTTTTTAATCCATTTAAAAGAAACCCTAATTATACAGTTCTTACAGTTGATCAAAATGATCTTCTGAAAGTCATAAAGGCTAATGATTCCAGCGTGTTGTCCTTTTTCTTTATTATTTTTGCAAGGGCTTTGGACAGAGTGTTCCCTGAAAATGACAGAGTGATAGTAGCAGAAGCTGCGCATAATATGCGCGACAGCGTGGGACTTCACAATACACACTGCGACTTCTTGAGTCACGTGTATGTGGATTATGACAGGGATGACCTGAAGGGAGATCTGGAGAAATTAGGGACAAGAACCAGAGGGCAGATGATCCTCCAGACTGATCCGTCTGTCAGCCATGAGCAGGTAAGAAAGCTGTTTGAGCTGTATGAAGCGGTGGACAGGGAGCATGGGCTTAAAGCAAAAAGAAAGTATATGGCAGACAATAGCCTTGCTACAGGTAAAGATGCCCAGCATGGTAGTTTTATAGCAAACTACACAGGACAGATGGACTGGGGAGAACTTGCCGATTACGTTGAGTTTTATGTATTTATCATCGAGGGGCATTTTACAGTAGAAATAACAGCTATGGCAGACAAGATTTTTGTTGGCTTTATGCAGCTGATTAACACTGATAAATATATCAATCTACTGCGGGAAGAGTTGGACAGGGTTGGGGTTCCATGTACAGTAGAAGGACCATTTCCCAAACGGTTGCCAAAACATGAACTGCCTGCAAAATAATATTTTTTAATAGCAATTAGAAAGATTAATCTATGAAATAGAATGACAAGAGAGTAATAGACAGATTTATAGAACTTGCGTTGGTAGACGGAGAATCATTTAATGAACGGATGGTTGCTGACTATCTTGTGGCGGAGTTTCAAAAGCTGGGAATAAAGCTTTGCGAGGATGATACAGCCGGTAAGATTGGAGGTAACTGCGGAAATCTATATGGATTTGCGGAGGGGCGGGGAAAGTTTGCAGATTCTGAGCCTATTCTGTTCTGTGCACATATGGACACCGTAGCTCCGGGTAATAATAAAAAGATCATACTAAATGATGATGGAACCATCACAAGTGACCATACTACTGTCCTGGGGGCAGATGACAGGGGTGGGCTGATGATCACACTACGCTGAATATCGGAATAATTGAAGGCGGAAGTGTTACCAACGCTGTTCCGGAAAACTGTTTTATAAAAGGTGAGATAAGAAGCGGTGTCCATGAAGATGCACATCGGACAATAGACTTAGTAGAAAGCATTTTTTCAGAAGAAGCGAATAGAGCAGGTGCAGAGCTTTGCATAGATAAAAAAGAAAGAATCACCGTATACAGGAAAGATCCCGAAGCCCGGGCGGGAAATGCTTTGGATAGGTATAAAAGAGCTTTAGGGAAGCAGGGCAGGGAAACATTGGCGAAGAAGTCCTATGGCGGAAGTGATATAAATTCTCTGATAAAACACGGGATGGACGGTCTTAATATATACGGTCCTATGTATAACATACATACAACTGAGGAATATACAACTGTTCAGGAAATAGTCAGCTTCGCAGAACTGCTTAAGATTCTTATGGTTCTGGATTGGACAGAATGATTGGGATATAGTTATCTTTCTTCCTGCTCTTTCTTCACTGGTATTCGGAGCTGTACATAGAGAATATATGGAAGATCAAGTGGAGCAACTGAATTCAATCGGAGAAGGAAAAATGAGGGAAGGTATATAAAGCATCGGAGGAGATAAGACGAATGGATAACAAGAAAGTTATGGCTGTTCCAAGGATTTGTGCGTATCTTGTGATAGTAGTTTGTATTTTAGGGATTATAGTGGGCTCTATTTTTGATTACAGTATTAACGTAGCACTGGCGAACAAGACTGACATTGGAACCTTTTTTGCTACCTATGGCTCTTATTTTTCCTATTGCTTATATCCTGCAGCTGGGATGTGTATCTTTAAGGGGCTCATGAAAAAGGGCGACAGATTTAAAATGCTGGCTTGGACAATAATGCTGATCTCATACTTTATGGCTGTTTACTACAGCAATAATTACAACGGATCAAAGGTAAGAGAGCTGTTTGGATATACAGCGGGAGATGCATCACCGCTTTTATCAGTAGTAAGCTGGGGATTCTGGGTAGTACTGTATGCCTGGGTGCCATTTGTCTGCTATCGTGTATTTGATGATGTGAGTCCGGACAAGTTGATAATGACAGGTGCAGCTATTCTGGTAGCCGGGATTGTAGCCGATAATACAAACCTCTGGCTCAAGCAGGTAGCATCAAGACCAAGATATAAGTACCTGATAACCCTTGATGACCCTATGTCGGAGTTCAGGAACTGGTGGCAGATGATTCCTAATCTCGCCGGATCAAATGACAGTTATAAGAGCTGGCCCAGCGGAAATATGACAATAGCAAGCATGATGTTTTCGCTGCCAATGCTCTCGGATGTTCTTAAAAAACGTTCAGAGAAAAAGAATATTGTCTGTTTTGTGATTGCAGCATGCTTTGTTGTGCTTTACGGCTATAACAGAATTCATATGACAAACCATTTTCTTTCTGATGTATGCTTTGGAACACTGATCACTTACATTATTTACATGGTTGTGAGCACAGCGTTTTTACAGGCTGTGAATAGGGAAAAGTAAGGATTTTAGTTGAGGATAGGCCTGTTATTGTTGTAATGGCTGGTGATGGCAAAGTAAACAGCTCCAAGTTCAAATCTGTTTTCCATACTAAGCCCCACATGATCCCGAGGGACCAGGTGGAAGATATAACTGGATTTCAGCCGGGAGGAGTGTGCCCATTTGCAGTTCCTGCAGAGATTCCGATATGGCTTGATGTTTCTATGAAGCGATTTGAATATGTTCATCCGGCCGGAGGCAATGAGTTTACGTCTGTCAAGATAACTCCCGATGAGCTTGAAGAGATTACTGAGACTCAGGGCTGGTGTGATGTTTGCAAAGGATGGGAAGAGGAGGAATAAAAGATGGAATTTAAAGATGTAGTAAAGAACCGCTATTCATGTAAGAAGTACAGTGAGAGAAAGGTGGACAGAGCAAGACTGGGTGAGATCCTTGAAGCAGGTCGTCTTGCACCGACAGCCAAAAACCTTCAGGAGCAGCATATCTATGTTGTTGAGTCAGAAGAAAATTTGGCTAAGATCGATAAGGCAACGCCTTGTCGCTATGGCGCTCCCGCAGTACTTGTTGTACCGTAAGAAGTACCTGATGGAGAGCGTAGATAAAGAACTGCTGAAAAAGCAGATGTTAGAGGTTCTTTTTGAGAGGGACTATTCGATATTTAAGGAGGATTGATCATGAAAAGAGCTATATTAGTTGCGATGTCACTGGTGATTGCATTTGGTGTGACAGCCTGCGGCGCAAAAAAGACAGATGATGCAGAAATAATCGGTGGTGCAGATGAGCCCACAACTATTGAGCTTCCGTCAACAGTGGGTAAGGAAAGCGATGCTGATGCACATTTTATGGAGTATCTGAAGGGGAATGAAGCTGATGCAAACGGCGAGACCTTCTGGGCTGTGGGAGAGCCTGATATGGAATATGCTCTCTTTGACATGAATGGGGATGGCATAAATGAGCTGATTGTCCGCTCTTTTGGATATTGGATTTATGACATCATCGAGTATAAGGACAATAAGATCCAGTCAGCGAATGTGGAGAATCTTGGATCCTCCGGAGTTACTTTCATAAATGACAAGAATCAGTTTGTCAGTGGAGATACAGGTCATGAAGGCCGTAAGATGTATGTTGTATCAGAAATTGCTGATCAAGGAGAAGCTAAGGTTGTCATGGCGTTTGTAAACTACTACGATGATTGGGCTGAGTCCGGCGCACCAGAGTTTTATATGCAGGAGAATCCGCCACAGGACTACCTTGAGAATATAGAGAAGTTCGATGTCATTACAGAAGAGGAGTTCAATGCTCTTGTGGATGAATATTCAAAGGAAAATACATCTATTGAATGGATAAAGCTTGAATAATAGTAGTACTGAAACAGACTCAACCCATGATAGAGTCACGCATAAATGCTGCATTTGTGGCATATCAACCAATGGTTCGTGTTAAATCTTCCATAAGTAAAATTTGGTATTACATGCCAGGATATTTTCTGATATAATCACAACCTGTTGAATATAGTATAGAAGATGTAAAAGCTGGTAACATTGGAAACGTACACCCGCAGAGGGCGCTAACGAACAACACGCTTAAGTCTTCCTTGTTTTATGAAAGGAGAACCTTAACGTGTTACCACAGAATAAGTTTCAGGATGTTATTTTCACTATTTTCATGGCGTTTGTCATGGTCTATGCAATGATCTGCTACAATATAGCCCTTAATGTGGGAGGGATGCAGAACTTTGTTTTTTTAGCGGCATTTAAAGAAATGCTGATTATGTGGCCTATTGCCATAGCTTTAGAACTTTTATTTGTAGGAAAGCTTGCTCAGAAGCTTGCTTTTAGATTTGTGACCCCAGGTAAGGATTCAATGATCATGATGATTCTTGCTATATCAGCCATGTCTGTATGCCTTATGTGCCCGCTTATGAGCTTTGCAGCGACACTGCTCTTTAAGGATGCAGGAAAAGAACTTGTGGCAGTATGGATTCATACTACAGCCCTTAATTTCCCTATGGCTCTTTGCTGGCAGCTTTTCTTTGCAGGACCATTTGTTCGTAACGTGTTTGGCTTCTTTGTAAAGAAATTCTCAAAGGACTCTCATGCAGTTACCAAGCAGGCAGCATAAATAAACATTAACTTTTTGAATATAATCAGGTTTTCATCATATTGGATGGAACCTGATTTTTTTATTTTAAAAATATATTGACACGGTGTCAGAAAATGATTATGATTCATATTGACACGAAGTCAGAATAAAAAATCAGGAGACAGATATATGCCAAAAGGATCACCGGAAAGAACCGCAGCAAGAAAAGAAGAAATCATAAGTGCCTGCGAGAAGCTGTATCAGACCATGAGCTTTAAAGATATCACTCTTAAAGAGATCGGGAATGAAACATCCTTCTCAAGGCCGACAATATATAACTACTACCAGACAAAAGAGGAAATATTTTTGGCCCTTTTTGAGAGGGAGTACATTCGTTGGAATGAAGAATTACAATCTATTCTTCAGGAAAATGAGAAGCTTTCCAAGGAGCAGCTTGCAAACAAGCTTGCATCATCCATAGCCAACAGGCAGCAACTGCTAAAACTTCTCTCCATGAATAACTATGATATGGAGGAAAACAGCAGACCTGAACTTCTTACATCTTTTAAGGTAGCTTATGGCGAGTCTATGAAAAATGTATGCAGGATAATCACAAAGTTCTGTCCGGAGAAATCGGTGCAGGAGATTCAGGATTTTATATATGTATTCTTCCCTTTTATGTTTGGTATTTATCCTTATACCGCAGTAACGGATAAACAGAGGGAAGCCATGAAACAGGCAAATGTGGACTATGTATATCAGTCCATTTTTGAGATAACAAATAACTGCCTGCTGAAGCTTTTATAAAGCGAGGCAGACTAATAAAAACACTAATTGGCAAACGGAGGAATCAGATAATGAAATATACAAAACTTGGAAATTCAGAATTAAATGTATCCCGTATATGCATGGGTTGTATGGGATTTGGCGATGCGACGAGAGGACAGCACAGCTGGACAATTGACGAAGAGCATTCCAGAGAGATTATAAAGAGAGGTCTTGACCTTGGAGTTAATTTCTATGATACTGCAATCGCTTATCAGAGCGGAACAAGTGAGCAGTATGTAGGACGAGCACTTAGAGATTTTGCAAATCGCGAGGATGTGGTTGTAGCAACAAAATTTCTACCAAGGACACCCGAAGAAATTGAAAAAGGAGTTACCGGACAGCAGCATATAGAAAATATGATAAACACAAGCCTTCAAAATCTTGGAATGGACTATGTGGATCTGTATATCTATCACATGTGGGATTGGAATACAGATATATATGATATTTTAGATGGCTTAAATCGTATAGTGAGAGCAGGCAAGGCAAGGTATATCGGCATTTCAAACTGTTTTGCATGGCAGATCGCAAAGGCTAATGCTCTGGCAGAAAAAGAAGGTTTTGCAAAGTTTGTTTCGATCCAGGGACATTATAACCTGATCTTCCGTGAAGAAGAGCGGGAAATGGTGCCTTATTGTGAAGAGGAAAATATCGCGCTGACTCCTTACAGTGCATTGGCAAGCGGAAGGCTTTCCAGAAAGCCGGGCGAAGGTGATACAAAAAGAGCTGTTGAGGATGCATATGCGAAGTTTAAGTATGATGCTACAGCGGATAAGGATGCTGTGATCATAGGTCGTGTAGCAGAGCTTGCGGAAAAACATGGTGTGACCATGACGGAAGTATCCTTGGCATGGCTTCTTACCAAAGTGACATCACCGGTAGTTGGAGCGACCAAGCTTCATCACATAGAAGGCGCAGCAAAAGCTGTTGACCTGGAGCTTACTGATGAAGAACTTACTTATCTGGAAGAGCTATATGTGCCTCATCCGCTTGCAGGAGTCATGGCACAGAATAAAAGAACTGATGCATCAAAGAAACATGTTTGAACTACAGGTGCACAGAAAATATTAGGAGGCGAGAAATAAGATGGCAGAAAAAATCGTACAGACAGCAGGAAGAGAACAGCTTGGGGAGTTTGCGCCGATGTTTGCTCATCTGAATGACGACATATTATTTGGTGAAGTGTGGAATGAGGAAGCGATTGATGTTAAGACCAAATGCATTATTACAGTGGTTTCACTTATGGCATCAGGCATCACAGACTCATCGCTTTCATATCACCTTCAGAATGCGAAGGCTCACGGAGTCACAAAGGAAGAGATTGCAGCCATCATAACCCATGCCACCATGTATGTAGGATGGCCAAAGGGATGGGCGGTATTTCGTCTTGCAAAGGAAGTATGGAATGAAGAAGTACCTGAACTGACAGAAAAGGACAGGTAGTATTGACGCCCCAGAGCAATTATCGTATCATCAATTCAATCAAATATAACAGACGCCCATTGCTACCGAGTAGTGGGATTTACGTCATTCTTTTACCGTTAGGTCTTAGCAGGTAAGGGAATGGCGTTTTTTAGTTTTGGAGGTAGATTTATATGAGATGGATTTATTTGCTGATTGCAGGTGCGCTTGAGATTACATGGGCAGTAGCAATGAAAATGTCGAATGGGTTTTCAGTGCTGATGCCTTCGATTATTGCAGGAGTAGGCTATATTGCCAGCGCAGTTTTTCTGGCTATTGCATTGAAACAGCTTCCGCCGGGAACTGCATATGCTATGTGGACTGGCATGGGAATTGTGGGAACGACCTTACTTGGAGTATTTCTTTTCCATGAGAAATTGTCTGTTCCGCAGGTTATCTGTGTTATCCTGATTGTAGTTGGAATAGCGGGACTTAAAATTTTGGCGAAAGATTGAGGTGTTTACAATGTTTAGAAAAATGAGAAGATTTAAGCAGCAGATCTCTGAGGCTGAATGCATAGAGATATTAAAGAGTACTAAGAGAGGGGTTCTTTCTCTGATAGGAGATGATGGATATCCATATGGAATCCCGATTGATCATTGGTATTGCGAAGAGGATGGAAAAATCTATTTCCACGGAGCAAAGGAAGGGCATAAGATAGATGCAATCAAGGCCTGCGATAAGGCAAGCTACTGTGTTTATAATGAAGGCTACCGCAAGGAAGGCGATTGGGCTCTGAACATTACAAGCGTGATCACATTTGGAAGAATTCATTTGGTAGAAGATGAGGAGGTCGCTCTTCGGATCTGCTCTGAACTTACCAGGAAGTTTACCGATGATCATGCTTATCTGGAGCAGGAGATAAAGAATTCTTTCCGTAATGTTCAGTGCTTGGGGTTAATTCCTGAGCATATGACGGGTAAGCTGGTTAATGAATCATAGGAAGGAATATCGAAATTTTATGGCCATTTGGAGATTCAAGCAGTAAATAGCCTGGGACTATGTTCTGTTGAGTATAAGGAAAATGTAGAACCCAGAAAGCGGGAAATAATAGCGTTTTGTGAGGATATATAAGTGGTGATAAAAAGAGTATGAAACAGTTATTTGAAATTGATCTTAAGGATTATGGAATGATCAGAGAGGTTAAGCGGGAAGAAATCTCTTTATGTGCAAATATTATAAAAAAGAGTTTTAAGACTGTTGCTGATGAATATGGTTTTACAGAGGAAAATGCTCCGAGGTTTACTGCATTTGCAACTACCGATGAGAGACTATACTGGCACATGGATGGCGAGCATAGACCGATGTATGTGTTTGAGGTAGACGGTGTACTGTGCGGATATTACTCGTTACTCCTTCAGGATAACAATGAGTGCGAGTTGAACAATCTTGCTGTATTACCAGAGTACAGACATAAGGGAATAGGGAAAGAGCTATTGGAGCATTCTTTTAAAATCGCCCGAAGCAAAGGCTGTAGTCTGATGAATATCGGAATAGTAGAAGAGAATACGCGGCTTCGTAAGTGGTATGAGGATAACGGAGCTGTTCATGTGGGGACAAAGAAATATGATTTCTTTCCATTTACATGTGGTTATATGAAAAAAGAACTGTAGATTATAGAGGAGTGTGTATGGGGCATTGATTATTTGGCTTGTAATAATGGTTCCTGTAAGTGCACTACTTACAGGACTTGGAACTGCATTGGTTTCATATGCAGTATCTTTCGCTAAGGAAAGGGGATTGAAATATGGATTTATTTGAGGCGATAAATCAAAGAAAAACAATTCGTGACTTTGAAAACGAAGTAATCTCAAAAGAAATTCTTGAAAAAATTATCTCCGCAGGGCTAAAAGCACCGACGAATGATCATATGCGGGATTGGCAATTTGTAGTGGTAACAGATAAGGATGTTGCTGTCAGGCTTCTTGAGTGCATTCCTAAAGGAATATCGGATGCGGATATGGAGCAACTCATTAGGGATTGGAATTTGAATGATAAGCTTCAGCAGGAGTGTTATCGCAATGCTGTTCCAAAGCAATATAGAATGCTTTTTTACGCTTCGGCTATCATAATACCTTTATTGAAACAAAAGACGGATATTTTACATCCGGAAAACGTATCTCATCTAAATGGGTTTGCATCAATTTGGTGCTGTATTGAGAATATTTTTCTTGCGGCAACAGCTGAGGGACTTGGATGTAATCTTAGAATACCGCTCGGTGAGGAAAGTACACATGCAAGAGAAGTTTTGAAATATCCGGAGGATTATTTCATGCCGTGTTTTATAGGAATCGGAAGACCATTGAAGGGAATCAAACCAGTCAGACAGATAGAGATCAATCCTCAAGACAGGATTCACTGGAATGAATACTGATTCAGAGTATAGCACGATATCTCGGAAAGTGTCGGGAGATATTGAGGATTTTTTGATGTGAAAGGGTATAATACTGATGGTGGAGATTGCTGACCTAAATAAGATACTTGACATGAACATCGCTAAAGATATACTAGCGGAAATAGAAAAGAATCCCGAATTATTCTGTGAGATTACCAGACATGATGGGAATATTAAGCGACCTAAGAGAGCTGCGATTCAGAGAGAAATTAGAGATTATTCTACATTCGAATATGAAAAAAAGCATAAGCACCTGTGGAGTCTTTGGGGTAAGGTAAAGAATAATAAATGGGTCTGTGTTGAGGTTGGGAGCAGCAACGATATCAAAAGCGAGATAAGTGAAATAATAAGTTTAATGGTATCTGTACCTTATGAGGTCGGGAAAACAGGCGTGTTCCATGAAGATGTAAATATCTATAGTTTCTATACATATTCTGACAAAAACAGCTGCAAATATCGTAGATGTAATGAACTTTTTAAGGAGTTCATTTGGATTGAAATCAATGTTGAAAAGTATACTGAAGCATTGGATATTGGTGAATATAACTGTGTTGATTACGCTGAGGTCAAGTATGCTTTTGACAATAAGGCTTTGCTGTGGAATCCGGCTCCGGCCATGAACAAGAATAAAGAAAAAGAGATATTAAGGAATTTTGTTGATTAGAATCCATGAAAATTCAGATTATTCTTGAGGTGCAGGGAAAGGTGAATTTATGAGCAAAAAAGAAAAACCTTTGGGAATGAGAATTGGTGAGAATGTCTTTTGTATCGGATACCTTGTTTTTGCACTTGTTGCCGGTTGCACATTTATTCTCAGGGCACAGGCTACAGGAGATATATTTTATAGCATCTGTGCCGGAATGACACTGCTATTGGGTTGCGGTGATGCGTTCCATCTGGTACCGAGGATCATGATCAATTTTAAAGGGGCTACAACAATAGAATCAGAACAGCGGAAAAGAGATTTCTGGCTGGGACTGGGGAATCTGGTATCTTCCGTGACGATGACGGTGTTTTATCTGTTCTTTTTTGCTGCGTTATCTGTAAAACACGGTAATGGTGATATCAGTTCAGTTTCCGGAAACAGGATGATCTTATTGATGGTGCTCATAGTGCTGGCGGTAATTAGAATTGCCCTTTGTGCTTTTCCGCAGAACCGCTGGTTTTCGAAAGAAAAGGATACTAACTGGGGATTGTACAGAAATATTCCGTTCGTTGTCATGGGAGTGATAACGGTTGGATATCTTATCATGCTATTTCAGGAATGGTTACTGGCCGTTCTTGTGACTGTAAGCTTTGTATGCTACATGGTTGTTGTGCTTGGTGCAAACAGGAAACCGATGCTCGGAATGATGATGATCCCCAAAACAATATGTTACTTATGGATGATTTCGTTGTTTTTATGAAAAGCCGAAACGGGTAAATGTTTTTACCATGTGAAGTACGAAAAGTAAGAATGAAGTAGAGGAAGGGTAGCATGAACATACAGATATTTGGCACAAAAAAGTGCAATGATACAAAGAAGGCGGAGCGATTTTTTAAGGAACGCGGCATAAAATATCAGTTCGTTGACATGAAGGAAAAGGGCATGAGTAAGGGCGAACTGAGTGCTGTTGCAAGTGCTAATGGCGGCATAATGAATATGATTAACCCTGATGCCAAGGATAAAGATGCAGTTGCGCTAATTCAGTACATTGCTGATGAAGACAAGGCTGAAAAGCTTTTGGAAAATCAGCAGATAATCAAGACCCCGGTCGTTAGAAATGGAAAACAGTCCACTCTGGGATATCAACCTGAAGTTTGGAAGAAGTGGGAGTAACAGATAACCGGGAAAATGCAGATTGTGAAAACAGCAATGGGATTTTAACATAATGGGAGGAAGAAAAAATTGATAGAAACAAAAAAACTTAGATTAGTACCATTTAGTATGGATCATTTGGAGGCGTACTTTACCGGCTTTGACAGCGATATTACCAAGTATCAGTATCCGGAGCCCTTTGATTCAATTGAGGATGCAAAAGAATTTTTGCAGGGCTTTATTGACGAGATGAATAACAAAGAGATGCTGTGCATGTCAATTCTCGACATGGATGAGAATTATGTTGGAAGCGTTGAGGTACATGGTTTAAACGAAGATGTTCCGGAAATTGGGATTTGGATCATCAAAGATCAGCAGAGAAAAGGATATGCTTACGAAGCGCTGAGCGCTGTACTGGATTACACCTGCAAGGAATACAAGAAGAACAGATTTTTCTATGAAGCAGATGTGAGAAATACAGGCAGTCAGGAACTTCTTAGGAAGTTCAAGCACGAGGACAAAGGCGTAGACAAGTTCACCACCGAATCCGGAAAATATCTGGAACTGATGGGATCGATAGTAGAGATTTAAGTGCGTCTTGAATAAGCAAAGGGGGTAAATATGATCACTTATAAAAAACTCACAGATGCTGAACTGGATACTTTTATCGAAATGAGGATTACTCAGCTTACGGAGGAATACACAGTTTCCGGGAGAACTGTGCCGGAGGGTGTGGATTTAAAATCAGCGTTGGAAGACTTTTATCACAGGCATATGGCAGATGGAACCTTTGTTTCATGGCTTGCCATGGACGGAGATAAGATCATTGGAACAAGTGGTATGTCTTTTGTTGAGAAACCGCCATATTTTACCTGCCCATCAGGGAAACTTGGGCTATTGTCCAGCATGTATACCGATCCTGATTATCGAAGGAAAGGCATAGCAAAAGAACTGCTTAACAGAGTTGTTGAAGAAGCAAGAGCCTACGGTTGCGGGGCAGTTCATATCACGGCTTCAGATATGGGAGTGAAGTTATATACAGCTTTTGGATTTAAACATAACGGAAACTTCATGATGTACAACTTATGATAACGAAAGGAACAGAAATGGACTTTAAGCTAAAGAACTATGTCAAAGAAGGCCAGAAGTTCCCAATGTTTGGAGGATAAATATGGTTGAGTTATTATCGCATTCTTCTTCACTTCTGCTTCTTGGCGATATAGTGACTATATTTCTATATCATATGATGCATAGCTCTTTTTACAGGAAAAGAGCTTTCTTTGAGCGGAAAAAGATCCTGGTTTTTCTCATTTATTCTATTTGCTGCATTTTGTTCTATTATGCAAATCTACAGGGAATTGCACTGCTTAATATGAGCGCATCTATTATCTTGTATCTTGTCCCGCTATATATTTGCTACAAAGTAAACAATTATAGGGGAATCATTTACTTTTTGTTTTATCTTGCAATTCAGGGGTCGATTGAAATTGTTTCAAGTATTATATTTGACGGAATGACCGGTGCTGATACTAATAACATGAGCTATGAGTGGATGAATCCCGTCTCAAGCGGTGTTATGTTTCTGATATACCTTATACTTGCATGGATTATCTGCATTATAGGCAATAAAGACGGCAATCGAAAATTAGATAAAGCTGCATTTCCATATGTTGGGCTGCCGATATTTACAATTATGTTTTTTATGATTGATGGAAACCGCTTTTTAAAAAACAGTGAAGAATTCAATTTGTACCAGTATACAGAAATGATTGTTATTCTGGTCTTTGTAAATATTCTTGTTTTTGCATTTCTTGAAAAACATACCGAACTGATGAAGCAGGAATTTGAAGCGAGACAGAACGAATACAAACTGCAATCAGAAGCAGACATTATGGCAATTGCAACTAAAACCATGAAAGAACGTCTTGCAGCATCAGAGGACATAATGCAGCAGGATAGAGCAATGAGGCATGACAGAAGGCATTTTGAAGCTTTGCTCCTATCCCTTCTTTAGGATGGAAAAACAGAAGAAGCCCTGGAGTGCCTAAGCGACCGACTGAAACAGGAGCCCCATTCGATAAAAAGATACTGTGAAAACACCACAATTAATGCAGCTATTACGCATTATGTTTCAATGGCAGAAAAGAATAACATTAAAGTTGAGGTCTCCACTACAATACCTTCAAATTTGGCTGTGGATGAGATGCAACTTGCAATCACCGTTAGTAATCTTTTGGAAAACGCTATACATGCATGTATGGAAGTTCCTGAAAAGGAGAGATTCATATCCGTTACCGCCAAATATAAAAGCCAGTTATTACTTGAAGTGTCTAATTCCTGCAAAGACAAGGTCAAGCTTGACGAGGAAGGTCATCCATATAGTAATGAGGAAAATCATGGAATTGGAACCAGAAGTGTTCTGGCTTTTGTAACTCAGACAAATAGTGAAATAAGATATATTGCAGAGAACAATGTTTTTAAAGTCAGGATGATAGTCTGAGAAATAAAAAGATTTGTTTATAGCGCAGTTTCTGATAGACTGTAAATTAAAAAAAGAAAAAAGGGTTGTTGGTTAAAATGGAGAGAAGAATCTACAAGCCTTCCTATGTCGTGGGAAGGCTTCTTACTTTTGTGCGCACCGAAAGTAAGACTCAATTTGTGCGTATGATCTTTGCGGCGCTGTTTATAGCGATTCAGCCGTTTCTTGGCGTCGTACTTCCCAAACTTGCTATCGGAACATTGGAGCGTTATGGAAAAGACGCTGCGCTTCCCCTGGCGAAAGTGATGGCGATTTATTTTGTTATCGCCGGTTTTATTGCATTCATGAGCGCATTTTTAAGACAGGTGACAGATTCTGAAAATATGCGCCTTCGCATGCATTATCTGGCACTGCTTTCTCAGAAGATCCAGAACATGGATTACAAATATGTAGAGGACGCCAGCTTCTGGGAAAAGAATACAAGAGCTATGGATGCCGGTTCTTCCAATGGAAACGGCATAGAACTTATGCTGAATCTCATCTACAAGGCACCGGCTTATCTTTTGACCTTGATCGCTATGGCAGTGGTGGCTTTCACGCTGAGCCCGGTAGTTCTTGTCGTTACTGTTTTGCACTGCGTCACACTTATGTGGGTGTCCGTAAAAACTCATGACTACGAGTACTCACTGAAGGAAGAAAGAAGTAAGGCACAGCGCAGGATATCTTATTTTAACAAGACGACACACGACTTTTCTTTTGGAAAAGATATCCGCATCTTTAACTTCAGAGAGCGAATCATTGCAAATTATAAAAAGGAAATCGAGGCATTTACCGCTGTTATTAAGATGGTGGAGAATCGCCGTTTTGCCCTTGGTTTTCTGGGACTTTTCACCCTCGTATTTACCAACGTTGCCATGTACGGCATCCTGATCTATAAAGCGTACCAGGGAATGCCTGTCAGCGATTACACCATGTATGTAGCCCTGATCATGGGCATGATTGAGTACATGCTGCTCTTTGGTGACACAGTAACCAAGATCAGAAACGAAGGCGAATACGTGGATGATTTCTATCGTCTCATGGATGAAAACATTCTGACTGAGGGAAGCAAGGAACCTGAAAAAACAGACTCTGTTGAAATCGTATTTAACCATGTAACTTTCCGCTATCCCGGTACAGACGTGGACATCTATAAAGACTTTTCATTCACCATCAAAAAGGGCGAGCGCCTTGCTATCGTTGGTGTTAACGGTGCAGGAAAATCCACACTGGTAAAACTGATCTGCGGTTTATATGAACCCAACGAAGGTCATATTTACGTCAACGGAATCGACATCAGAGACTGGAAAAAGAAGAACCTTTACGACCTGTATTCAACGGTTTTCCAGGACTTCAATATTCTCGCATTTACTCTTCGTGAAAATGTTACATGCGGCAGCAGTAATCCTGACGATGCAAGAGTCACAGAAGCACTGGAGAGAGTTGGCCTTGGCAAAAAGTTAAAGAGCCTCTCCAAAGGTCTCGACCAGATGATGCTGAAAGTTATAGACGAAGATGGTACAGATTTTTCAGGTGGTGAACGCCAGAAGCTGGCCATCGCACGTGCACTCTATAAAGATGCACCCATGGTAATCATGGACGAGCCCACAGCGGCGCTGGATGCCCTGGCAGAAGCAGAGATCTATGAAAACTTCAGCGAACTTGTAGAAGGAAAAACCGCCATATATATTTCCCATCGTCTTGCCAGCACAATTTTCTGCGACAAGATAGCCCTATTTGATAAAGAAGGCGTGAAGGAATACGGAACCCACGAGGAGCTTATGGCGAAAAAGGGAATGTACTACGACATGTTTGTGGTGCAGGGCAAATACTATCAGGAGGAGGCTATGGAAGCATGAAAAAGTTAATGCATTTTATAAAGCTTGCATGGAGCATTTCTCCCATGTATATCATCGCGCTTGTAGTAAAAGCTCTCCTTGGCGGCGCCAATATGCTGCTTAACGTGATTCTGCCCAAACTCCTGATTGACGAGATCATGGGTGATAAGCAGGTCAATATGCTTATCCTTTTTGGAACGCTTATTGTTTTAAACAATGTTTTGATGAAGCTGTTTGAGAACCTTTTGGATCGTTATTTAAATGTTCGTGCTGAGTTTGTTAATAAGACCATGCAGGAAAAGATGGGCGAAAAGATCATGAATATAGAATATTCATATCTGGAAGACCCGTACTATCTGGACCTGAAAGAGAGAGCTGTTTTTGCTATCTCCAATCAGGACGCTATCTCCAGACTGATTAGCTATGTATCACAGACCTTAACATCAATTGTGACACTGATTGGTCTTTTGGCAGTTCTCCTGACTCTTGGCCCTGTGCTGATCATACTCATGGCCGTGGCAGCAGGACTTTCCATGATGGCGTATGCGCTGTCCATGAAGAAGGTTACAGGCCTTATGCAGCAGCTCATTCCCATCAACAGAAGATACAATTATTACTTCGGCCTCGGAATGGAAGAAAAAGCTCAGAAGGAAATCCGTCTCTATGACTTGGAACCCATGATTACAGAAACGGTCCTCAATGAAAATAAGAGTGTCTGTGACCTCTATGGAAAAGCCATGAGGGGACTTGCGGTTTCCACCGGACTTATGCAGGTAATCACCATCGGTGCCACAGCACTTACATATTTTTACGTGGGCGTCAGAACTCTTTCCGACCGCTTTGGAAAGATGCTTTCAATCGGTTCACTGACCATGTATGTTTCTTCAGCAATCAGCTTCAGCCGTGCTATGCAGTCCTGCGGCGAGCAGGTGGTTATGCTGATTCAGACTCTTTCCTACTTAAGTCCTTATCTTGAGTTTATGGAAATCGAGGAAGAAGTACTTGAAACCGGAAAAGAAAAATTCGAGGGACCCATTAACACCCTTGAGTTTCGTGATGTGATATTCACATACCCCAAGGCTGAAAAGCCTACTTTGAAAAACGTATCATTTACCGTAAACCGCGGAGAAAAGATTTCCATCGTGGGATTAAACGGTGCGGGCAAATCAACACTGGTTAAGCTGATCTGTCGCATGTATAAGCTCGATAGCGGCGAGATCCTGGTAAACGGAAAAAATATTTATGAGTACGATTACAGAACCTATATGAACAGTATTTCTGCGGTGTTCCAGGACTACAAGCTTTTCAACTTTACCATTGCTGAAAACGTATCCTGCAAGGAATCCAATACTGAGATAGAAAAAGCGAAAGTGCTTCGTCTCATGGAAGAAGTGGGCATGAAGGAAAAAGTGGACGAACTGAAAAACGGTATCGAGTCCCGCTTCGGTAAAGAATATGACGAAGACGGTATTGAGATGTCAGGCGGCCAGGGCCAGAAGATCGCCATTGCAAGAGCCCTGTATAAACCTTCTGAAATGGTAATTCTCGATGAGCCTGCCAGCGCCCTTGATCCCATTGCGGAAGCAGAGATTTATGAGAAATTCAACTCCCTTGTAGAGGACAAAACCGCCATCTACATCTCTCACCGCATGTCTTCTTCAAAGTTCTGTGACAAGATTTTGATCATCGACGGCGGAACCGTGACAGATTACGATACACACAATAATCTGATGCAAAAAACAGACAGCCTCTACTACCAGCTTTTCATGGCTCAGGCAGAAAACTATAAGCTGGCATAACGATTTGGCAAGAATAGGACAGCATAGGAGAAAAACATTGGATAACATAGAGTGGCTATTTTTTGATGTGGGCTCAACTTTTGTAAGTGAAGAGAAGCCATTTTTACATAGGTTGCATGAAATTGCAGAAGCGGTTAATGAGCCATTTGAAGTCATACAGGATAAGGTGCTTTTGCTTTACAAGGAAAAGAAAAAGGGTGAGCGCCTGCTGATTCAGGAATATGGCATAGAAAGGCCACGCTGGCGAAGTGAAGACGAGGAATTATTTCCTGAGTCCTATGAATGCCTTGAGCGACTGAGCAAGAAATATAAGATTGGAGTTATTGCCAATCAGCTGCCGGGAACCGCAGACAGATTAGAAAAGCATGGCGTTTTGAAGTTCATCGATCTTGTTATAGCTTCCGCAGAAGAAGGATTGGAAAAGCCTGACAGGCGGATATTTGAACTCGCTTTATCAAGGGCAAATTGCAAGCCTGAGAATGCCGTTATGATCGGAGACAGAGTTGATAATGACATAATTCCTGCAAAAAAGATGGGCATGAAAACTGTTCGTGTGAAGCAGGGAATGTGGAAATACTGGGAAGTCAGCAATGAGGATGAACAGGCTGATTATGAAGTGGATGACTTAAGTGAAGTCCTCGAGCTGTTTGATAAGAAAATGTGACATGAGAGGATAGATTACTTTCAGGCGCTTTAATCTAGTCATACGAGGAATACGAAAATGTTTTTTATCATGGGAATTACAGATGGCAGAAAGGACTTTGATTTCAATCAGCTGATTACCTGTGCTATCTGCGGAAGATATGGACGCTTCAATGTGTTCATGACATATACGGTATTGTCGCTTTTTTTCATACCGACCTTAAAGTGGAACAAACATTACTATGTCCAGACCAGCTGTTGTGGAACTGTTTACGAGCTTGATCCGGAGATCGGAAAGATGATAGCAAGAGGCGAATCGGTGGAGATTTTGCCGAGTCATCTCACTCAGGTGAGTGGCGGAAGAGGCTTCGCAGCAGGTTATAAGAGATGCAGGCAGTGCGGATACGAAACAACAGAGGACTTTGATTTTTGCCCTAAGTGCGGAACAAGATTTTGATGATTGTTTGGGGATGAGCTATCCAATGGCGCAGATATGGTTGTAAGCAGAGGTTTGTGCCGTGAGCGAATGCCATATCCAAGATTTTTCAATCATCCGGAGATAGTGATAATAGATGTGGAATAACACTAGTGTAAATAAAACTGCCTAACATTTATTGTTGGGATCGATTGGGGATTTTTGTAAATAAGGGGAGCAGGCGGTATGATAAAAGCAGTCATCTTTGATATGTTTGAGACACTTGTCACTTTGTTTGAAGGAAAAACTTACTTCGGCGAGAACATCGCAGCGGATGTTGGAGTTGATCCAGATCTTTTCAGAAAAGAGTGGCATGCGATTGAGAAGGAAAGAAGCATCGGTGTCTACACTATTGAGCAGGGCCTGGAGGTTGTCTTCAAAAAGCTTGGAGTATATTCTGAAGAAAATGTAAGCTTAGCTGTAAACAAGAGAAGAGAGAATCTTGAGGATACATTCAACGGGGTTCCCGATGATTCGATCAGACTTTTACAGGAGCTTAAGAAAAGAGGAATAAAGGTAGGGCTTATAACCAACACTTTTTCCGATGAGAGAGATTTCATAAGAAAGAGTGTATTATTCCAGTATTTCGACGTGGCACTTATCTCATATGAGCAGGGAATTTGTAAGCCTGACCCTGAGCTATTCCAGAAGATGACAAAGCTCCTTGATGTGGAAGCTGATGAGTGTCTCTATGTGGGAGATGGCGGATCAAAAGAATTATTTGCCGCAAGGGACGCAGGGATGCATCCCGTTCAATGCACATGGTTTCACGACAGAGCTTTTGAACCCCACATTCCATGTCCCATACTCGATGAGTTTGATCATGCGAATCATCAGCTTGAAGTTTTGGATTATTGCTGAGCGCTTGAATTCAACTTTACTGAGCAGATGAGGACTGCCACGCCTCTATTTGGGAGAAAATTGAAAATTCCTCTGCTCAAGAAGAGAGATAAAAGAGGCTTGAAGAGACTTCACGCCTCTATTTGGGAGAAAATTGAAAATTCCTCTGCGCGAGAAGGGTGATCGAAGAGGCTTGAAGAGACTTCACGCCTCTATTTGGGAGGAAAAGTGAAATTCCTCTGCTTAGGAAGAGAGATTGAAGAGGTTCCACGCCTCTATTTGGTAAAAAAAGTGAAATTCCTCTGCTTAGGAAGGGAGATTGAAGAGGGTTGAAGAGGTTTCACGCCTTTATTTTAGAGAAAAAAGAAAATTCCTCTGCTTAGGAAGGGAGATTGAAGAGGCTTGAAGAGATTCCACGCCTCTATTTTAGAGAAAAAAGAAAATTCCTCTGCTCAAGAATGGAGATTGAAGCGGAAGCGAGAGACTTCACGCCTCTATTTTAGGGGAAAAGAGAAATTCCTCTGCGCGAGAAGATCAATCGGAGCGAAGACAAATGATAATGAAGTGTTATATTACAAAGTGCAAAGTCTAAATTACAAAGTGTATTATGTTAGGCTGCCATTATTTGAAGAGGATTATAAAATGAAATCATTCGATGAATTAAAAGAAGTTGTTAGGAAACTGCGGGCTCCGGATGGTTGCCCTTGGGATAGGGAACAGACCCATTCAAGTCTGAAGCCCGGATGCATTGAGGAGGCAGCAGAGGTTCTTTGCGGAATCAATGTCTACGAGAGGACAGGGAATCCAGAAAATCTGAAGGAAGAGCTTGGGGATTTGTTGCTTCAGGTTGTCATGCAGGCTCAGATTGCTGAGGAAGAAGGCATATTCACTATGGATGATGTGGCCAAAGGTATCACGGAAAAACTGATCCGCAGACATCCACATGTCTTTGGCGATGTAGAGGTTGCTGATTCCAAGGAAGTTCTGAAGAATTGGGATGAAATCAAAGCTAAGGAAAAAGAGGGTAAGGAAGATCCTAATCTTTATCTACCGGAAGCTTTTGATGAGGCAGAAAATCTCATCAATGCTGCAAGGAAGAGAAAAGGTTTCTCCTAATCACCCAAATTTGAAAGGACCAAAGGCGATTTATAAGAACGATATTGGGGAAGGTTCTTATCATGAAAACAAAGTAGCAGCAGGAGGGTATTACGTATGGAAAAAGAATTATACTTAAAGCAATTGAAACCTTATCTTTACCTTATGGATGAGGCTCATGAAGCGACAGGTTATATAGTAGTAGGTGATGAAAAGGTATGTGTAATCGACACGATGAATGGATATAACGACCTTCACAAAGTTGTCAGGGAGATTACAGATAAGCCCATTGTGGTTGTTAACACCCACGGTCATCCCGATCACATTTTTGGAAATGTCTATTTTGATGAAGCCTTCATGAATCCCAAGGATAATGAGCTGGCGGATTCGTTCATAAAGAGTCCTGAGTTTGTAGCGGAGTGCGAAAAGAATGGACTGACAATGCCTGAGTTTAAGCCCATAAGAGGCGGCGATGTCATTGATCTTGGAGGGAAAACACTGGAAGTTTACGACCTTCCGGGGCATACCCCCGGCGGAATCCTCCTTCTTTTAAAAGAGGACAGAATACTCTTCACAGGGGATTCCATAAATCATCATCTGTGGATGCAGCTTGACGGCTGCCTTAAGATGGAGGACTTTGTTAAGGAACTGGATAAGGTCATGTTTCTTGAAGAGAAGGCTGATACCATTCTTCATGGTCACGCGACGGATTTTGATGACATCTCCCTTATGCGGTGCATGCGAAACGGCGCAGTAGAGATCAGCGAAGGAAAAACAGAAAATGATCTTCCTTATAAATGGTTTGGAGGAGAAGGCAAGCAGCATCCTTTCAAGCTTGAAGAAGGAAAACACTATCAGCAGCTAGAGAGTGTAATTTGTTATAGATGATAGGAAAAATGAATCGTAAAGAAAGGAGCAGACAACAATGACAATAAGTGAGAGAGCTGAAAAAGCAGTAGAAATGAAAAATTCGGGCAAGTACAACTGTGCCCAGTCTGTAACTGCAGCACTGGCAGATCTGACAAAACTTTCAGAGGAAGATTTAAAGCAGCTTTCTGCAGGATTCTGTGCCGGAATGGGTAATCTTGAAGCAACCTGCGGTGCCCTCATCGGAGCAGGAATGATTGCGGGATTAGCAACAGAAGGTAAAGGCACACTTGGAGTAACCAAGCAGATCCAGGAAGAGTTTGGCAGAAGATGCGGCTCCATCAAATGCAAGGAACTGAAGGCGATTACTGACGGCAAGCCACTTTGCCCCTGTGAAGAATGCGTAAGAAATGCAGTCCTGATCTATGGCGAAGTCATGCAGGCATAACAGACCATTACCGACTAAATGATAAATATACCGACTAGAAATATAGAGGTTAACAGCCTCTATATTTTTTTGAAAAAAAAGTGTTGACTCTAACGTTACGTTATAGTTTATGGTATAGATACACGTGAAGGAGATGAAAACTATGATGACAGTAAATGAAGTAAGCAAATTGACGGGAGTGAGTATACGCACTCTTCAGTATTACGACCAGATCGGACTTTTAAAGCCCACCAGGCTTACCGAGGCTAACTACAGACTGTATGACGATGCGGCGCTGGAGAAGCTTCAGCAGATTTTACTGTTCAGAGAGCTTGAGTTTCCGCTAAAAGACATAAAAGAAATAGTTAACAGATCTGATTTTGACAAGACAAAAGCACTTGAGCAACAGATAGAGCTTCTGGAGTTAAAAAAGGAGCACATCGAGAATCTGCTGAACATGTGCAAGTACCTAAAAGTGAGAGGAGTGAGGAAATTGAATTTTACAGCATTTGATACAAGTAAGCTTGATGAATACGCGAAAAAAGCGAAGGAACAGTGGGGAAATACCCCTGCATACAAGGAATATGCAGAGAAAACAAAGAACTGGACAAAAGAATACGAAAGCGGCCTTATGGCTGACTTCACGAAGCTTTTTGAGGAGTTCGGAACCATGAAAGAGATGGATCCTGCTTCAGAAAAAGTTCAGGCTCAGGTAAAAAGAGTACAGGATTTCATCACAGAGAATCTTTATACATGCACAAACGATATTCTCTACGGTCTCGGCACAGGCTACGTAGGCGGCGGAGAGATGACAGAGAATATCGAGAAAATGGGCGGCGAAGGTACCGCTGAGTTCATTTTTAAGGCTATAAAGATATACTGCGGAAAGTGATTTATTTGCTTTTGCTTCTACAGTTTATTTTTCTTTAAACATTTCACAAAATGGACTTATTCTCATGCTATCATATCGACTTATGTGAAAAATAAACGAGAATATGGAGAGTATGAGTATGAAGAGAAAAATTGCGACATTATTACTTATGTCAATGATTTGCGTTGGAGGAACAGCTTGTGGAAGTAATGCAGAGAGCACTGCTGACACATCTTCTGAAGTAACATCAGTTGAAGAAGATGTAGTTGCTGCCGATGTTACAGAAGAGACACCAGTTGAAGAGAATGTTGAAGAGACGGAAACTGAAGAGACAACAGCTGACAGTACTGATGCTACAGAAGAGGTCAGTGATGAAGAAGGCAAGTATGTTGTATTCACCGATGCCAGCAACGAAGAAGTAGAAGCTTTTGCCAAGAAAGTAGTGGATGCCGTTCTTGCAAAGGACTGGGAAACTGTTGGAGATATGATCCAGTATCCGATAGGTACAGAGGAGGCAAACAATCTGTGTAACAACAAGGAAGAGTTTGTTGCATACGCTAACAGCACAGGTTTTAGTGAGGAAAATATGACCTCGCTTGCTGCATGGGACAGCGCTGATCTGTGGGCGAACTGGCAGGGAGCATGCATCGACGACGGAAACATCTGGTTCAGAGATATAGATATCGAAAAAAAGGACTTTAAGATTGTTTCACTGTTCGATTTACGCGAAGCCGGCGGCGAAATAACAGAATAATAGTATTGCAATGCTTTGACAGGTCATCGTTGATGGCCTGTTTTTCTTTAATATGACCTTAATACGCAAAGAAGTAGAAATATGGATATGTTTTTTGCTCTACTTGATATATAACAAAATCATCCTTTTGCGTACAATATGACTATAAACAAAAACAGTTGTTGGTACGAATTGAAAAGGATGGTGATGGTTATGTTACTGACAATGTTATTTATGATTTGTATGTTTGGTTTTATTGGAAAGCTCATAGGATTTGCTTTTAGGTTTTCATGGAGCATGATCAAGGTTGCATTTTTCCTTGTATTCCTGCCATTCATCTTGATAGCAATGGTATTTGGAGGACTGCTTTATGTAGCATTCCCGGTACTTTTAGTTGCAATGATTGTTGGTCTTTTGGTCAAGGAGGCTTAAGTAGGCAATAGTATCACTTTGCCATATGGGTTTTTGATAGGAGGGATAAAATTATGAAAATCACACTTGAAGAAATCGAAAAGGTAATGAATCAGGCAGGAGTAGATTATGCAGCTGCAAAAGAAGCGCTTTTAAAGGCAAGCGGCGATGCAGAGAAGGCAATTAAAGATCTTGAGCCTAAAGTTTGCGAGCTCGAAGAGGATGTACAGAAGCTTATCGACAAAGTTAAGGCTGTTGTTGCTGAAGGCAATGCAGACAGAGTCCAGATCCTCAAGGATGATGAGATAGTGCTTAGCGTACCGGTTAATGTAGGTATCGTTGGCGGTATCCTCGGACTTGCAGCTGCTCCCTGGGCACTTATCGCAGGATCTGTAGCAGCATTCGGTCTTGGATGCAAGCTCGTTGTAGTAAAAAAGGATGGAACTAAAGATGAGATTAAGTGAGTCCCATCGTATTATGTAGAGGAAGCTTTGGAAATTCTCCGTTCAAAGTACTTATAAGAGCAAGGATAATAAGAGAGCATCAGTTCATGAGCGCATTGCACTCGTGACTGGTGCTTTTTCCATGTCCGTACATACCCCAAAATCCTCCTTAAAAGAAAAATAGGTCCCCCATTTTTTCCTAAATGAATATTTATTGTAAAGCCCTGGAATCATAGAATAATCTCATAAACAACGAGTTGCTTCAAAGGAAGCAAAGAGCAGACCACTTGGCGAGGGGTAATGGGGCCCGGTGGAATGCCACACAGATTAGGAGAAAGGTTATGAGAGAAAGAAGATTACGTAAAAGTGCAGATCAGAAGGTTTGTGGTGTATGTGGAGGCTTGGGTGAGTATTTTGGAATTGATCCCACAATCATAAGAGTCATCTATTTGATCCTCTTATTTACAACCGGAATCGGAATCCTTCCGTACATCTTCCTTGCAATAATAATGGATGAAGCACCTGCAAGTGCGAAGAACACCGGATTCTATAAAAAAGAAAACAGTTACTCGGCAAAATATTATGAATCAAGTGAACCCGTTGGCTTCAAGCCTTTTACAGATAATTCAGAGGTCAAAGGCTTTAACATCTAAAAAAGAAATGGGGGAATAAGGATGAGCAAAGGACTTAAATTACTTCTTGCGATTCTCTTGGGAGCATACATATTGTCACCGGTAGATCTCGTATCTGCCTGCCCTGTAGATGACATCATAATACTTCTTATCGCGGTGGCATCCAGTAGAAAACTTGGGCAGAGACAAACAGTAGAAGCGATAGAAGATAAAGGGGATTATACATCATGAAAATAACATCAAGATCAAGACTTGTTTTGGCAATAGTTTTTGCAGTGAGCGGATTTATGTGCCTCATAGGCGGAAAAGCTCTTATGTCTGCTGTATGGTTTACTTGCACAGCAATACATTTCTTTGATGCTTACAGACTTCACTGCCAGGAAAAAGAACAAATATAATCAGTTCGAAAGGACATAGAAGAGGTCGCCTGTGAGGTGACCTCTTTTTTAATTAATTCTCCTATACTCATCTCATAACAGGAAAACAACTAACAGCGAAAGCAGATAGGAGGCACTTATGCACGGAGCGATTCTTGGAGATATGGTTGGAGCACCTTACGAATTTGACATGGGAGATAAAAGCAAAGATTTTGACATGTGGAACGAGGATGTTCATTTCACGGATGACACCGTTATGACCATAGCAGTTGCAGATGGAATCCTCACTGCAGGGATTAATGCAGGAGAAAAAGAGATTAAGGAAGCAGTTACAGAGAAAATGCAGGAGTGGGGAGCAAAGTATCCAAATGCAGGATATGGCGTCAGGTTCGCCTTCTGGCTTATGGAAAAGAATCCAAAGCCATACGGAAGCTATGGCAACGGCTCAGCAATGAGAGTCTCTTCTGTAGGATGGCTTTATGACACCATAGAAAAAACAAGACAAGTTGCCGGATGGACAGCAGAGGTAACCCACAATCATCCCGAAGGAATCAAAGGCGCAGAAGCCACAGCATCCGTCATATTCCTGGCAAGAACAGGAGTATCCAAAGAAGAAATAAAGCAGTACGTGATACAGGAATTTGGCTATGATCTTAGCCGCAGCTGCGACGAGATAAGACCGGACTACCATCACGATGAGTCCTGCCAGAAAACAGTTCCCGAAGCCATCACAGCATTTCTCGAGGGAAAAGATTTCGAGGACGTCATAAGGGCCGCAGTTTCCCTGGGCGGTGACTGCGACACCCTGACCTGCATTGCAGGAGCAATGGCTGAGGCCTTCTACGGCATGCCACAGGAAATGCTGCTTGAGACTTATAAAAGGCTTGATAGGGAGATGGTGGAGGTGGTGAAGAGGTTTGATGATGAAAAATTACATTAAAAGGTGATTATATAGAAACTAAAAATCAACTTAATTATCCTTTTAGCGGCAGTTTATAGCGACTTTAGAGATGTGCGAGATAATATATTTATACCCTCGATACATATGTGATACTCACTGCATCTTTGATGGAGAATTATTATGAAAAAGATATTGATGTCGATTTTAATAGCAATTATATTCTTTGCACGCTGCTCGATTTCTAGTAATGCTGCGTTTCCGCTAAAAGAATCTGATAGCGAATCTGCGTCTCAAGAAGCAGAAGAATACTACAATAAGTTGCCACAAGGAGTAAGAGATGCATTTGAATCAGGAGGATGGAAGGTAATCATAACTGATATCTTCAAGGTTAATTTCGTTTCGGCGTTGTATAACGGAGTACCAAGCGGTGGCTATTCAGCGGGGTATACTGAGTTTGCATCAAAGAGCATAGTTTTGACTAATACTGACGCTGCCGGTGCAATGAATCATGAGATAGGTCATTACTTTGATTATATGCTTGCGGGACAGATATCATCTACTGATTCATTTATATCGATTTATAACGACGAAAAAACGAGCTTCGATGAAGGCACAAATGATTACGCTATGTCAGATCCTGCAGAATATTTTGCTGAGGCATTTAGGGAATATATTGAATGTGCAGGCTATTTGAAAAAGTGCTGCCCAAGTACATATACGACTTTGAACAATCTGGTCAGTCCATATGGTGGGACGCAGACAGATAATATTACATACTACACCAGAGCAGATTCTCATTTGATAAAAGAGACTGCTAAAACGGCAGCAAATAAGATGGCCAAGATTGCAACAAAGGCTGCAAATGTAGTCTTGTCAGGCGATAAAAATGCGGCGGCTTCCAGATCCTTGGATGAGTGGCTTGAAGTTGCAAAGGATACTTATTCTGATATGAAATCAGATCCTTCTGGTTGGGCATCGTCTCTGGCAGATAGAATAAACCAGAAAATCAGTGATTCTGATCCTGAGGAATTAGGAAAAGAGGTGGCAAATGGAGTAAATAAAAAGGTAGCGGAATGGAATGAAAAGGTGAAAGAAACTGATTGGGAGCAAAAAGGTAGAGATATTTCTAATAAAATTGGAGGTTTCCTTGAAGGGATGAATCCATGATGCGATTTAAGGATTAAGGTTATTCAGACGGATTTGTAAGGAGGAATTTAAGAATGATGACTGAAAAAATGGTGTTAAAGAAATTGGGTATTGTCGATTTTGGCTATCTCCCTAAAGACAAAGTGATTAAAATGTGCCACTAAATCGTTTTGGACAAGAAAAAATGGTAAGTGTTTCTGTAGATGTAGATGATAGAATTATATATATACCTATGAGTATGTATAAACTGTATGAGCAAGGATTGAGTGAACCTGATGGAATTGAATTGAGAAAGGCGTTATCGAATTAACTATATGCAATTATGAATTCGTTAACTAGATAATAAAATATTTGGTAATCAAAGTTTTTGAGGACTCCTCAAAAACTTTGATTATCTCTATTTATGTTCGCTTGACCGTCTTTTTTGTAATGGATTTCACAGCGACTTTGGCAGCGTTCTTCTCGTCGATATTCCTGACATAATCGCGGTCTTCTTCCCACTTGAGATGGCAATTTTATATTGCGGAAGAGATTGTCGCTGACTGATGAAGAAGTCCAGATAGCTTATAATCTCACTTTTTGTAAGAATACCTTTTTCTAAGAGAAGGGAGAGTATTCGCTTTCTTTGGATAGATGGAACGTTGTTAAGCTGACTTACATTATATCCATAATCCATGAGAATAGAGTGTTTAGCCAGTCCTGTGGCATCTAAGTATTCTCCGGATAGATAGCTCTTTTCATCGGTAATTCTGCAAATGGGAATACCGGTATTTTTTATGGTCTGATAAGTACTTTCCATGATGAAGTATATGTCGCAGTCTTCGCAGTATCCGGCATGGAATGATTTATTGAATTCTGAGTTCTGGTTAGAATCAGTATTGGCAAATGTGATCACAGCATCTATATCCTTGAGTTTATGATCCTTATTAGCGCACTTGAATATGCTTCTTCTAACGAGAAAATCCTTATACTGAATCTTAACAGTTTCTCTGGGGACCTCATAAATATCCATCATATAATATGGTCTTTGATTTAGTTTTGAGGAGCTTTTTTCCTTTTCTTTTTTGGAAGAAAGGCGGCGAATATCTTCTGAAGTCATCTTTCTTGCAGAAAGTACTTTGGCGGATTTCTTTGCTTTCCTTTTTCTGGTCTGCTTTGTTGAAATTGTTTCTTCCTTTATTGGAATGTATTTATCTTCATAAGTATTTGTCATTTTTATGGCATTTTCCAATTGGCTTCCGTTGCAAATACCCGTAAGATCAGCTTTATCAAGATAATATGCAGCTATGCTAAATGGAATGTGTTTTACGTCAAAGACAAAAGAGAAATCATCTGATTTATATCGATATATTACTTCAACATGTTTATCATCAATGAAGCGCCTTATCGTTTCTTTTTCCCAATGGATTCGTTCTTCCTTTGTAAGTCTGAGAGCATTTTGGAATTGTTTTTGAATTCGTTTATTATCCGGATTTGAATTATTTTGATTCATTTTTGATAACCCCAACAAAATAGAATGTACATGGACTATTGTAATACATAAAATGCAGAGCTGCACTCGTCTTAATGTGAAAAGATATGCTACGAATTTTGGACATTGTGCTATGATTAATCATATCAATAAAGAAGCAGAGAACAGAAATTTCAGAGATAAGCAAACCTATGGAATACATCGAAATTTTCACACGTGACAAACAGTTCACCGGGAGGGTCATCGAGAAGCATGAGAAGAAGCAGCCCGGGGACTACATAAAGCACGTTCTTATCATCATGAAGACAAGTGACAGCCCTGCTCCGGGAGAGGGTGAGGGCAGATATGTTGTTCAGCAGAGATCTCTGCTCGCCAAGTACTATGCCGGGAAATGGGATATGACAGGTGGCGGAGTAAGAGCAGGAGAGGCCGACGTGGAGGCTGCTGTCAGAGAGCTTTCGGAAGAGCTTGGGATTAAGGTATCACCTGATGATCTGGAACTTGCTTTTGAATATATAAAAGACTGGGACGATGGGACAGGACTCCTTGCTTCGATTTTCAT
Organism: Butyrivibrio sp. AE3006; assembly: GCF_000424165.1. NCBI lineage: Bacteria > Bacillati > Bacillota > Clostridia > Lachnospirales > Lachnospiraceae > Butyrivibrio > Butyrivibrio sp. AE3006. The sequence continues at coordinate 18,166 of NZ_AUJJ01000018.1, read as the reverse complement.
GCTGAGGGTTGATGTTCCCAAAAGCGGTTTTGATTTTAACCGCTATGAAGTAAACGATGTCAGGGTCATGCCCTTTAGCGAGTTTTACGCACATATCATGGATCACAATGATGAAGAGATGGGCAGAGGCATCAGGGACATCGAGGCGAGGCTGTAACAGAGTTAGGAAGCGAAACTGAAAACATAGTGTTTTTAAGGAGGGTTACATGAACAAGGTATATTGCTATTCAAGATGCACCACCTGCAAGAAAGCTCTTAAGTGGCTTGATGATAACAAGATAAAATATGAGCTTATCGATATCAAGGAAAATCATCCCGATGAAGCTACTTTGAGAAAACTTCACAAAAAGAGCGGACTTCCTCTTAAGAAGTTTTTCAATACCAGCGGCAAGCTTTATAAGGAATTGGAGCTTTCCAAGCGCCTGCCCGATATGAGTGAGGACGAGCAGTTTAAGCTCCTTGCATCTGATGGAATGATCGTGAAAAGGCCCCTTCTTATAACAGATAAAAAGGTGCTGACAGGTTTTAAGGAAGAGGACTGGAAGGACGCATTAGGCTGACGGAAAACCGGGGATATGAAAACAATAAATGTAGTAGCAGCAATTATCTGTGATGATTACAAGAGAAAAACAAAGATTTTCGCAACTCAGCGTGGTTACGGAGATTATAAGGATGGCTGGGAGTTCCCGGGAGGAAAGATTGAAGAGGGTGAAAGCCAGGAGGAGGCCCTTGTTCGCGAGATAAGGGAAGAACTTGGAGCTAAGATAGAGGTTCATGATCTTTTAGATGTTATCGATTATGATTATGAAAGATTCCATCTTCACATGAACTGCTTTTGGGCAACTGTTGCAGAGGGCGAGCTTAAGCTTTTGGAGCATGAAGCTGCAAAGTGGCTTGAAGCCTGTGACTTAAGGAGCGTTGACTGGCTTCCTGCGGATCTTATTTTGCTTCCCAAAATTTCTGCAGCCATGGTTGATAAAAATGTGGAGTACTATGACGAGAACGCGGACTCTTTTTTCTCAGGAAGTGTTAATGCGGATATGTCCTATGAGAGGGACAGGTTTATAGAACTTCTTCCTGAGCACGGTCATGTTTTGGATGCGGGCTGCGGAAGCGGACGAGACAGCAAGGCTTTCATGGATTTAGGTTTTCATGTGACAGCTTTTGATGCATCCAGGGAAATGCGAAAGCGGGCATCGGAGTATCTGGGGCAGGAAGTGCTGGATATGAGGTTCGAGGATATAGATTTTCATAATGAATTCGACGGAGTCTGGGCCTGCGCATCGCTCCTTCATGTACCGGTAGAACAGCTCCCGAAGACCATGAAAAAGCTTAATGACTCGTTAAAAGACGGCGGAGTTATATATGCTTCTTTTAAATACGGCGATGGCACGAAGATGCGTGGAAGCCGCAGGTTTAGCGATTTTAATGAAAAGAGTATAGTACCGCTTTTCGAGGATGCGGGATTTGAGATTATTTTTAATGACACCGGCAATGACAACAGGCCGGGGAGAGAGGCCGAGATGTGGGTCAATGCTATCGGAAGAAAAAAGTAAGGTGATGATATAGGATTTCAAGGCGGGGCAGCAGGGGTGATGAATAAGGTTGATTTGGCGATAAAGCGCATTACTAAAATGGAGGCTATTCTTGATGAAGCTTTTGTGAGAATGGCTAAGGTGGCGGAATGCCCCGGAGCTCTTTTGGATTTTCAGCCTGAGATAAAGAGGCTTTCTGAGTATTACGAGAGCCGGCAGTGGAAGGATGATTTTGTCCTGGATGAAGAGGGGCTTTTACCAAAGGATTTAAAGCGGGGAGTGCTCTCTGAAGACGGAATATATGATGCACTTGAGAAAAATAAGGAACTGATTGAAAGGATAAGGGGTACGAAGATGGTTAAGCATGTGATTTTATGGACACTGAAGGATGAGCTTTCTGCAGAGGAGAAGACTACGATAAAGCAGGGAATTAAGGAAGGCCTCGAGGGCTTAAAGGGCAAGGTTCCGGGAATCGTGGATATCAAGGTTAATATCGATGGCCTTGCATCTTCCAACGCAGACCTTATGCTGGATTCTACTTTTGAGAGCGAGGATGCGCTTAAGGTTTACGCTGTTCATCCTGAGCATGTGGCAGTTGCTGATTCTAAGGTAAGACCCTATACGAAGATCAGAAGCTGTCTGGATTACGAGATTTGATGGGAGTTTGGCTTTAAGGGTTTAGTTTTTGCAGGTGAATCGATGATTGGTACAGATATCAGAAACAGAGGGGATCTGGTTGAACTCGTTAATGAGATAGGGTTTCTGCCTTTCTTTTCGGGAAGGATAGAGGGATTCTCGCTGGAAGAGAATGTTTCATACGAGGCGTGGTATCAGGGACGCTGGAAGGGCAGGGTTCACTGGGATGCCTGGGACTGGAAGGGTGAAGTTCTTCAGAACAGGGAGCTTGTCTACGGGAAGTTCTTTGAGAAGAAGGCGGGCTTTATCAGTCTGGAACTATGGCCTGATTTCTGTAACTATCGAAGAGACGGCTATGATTTCGATGCAAGATTTGATGATGGCCTTGCATCCTATAAAGATAAGGGCGTTGTGGATTTCGTCACGGATTCCGGGGCTTTGCTTACGAGAGAAATCAAGGATGCTCTGAATTATAAAAAGGGCGGCAACAAGGGGTTCGAGACGGTTATAACAAGGCTCCAGATGGAGACCTACGTTGTGCCTGCGAATTTTGAATACAGTGTACGCAAGAACGGCGATGAATACGGATGGGGCAATTGCCGGTACGATATCGCCGAAAGATTCTGGGGTGACAAGCTTTGCAGGTCTGCCTACAAGAGAGACCCGGAAGAGTCCTTGGAGAGGATCATTAAGCACATTCGAAAGGTTCTGCCCAAGATGGAGGAAGACGAGGTTAGGGCAGTGCTTAGGGGGTAGGAATTTATAAGAACGCTCGTGCGGTTATAAGAGAGGATTATTGGACTTCATTTTCGATAGAATTGAAGATGAGGAGGAGCCCAATAATCCTTTTTGTTTTAGAAAAATAAGGTGGGTTATTTGGCTACATGTGACATATATTTTCAGCATGTAATGCACTATTATAATCTTATCTTAACAACATCGAACAGTGCAGAAAAATTAGAAGCGAGCATAGAACCGGTCATGGACGGGGGACCAGTAAAAGCGCGTTCTACTCCGCTGGTACATGCGATCACAGGGATTACTTTTAACAACGAGATTGCAAAGACGGAGGTATTGATTATGCAGGAATTCATGATTGACAATGGTATAGTTATCGACGATATCGAAGGTGTGATGGAGGGTATTGCGAAGCTTAGTGGCAAGCAGATGCCAAGTCCACAGACTATCAAGAGATTTATCACAAATGAAAAATCCACAAAATTTTATATAGACGATAAGTGCTCATGTAAAATGCAGCCGGATCGGGATACGGTTTATCTATGGCTGGATAGTGGTTTTACCAGCAGCTACGGAGATCCGATAATGATATCCCTTTTAAATAAAGGTGCAGGCGGGTACACGGGTCACTTTTACGGAACCATGGACTCTCTGGCAGGAAGTATTGGCAACTTTTTCCCGCAAAACAGAAGGAACATAACCAAGAACCTGGGATCACTTAGGATTAAGTATGACAACAAGATATCAGGCAGAGATCATGCGCATATAAATGACGAGCAGGAATATCTCATTAAGACAAGTAATGAAGCCAGTGCCAATACAGTTATGGCAGATCTTATCAAGGGCCTCGATATCACTTTCCCGGAAGTTGAAGTAGAGCCTGAGCCGGAAATTGTGCAGGAGGTTGCAAAAGAAGAGCCCGGGATACTGATGAGTAAGCTTGAAGAGGAGATAACTATTGGTCTTCTGCTGGACAAGATGGAAGAGAGGGAAGCTTATATTGACGAACTCCTTAGCATCATTGAGAAGTTAAATACCGAAAATAAGCTTACCAAGGAAAAGATGCAGGAGCTTGAAGTTAAGAACACTGAATACAAGAGAGCTTTTGTTGAATTAAGAGCAAACATGCCAGAGCATTCTGAGGAAAATAAGTCAGAATCTATAGGTGAAAATATCGGTCATGATCTTCTTGGCAAGAAGGGAAGAATATTGGTACTCGGCGCAGCATCCCTTGATGAGAAGACCATGAACGGCATTGCAAAGCAGTATGGATTTGAGAGACGTGACTTTGTATACGAAACTGATTATGAGAAGGTCAAGAGTATGGCGGGCAGAGTTTCCTACGGCGAAAGATTTTCAGCAATTATCTTAGGCGCATGCCCCCACAAGGTATCTATGCTTGGTGATTACAGCAGTTTTGTGGAGAAATGCAAAAATGATGAGAATCTGCCGGATACTTACGAGACAAGGACAAATTCAGGAGAACTGAAGCTTACGAAGGAATCTTTCAGAAAGGCCCTGGAAGCTATGATGAAGGATTTGATGGAGAAGAGGCAGGAGGTGCTGTCATGAATAGAAGAGCAGTCAGTTTTATAATTTTATTAGTGACTGTGGTGGCTATGCTTGTGGGATGTGCGATGCCGGTATCGGCACAAGGTCACTGTATTAAGTCAGGATGTACCAGGAAGAGAAGCACAGGAAGCAGTTACTGCTATGTGCATAAGCCGTCGAGTACATCAAGCAGTTCGTCTTCCAGTAGCTCTTATAAAAGCAACTCATATTCAAGCGGTAAGAGTTCTTCGAAAAAGAGCAGCAGCTACTCCGGAAAATCCGGTAAGAGTTATGACTACTACGGAGTTCATAACTATAAATCCGCGCAGGATTTTGCGGACGATAAATATGAGGAGTTCTACGACTACGAGGATGATTACGACGATGAGGACGAAGCATACGATGCGGCTGAGGATTACTGGAATGATAATTACTGATGGGATTTAGATTGTTTGTGGAAAAGCTCTTGCTGGGGGGCAGAGCTTGCGAGTGAAGTTTCATTTATAAGGAGATTATTATGGGATTATTCGGATTGTTTTCAAGTGATGAGCATGATGTAAGGCTTACAGATAAGGAAATTGAGAAGCTTACCAAGAACATGTCCAGGTCTGAGAAGAAGGAATTCTATCGAAGGCAGGAAGAGATGGAGAGGGACCGCGCTGACAAAGAGGCATGGCTCTGGGCTATGAGCGATGATGATGATTTTTGATGGCTGATGTAAAATATTCCCTTTTTTACATTTGTGTTGTTGTAAAAAGGAATACTCGGACTTTGAACTACTACCTATACAGTGGGCACCAATGATTCATGTTTTTATATGTGCTTTGTGGGACAGGTATATAAGATGTAAATATACATAGAATTTATATATCTTTTTGTATGCGATTGAGTAAGGCAGGTATATAAGATGGAAATATAATAGGGCTTTTATATACTTTTTTCTGTGCCAAATAAGTACATAGGGGTGAATGATACTAGGAAAGCATATAAAAAAGTATATAAATTAAATTATTATATTCCATTTATATACCGGACGGAGAAGTTATGTGAGAAATAGGTATATAAATTTGACTTAAGAGCTTTTCTTATATAGGTTGTGTAAAAAGGAGCGTAATACATATTTAGGAACACTTTTGTAATAAGAGAGTAAAATATAGTAAAGGAGGTCAGCTATGAGAAAGATACGTAAGTCTAATTTCATATGGATACTGGTTCTTGTGGCTGTCATCTTTGTGGCCAACATGGTAGGCAGCAGGGCCTATGCGGATAAAAAAGAAACCGAGATCCCTGCTTATAGCGGCAGTCCGTCAATAGAGATAAACGACAATAAGCCTGAGTTTACAAAAAGCGAGATTACTAAGGTATCCTTTGAGAGTTATGGTGAGCTTGATGATCTTGGCAGATGTACTCCGGCTACAGCCAGCATCGGCAAGGATCTCATGCCTACAAAGGATCGCGAGTCCATAAGCTTGGTAAAACCAACAGGCTGGGAGCAGGAGAAATATCCCGGACTTGTTGATTCAGATCCGCCTTTTCTCTACAACAGATGCCATATGATTGGGTTCCAGCTGACCGGTGAGAACGCCAATGAGCAGAACCTGATAACCGGCACCAGATACATGAACGTAGAAGGTATGCTGCCTTATGAGAATGAGGTTGCAGATTATGTAAAAAGCACCGGCAATCATGTGATGTACAGGGTTACTCCGGTTTTTGAAGGCAATAATCTGCTGTGCGACGGCGTGAAAATCGAGGCGTTGTCAGTTGAGGATGATGGCAAGGGCGTAAGCTTCAATGTGTTCTGCTATAACGTACAGCCGGGAGTGATCATTGATTACTCGGATGGCTCCAATAAGCTGGATAGAAATTACAAAGCGGACCAGGGTAACAAGTTAGAAGATAAAACTGCGTCAGACAATGGGAAAACTTCTTCTGAAACCGGAAGTCAGAGTGGGAAAACGACGTTTACCCTTGAGGAGTTTGCCGGAACCGGAAGCGGAGATACCACAGATAATGTCTCAAGATCCACTCCCGATAAGACTTATTCATATATAGGCAACAGGAATTCTCATGTATTCCACTATCCTGACTGCGACAGCGTGTCAGATATGAAGGAGAAGAATAAAGTCTTTTTTGAGGATGCTACCAGAGATGAAGTAATAGAGCAGGGCTTTAAGCCTTGCGGAAGGTGTAAGCCTTAACAGTATAATAGAACGAGTATGACACGAAAACAGCCGGTTTAAAGCCGGCTGTTTTCGTAGTGTCGTTCCTTCGCGTGGAGAAAACTTTTTTGCAAAGGATAATTTGTTATATAGCATATTCTTAAATCTTTGATTTAAGAATGTGATATCTTCGGGTGAAGCATCGCCGTCCTGAATATCTTTCCCTCAACAATGAACCTAAGGCTTAATTCCTTGGCTCCGGTAAAGCATCGCTACCTTTGCTGGAATGGTATCCTTTAAGACTTTCGACTCCACCTTGGTAAAGCATCGCTATCGTGGCTGTCCTTGTCTTATGTTCTGAGTTAATAATACTCTTACGATTATCACAAAAGTGTCACACGGATTAAGCTAAAATTTTGACAAAACATCAATTGATGTGTATACTATCAATTGATAGTAATCAAAAGGAGGGGACCGACATTTTTCTCAGTACACAATCGAAAAAGGGAGAAGTCGTCGCTTTCTTAGAAGAATTAAAAGAACTTCTGGAGAAAGAGTATTTTGATATTGATTCTGATTTTACATTGATAATAAAGAAAAAGGGCGATGATGAAGAGCACTCTACGCCATATACTTTATTGGATTTGGACTATGACACATGGGATGTAGTTGAGAGGCTTAAGGAATTGACTGTTTCCGAGTATTCCGAGACAAAGATAGACAAAGACGACCTGAATCCTCCACTGTTATTTGTTTTTGGAAAAGAGATCAATGGAAAGCTCATTTATGTGAAATTGAAGATAAAAGGGGATCCAAAACGGCGCGTATTATGCGTATCATTTCATTACGCAGCAGATTCTATGAGATTTCCTTATGCATAAAAGGGAAGGAGGCAAACTATGGAGACAAGCACATTGATTAAAAAGGTTCATATGAATTGTCCTTTGTGCGACAAAATGCACGAAGTTGAAGAAAGAACACGTCTCGCCACTATTGCTCTGAAGGGTGATAAGGTAACTTATGAAGAGCGGTTTTATTTTTGTGCAAATGCAGACGATGATGAAAATGAATTTGAAACCGGATTAATGACAAATGAAAATCTTCTCAATGCGCGAAACGCTTATCGTATAAAGCATGGCTTGCTCACTTCTAATGAGATTGTAGATATTAGAGAGAGTTATGGATTATCTCAAGTTGATCTGGCAAGATTGCTTGGGTGGGGAGAAGCTACGATTTCAAGATATGAAAGTAAGGCTATTCAAGATGAAGCATATGATACTATGCTACGTTTGATTAAAGACAATCCGTTACAAGCCTTGGAATTCCTGAAGAAAAATGCTGATAAATTTCCAGGGCTAAAAAGGGTGGAAGTAAAATCGAAAATCGTGGAGAAGCTGGATTCATATGGAAAGGAGTACCTTACACGCCAGGCTCTTGAAGGGGAGTATGCAAGCTTTGAAGAGCCTTGCGATTCAAATGGATTTGTTTTGCTGGATATAGATAAGCTTGAGGCTGCAATCTCTTATATTGCAGAAAATGTATCGAATCTTTTTAAGGTAAAACTAATGAAAATGCTCTGGTATGCAGATGCATTATCGTATAAAAAGTGTGGATTAGCTATTACGGGACTTGTGTATCGACACAACGAAATGGGAGCTCTTCCAATCGGACATTATAGCCTTATGAATCTTGAAAAATTGGATGTTCGCGAAGAGATAAGCCTTAATTATGATACAATGCTTCATGTTTATCCAAGTGAGGGCATGAACTATGATGTGCTGAGTAATAAAGAAAAAGCCGTGTTGGATTCTGTAATAAAGAAGTTTAAGAATTATAAAGCGCAAGAGATAGTTAATTACATGCACGAGGAAAAAGCTTATACGGGAACAAATCCCGGGGAGATAATACCATTTTCATTGGCGAAGGAAATACGGGATTTCTGATGACTTGACAAAAATACGTGGATGGGTTAAATTGGTTTTACACAATCTAATAGTAATAAATGATATGTATTTATAGAGAGGAGACCCGACATGACTTACGCAGTAAGATATTATACAAAGACAGGTAACACAAAGAGACTTGCTGAAGCAATTGCAAAGGAGCTTGGAGTAGAAGCATTTCCCATCAGTGAAGCTATTGAAGAGCCTGTTGATATTCTTTTCCTTGGTAATTCTTATTATGCATTCAACATAGATCCCGAGGTTAAAGCTTTTGTGGGATCACTTGATAAGAAGAAGGTTGGCAAGATAGTTAACTTTGGATCCGCAGCCATGCTCAACTCAACATACAAGAAGGTTAAGGCTGAGGCAGATAAGGTCGGCATTCCCATGGATGAGAAGGAATTCCACTGCAAAGGTGAGTTCAAGGGTATCCACAAGGGCAGACCTAACCAGGATGACATTGACGCAGCAGTACAGTTTGTAAAGCAGTATAAATAAATTCAATGTACCCATACATATATGATAGGAAAAAGCCGGTTTCGAACCGGCTTTTTTGTATTGTTGTCCTTTCGCGTGGAGAAAAAGCATGATCTCTGTGTAGTTTTCCGTCATACCAATATTCTTGTGATATTGTAATAACGTTTGATATAATAATTGATTGTGGGGGACTGCGACAGTGCAGAATGAAGTAAAGCTAGGGGTATTTTGTAATGAAGAAGTATTTGGGGAATCTATTAATTGCCATCGCATCTGTGATGTGTATGACAGTCTTATTTTGGAGTTCAGCCATCAGCTCTGAGGCCGCAGCAGCAAAAGGCGCCAAGGATATAAAACTTGTGGAAAATTATTGCCTGTTTACAGCTGCTTCTGACGGATATTATTCATTGTGGATTCAATTTGGAGGCGACAAATCCAATAATTGGATGGATTTGGAAACAAACATGAAACTCTCTGCCAATGAAACCTATAAAGAACAGTTTTGGTTAACTAATGGATATAATCCCGGAAAAGTAACGGTTTATGTTGTATGGAGAGCTGAGAAAAAGGGTATTATCGTATTTGATGTTGAAAAATATAAGAAAGATTCAAATTACGTAGTAAAATCATACTCTACAACAATCAGCGAAAGAGAAGCCAAGCCCCAGGACGTAAAAGTGGAAGTTTCCAATGATAGTACTTACATTTACAGATATAAGATCAGTTGGAAGGATGATGGCTTAAGCCATACGTATAGTTATCCCACTGACCAAGGAACAAGTGGCGGTTTAGTTGGTAAAGGGAGTAACTATATATTAATGACAATGGACGACTATGAGAAGAAGGTAGAACTCAGAACTCTATCTAGGGATTATAGTACTCACGCTGATTCAGAACCTGTGACCTTCACTCTTCCTGCAGTTGATACTAAGGCGTTATTCGACAAAGGTGAGTTAACAATAGATCTGTCAGAAGGCTCTACTGAAGTATCAGATCCTATGGATATGATCAGGCGTTCATTTTATGGTTATGATTCATTAGATTTACTTAAAGTTTTGGTGGTTGCTTCCCCGGATAGAAATGGAAGAAGACGAATTGATTTAGACCTTGACGGAGAAATGGACATTGAAATAGTTGATAGACAGGAGACTGATACATATAAGGTACTGAAGACCAACTCTGTTAAGGATAAAATCACCTTTACTTTAAGTGATGATATAAAAGCCCAATTCATCAAAGAAAGAATACCGTTTTACTCACCTATGACTATTATCTTTCCGGATGAAAAAAAGCAGGGATCCGGAGGCATGACGGAAGAAGAGTGGTTTAATCAGATAGGTAAGTCAGAGGAAGCTTCGCAGAACCCTACAGGCAAGTCAGCTGCGCCTACAACTGAAGGCAAAGGGACTGATGCAGCAAGCGCTCCCAAGAAGGTAATCGTAGATGACATCACCTATGTAATCGATGTTAACGGAAAAGCTACCGCAGTAAAGATAGACTCCAAAAAGAAGGCGGCCCTTAACACAGTCACTGTAGATGGAAAAACTTACCCAGTTGTAGCAATCGCAAATAATGCCTGCAAAAATAACAGGAAAATCAAGACTGTCACAATCGGATCAAACGTAGAGTCAATTGGAAATAAAGCGTTCTATAAATGTAAAAAGCTTGGTAAAGTAACTATCCAGGCAAACAAATCCTTGAAAATAGGTAAAGGCGCTTTCAAGAAGATTAGCAAGGACGCTACCATAAAGGTTAAGGGTGTAAAAGGTAACACCAAGAAAAAGCTTATAAGAGCTATAAATAAGTGATTATATTAGTTATAACCAAGTAATTGTATTTCTGTAAGTATAAGTCATATAGAATAGAACACGAAAAAAGCCGGTTTCAAACCGGCTTTTTTCGTAGTGTCGTCCTTTCGCGTGGAGAAAAAACTCCTTTGCAGTGGATGATTTGTATATGTGATATCTTCGGGTGAAGCATCGCCGCCCTGAATATCTTTCCCCTCAACAGTGAACCGCAGGCTTTATTCCTTGGCTCCGGTAAAGCATCGCTACCTTTGCTGGAATGTTATCCTTTAAGACTTTAGACTCCACCTTGGTAAAGCATCGCTACCGTGGCTGTCCTTGTCTTATGTTCTGAGTTAATAATACTCTTACAAATATCACAAAAGTATCACACTATCTGTTTCGAACACTACGCTTGCCACTTCTCTTTTCATAGTCATCACGGATATCCTCATCCCATGCGCAGCGGTTAAGTTCTTCTTCAGCGTCCATTGCGGTTTCTGCCATCATTACTGAGCAGACTGCCTTTGAAACTCCTGCGTAGACATTCGCTGTTCCGATATCATCACAAACATAATTGACCGCTCTGTCCTTGCGGATGCCATACTTCTGAGCTTCTGCGTATGCATCGATATTTGCTCCGATAAAAATAAACTCCCATCCATACTTCTTTTGCTGTCTTTTTACCATCTTTTCGATTTTCTCTCTGGAGTACCTGCAGCTTGCATTCTCCATTCCGTCTGTAGTGATGACAACGATTGTTTTTTCAGGTCTGTCCTCTTGCCTTGCATATTTATGAACATTCCCAATGTGATGAATCGCCCCACCTACTGCATCAAGCAGTGCTGTACAGCCTCTGACATAATACTGTTTGTCTGTCATCTTCTCGATCTTTTCAATCGGAACTCTGTCATGGATCACTTCGCACACATCATCAAAAAGCACTGTTGATACGATTGCCTTCTCTCCTGTCTTCTTCTGCTTCTCCATCATGGAATTAAATCCGCCTATGGTATCCGGCTCCAGCCCACTCATTGATCCGCTTCTGTCCAGAATATAAACAATCTCTGTATAACCCTTACTCATCTTGCTACCTCCTTCGCAACAATCATTTTCTTTACACTGTCATGTTACAAAAAAGGCAGTAAGAAATGGTCAACCCGCAGGCGACCATTTAAACTTGAAAAGCATGGTGAAATTTAGATATGAAGAAAACGCCATGCACACATTCATATTGACGGCTGAAAGTGCGACAAGCACAGGATGTGATACAATGATGATTGAATCACACTAAAACACTCATATTGAATGAGGGGAATAGATTATGCCATTTTCCATAATCAGAAATGATATTACAAAAATAAAAGCAGATGCCATCGTTAATACAGCGAATCCTGCTGTTGCTATAGGTGATGGAGTTGATGCTGCAATATATAAGGCAGCGGGAGAGGAGAAGCTCCTTAATGCCCGCAGGGAGATTGGAGTTCTTAATCCCGGTGAAGTTGGGATTACTCCGGCATTTGATCTTGATGCGAAGTATATTATCCATGCCAGCGGGCCATGGTGGGAAGGCGGCGATCATGGTGAGGCGCAGCTCCTTGGGCAGTGCTATGACAGGTCGCTTGAGCTTGCAGCAGAGAATGGATGCGAGTCTATCGCTTTTCCACTCCTTGCGACAGGAACTTATGGATTTCCCAAGGAGCTTGGAATTCAGATTGCAATTGATGCGTTCACACAGTTCCTCTTAAGTCATGAAATGGAGATTACGCTGGTTGTTTTCGGCGAATATGCATATCATATATCCGGTAAAATCTTTGATGATGTTAAGAGCTATATCGACGAAGAGTATGTAAGCGCTGCTCTTGAAGATGAGTATTACTATGACGACATACCGGAAGGGCACTACGGACCAAGTGATAGAGAGTCAGGCAGGCGAGGGTTCTTACTTAATACTATAGAGGCCATGTCGGCAGCAATGCCCTTTAGTGCAAAAGAAGCTTCCAAGAAGAAAGAGTCATTTGGCGATTTCGAAGATATGATGCTTGGCGCGGGAGCTGAAAAAACACAGCTTCTGAATGAAGATTTCAAAGCTGAAACGGAAAAGACACCGGCTCCTAATGAAGATTTCGAATTTGAGGCGGAAGAAGCTGAGGATGAAGAGTGCGAATGCGAGATTATGTTTCTTGCTGAAGAGGAGGAGCCCCAGTCCCTTGATGATGCTCTTAAGGAGATGTACACGGATTCCTTTGAGAAGCATCTGCAGCAGCTGATAAACAAGAAGGGGCTTAAGAATTCGGAAGTTTACACCACAGCCAATATATCCAAGCAGTACTTTTCAAAGCTCTTAAAGGGCCAGGTTAAGCCCTCCAAGGAGAAGGTACTTTCACTGGCTGTGGGACTTAGATTAAATCTGGATGAGACTGTGGATTTCCTAAAGCTTGCCGGATATGCGCTGTCTCCCATCTCTCAGACGGATGTTGTGGTGAAGTATTTCATTGTCCGCGGGGACTATAGCGTTATGAAAATAGACATAGCTCTCTTTGATTACGGGCTGGAGCCATTATCGAAGGGATGACGGAATTTCAATAAAAATATAACATTTTTTGACAAATCAGTGTAAAGCGGACCGATATGAGTGTATCATACGGTCTGTTTTTTTGTGGGTGGTATATATATTATCAGAAACCAACAACACACCACGTGGTAATTAAAAAGAAACTAATGAAAGGGGGATCCATTATGAGATTTCACGACGTACAGGACTTAACAAAAGATTTGAAGAGCGAACAAAGAAATGCAACATATGAAAAATTGCATGATGAGTTCCTCAACAGACTTTCAGTATTTAACAACAACAAGAGAATGACTCTATTCGGCGCATCCTTTTTCTTCTAATCAGTAAAGGATCGAAATATAGAGATGAAAACGTCAGGACTTTTTTCGGAAGGTTTTGACGTTTTTTTAGTTCAAAATCTGAGAAGTCATCATGACAGTAATGATATTGATTTAATTCCTGAAAATTGTAAACTTAGATATGGAAGATTTAATAAAGGAAACTAAGCAGAATGAAAATATACGTTGATTTTGATGATTGTCTTTGCGAGACAGCAAAGAGCTTTTCTGAGCTTGTAGTAGGGCTTTTCGATATACATGTGCCCTATGATAATATGAAGTATTTTAATCTCCAAAAGACTTTTTCACTGACAGATGAGCAGTATGAACACATGATGATAGAGGGGCATAAGCCGGAGGTACTTCTTTCTTATGATGAGACACCGGGAGCCTCAACCACCATTAACAGCTGGATTGATAAGGGGATAGATGTTTCTATCATAACAGGGCGCCCTGCAAGCGCTTATGAGCCTTCAAGGCAGTGGCTTGATGAGCATAATCTGGACAGGGTTAATCTTTTTTGTCTTGATAAATACGGCCGCGATAACTTCATAAAAGGCAGCTCGTTTACTCTTAAACTTGAGGATTATTATAAGATGCACTTTGATTATGCGGTGGAAGATTCGCCCATGGCTTTTGGCTTTTTTAGTCACCTGCCGGAATTAAAGGTGCTTGTTTATGACAGACCCTGGAACCGCGATTGCGAGTTTCCTGAGGGCGATTTCAGACGTTGTAATGATTGGGAGACGATTAGAAATATAGTGGGGTAAAGGAAATCAAATATGCGCAGTAGAGGATTTGACTGGAGAGATTTTCTTAAGAAGGTTGCAGTGATAGCAATACCTGTTGCACTGCAGAATTTACTTACTACCACCGGTTCAATGGTGGATACAATGATGATCGCATCGCTGGGGCAGATGGAAGTCGGAGCGGTGGGACTTTGTGCGCAGTTTTCATCACTGATGTTCAGTGGCTACTGGGGATTTGTAGGCGGAGGAATGCTTTTCATATCCCAGTACTGGGGAGCGGGGGACGATGATGGAATTAACAGATCTTACGGTCTTACGCTGACCTGTATGATGACTGTTGCTGCGCTGTTTTGTTTTATGGGGACTTGTTTTCCGCAGCTTGTCATGAAGCTGTACACGGACAAGGAGTCCATTCAGCAGATTGGTATCTCATATCTTAGAATTGCAGGGTTTTCATATCCGCTTATGGTATTATCCATGGCCATGGCAGTTATGCTGAGGTGCACGGAGAGAGTGAGAATACCGCTGTACAGTTCTATAGCGTCAGTTCTGACAAATGTATTCCTTAACTGGGTATTGATATTTGGACATCTGGGCTTTAAGCCCATGGGTGTTCGCGGAGCAGCTCTTGCTACAGTGATTGCTCAGCTTGTAAGCGTGGCTGTTTTGACCATTCTTGGAATTCACAATAGGCATCCTTATCTGTTGGCAGTTAGCAGGCACTTTGGATGGAAAGGTAAATTTATCGGTGAGTACTTTAAAAAGTGCGCGCCGATCATTGCCAACGAAGTTCTTATCGGACTTGGTAACATGGTAATAAATATAGTTCTTGGAAGGCAGCCGGAAGAAGCCATTGCGGCCATCGCTGTTTTCAGAACTCTTGAGGGACTTGTAATAGGATTCTTTGCAGGCTTTTCCAACGCATCTTCCATTCTTGTGGGAAAAGAGGTTGGAAGCGGCAACATCGATACAGCTTATGCAAGGGCATGGAGGCTGGTTTATCTGTGCCAGTCTGTAATCGGTCTTGTGGTGCTGTCACTGGTGGCGCTCCATACACCTATTTTGACACTTATGGGAATGAGCGGAGAGAGCTTCAGAATAGCCTTTGGATTCCTTTGCATTTACGCTGTTGCTGCATTTATCAGAATGGGCAACTGGACTCAGAACGACACCTTCCGGGCAGCGGGAGATGCAGCCTACGGAACAATCTTAGAGATTACTTTCATGTGGGCTATGGTTATACCTCTTGTCTGGTCAACGGGTATGATTTTTAAGCTTCCTACACTGGTGGTATTTGCCTGCTGCTACATGGATGAACCCATTAGATATATCCTTATGCAGGTTCATCTCTACAGAGGGAAATGGATTAAGCCCGTTACCCCTGAGGGCATAGCGGCTATGAAGGGCTGGAAACCGAAGAGAGGATAACGCCGCAATAAATATTTAGGGTAGAAACCGAAAAGATGCGGCACCCGTGTTTTTAGAAAAAATCCGGCAGTGGCCGGCAGAAATAGCATACATAACAATATTTTCTTAATAAGGAGGGACTATGGACAGACAGTGGTGGAAAAATGCTGTGGTATATCAGATATACCCCAGGAGTTTCAAAGACAGCAACGGTGATGGAATCGGCGATCTTAAAGGCATTACGGAAAAACTCGATTATCTTCAGAATCTGGGTGTGACTATAATCTGGCTTTCTCCGATTTATAAGTCTCCCAACAAGGATAACGGTTATGATATCAGTGATTATCGCGACATAATGACTGAATTTGGCACCATGGCTGATTTTGATGAGATGCTTTCTGAGGCCCACAAGAGAGGCCTTAAGATCGTTATGGATCTTGTAGTTAATCATTCATCTGATCAGCACAAGTGGTTTTTGGAAAGTAAAAAATCAAAGGACAATCCCTACAGAGATTACTACATCTGGAAGGATCCGGTTGATGGTCATGAGCCCACCAACTGGGGTGCATTTTTCAGCGGCTCTGCATGGCAGTTTGATGAGACCACAGGCCAGTATTATCTGCATCAGTTCGTTCCGGAGCAGCCTGACCTTAACTGGGAAAATCCAAAGGTACGAGATGGCGTTTTTGACATGATGAACTGGTGGTGTGAAAAGGGAATCGATGGCTTTAGAATGGACGTTATCAGTCTGATTTCCAAGCCAGAAGTTTATGAGGATGGTCCTGTAAGACCCGGAGAAAAGTACGCGTTTTGCGGAAACATCACAGCAAACGGCCCTCACGTTCATGAGTATTTGAAGGAGATGAACCAGAAGGTTTTAAGTAAGTATGACCTTGTTACTGTAGGAGAGGCAGCAGGCGTAACCATAGAAGAAGCCAAAAAGTATGCGGGCTTTGATTCCAAAGAGCTGAACATGGTATTCCAGTTTGAGCACATGGATCTTGATTCCGACGAGCATGGTAAGTGGACCATGAAGAAACTGTATCTGCCTGACTTAAAAGAGAATCTCACAAAATGGCAGAAGGAGCTTGCCGGTGTTGCATGGAACAGCCTTTTCTGGGATAACCACGACCAGCCGAGAATCGTATCAAGATGGGGCAATGATTCCGATGAGTACAGAGAAATATCTGCCAAGATGCTTGCTACCTGCCTTCACATGATGCAGGGAACTCCTTATGTATATCAGGGCGAAGAGCTTGGAATGACCAACTATACATTCAAGGAAATCTCCGATTGTGATGACGTAGAGGAGATAAACATCTACAAGGATCTTGTTACGGATGCCAAAGTTTACACCCATGAAGAGATGATGAATGTCATCAGCGCTAAAGGCCGCGATAACGCAAGAACACCCATGCAGTGGGATGATAGTGAAAACGGCGGATTTACCACAGGTAAGCCCTGGCTTAAGGTTAATCCCAATTACAAGAAGATCAATGCTGCAGCAGAGGTTGATGATCCTGATTCTGTATTTAATTACTATAAGAAGCTTATCGCTCTTCGTAGGGAAAACGACATCATAGTTGATGGCACATATGAGCTCTTAGAAGCAGCAGATGAGAATCTCTTTATTTACACAAGGAGCCTCAACGGCAGAAAACTTCTTGTTGTATGTAACTTCACAGATAAGACTCTTGATGTTCCAAAGAGCATCGAAGCCATGACAGGAGGAGAAATACTCATCAGCAATTACAAAGAAAAGGCTTCTTCCATCAGACCTTACGAGGCAACAGTTTTCGACCTGAAGGCTTAAAGTAAGCCTAATTGGCAAATATATTGATTATTCCCTTCGAAAATCTGCATTTTTTTGTAGGAATTATCAATTGCCAAAAATATCAGAAAACATGTATTGTTATATAAAACAAAGGCGTTTTGAAATACTTAAGTGTTTCAATGCGCCTTTTCTTTTTTAAAACTGAATACTTCTATGCAAGGAAACAAGGGCGTTTCGGTGACTACCGGAATGTCCTTTTTTCTAGTGTGCCCGACGGCGCACGTTTCTAATGGGTGAAAGTCCCTAGCCCGCCCGACAGTGGGAAGGGCATAGCTGTACACCAAGGGTGTCCTTTCGTGGTATAACCACGTTAACGTGAGGGGAATCTGAAGGAAGGTGTAGGCAAATCTCCGACCTTACGAACAGAAACCATATATGAGGCTATGTTGATATGGGGGTAAGGCTACTAGACAAGTCAAAGCCCAATAACTGTACGGAACCGCGCATAGTAAATTTGG